>DASUVX010000122.1:0-31143 GCA_036378735.1 Pseudonocardiaceae bacterium | reverse complement strand
CCAAGGAGAACGTAAGTAGTTAGACTTTGAGTGCTGAGTGTGATTGAATGTCGCTGTGCGTGATAATGACGGACGGAAGCTGGATCACCAGACTCTGGAAGCTATCCGGATCCGGGCAGTGCAACAGATCCAGGCGGGTGCTCATCCCGAGGATGTCGCCGAGTCGCTGGGAATGGACCGTTCCACGGTGTTCGCATGGATGGCGAAATTCCGCGAGGGCGGCATTGCGGCACTACTAGCGAAACCGGTGCCCGGGCGTCCGCCTAAGCTATCAGGGGCCCAGTTGCGGAAGTTGTACGCGCTCATCGTGGGAGCCAATCCCCGGCAGCTGCAATTTGAGTTCTCATTGTGGACCCGGGAGATCGTGCGCGAGGTGATCCGCCGGGAGTTCGGCGTGGCGCTCTCGGCGGTCAGCGTGGGTCGGCTGCTGCGCACGATCGGCCTGTCCCCGCAACGACCGCTGTATCGGGCCTACCAGCAAGACCCCGACGCGGTGGAACGCTGGAAAGCCCAGGAGTATCCCGCCATCCGCGCCGAAGCCAACAAACTCGGCGCGACCATCTACTTCGCCGATGAGGCCTCGGTGCGCTCGGACTACCACGCCGGCACCACCTGGGCCCCGGTCGGCCAGACCCCCGTGGTGCGCACCACCGGGGCCCGGTTCTCGGTCAACATGATCTCCGCGGTCACCGCCAGCGGATCCTTCAAATACGACATCGTGCCCGGCACCCTGACCGCGGAGAAATTCATCGATTTCTGCGACAAACTGCTCACCGACACCCCCGGCCCGGTCTTCCTCGTCGTCGACGGGCATCCCGTCCACCGCTCACAAGCAGTGAAAGAATACGTCGCCGGTACCGACGGCAGGCTGCGACTGTTCCGGCTGCCCTCCTACTCACCCGAACTCAACCCAGATGAATGGGTCTGGAAAAACGTCAAACACGACACCGTCGGCCGCCGCGCCACCACCAGCCTTGACGACTTCACCGCCACCATCATCACCGCACTCGAACGACTCACCCGACTACCCCAACTCATCCGAGCATTTTTCGGCGACCCCCACCTCCGCTACATCACCGCCTGAACTGTCTACATACTACGTTCGCCTTAGTATTACCAGCGGGATGACCTCAGGCGCTTCGCCGAAATAGGCAACTTCGCAAAGCCGCTGATGGACCGGTTCTGGGCTTACTACAATGCCACCTTCGCCATCGACGGTGCGCTGACCGTACGAGAGAAAGCGCTGATCGGGCTGGCCGTCGCGCACGCTAAGCAGTGCCCGTACTGCATTGATTCCTTCACCAACTCCTGCGCCGATGCCGGAGTGAGTGTGGAGCAGATGCACGAGGCCGTGCACGCCGCTGCGGCCCTGGGTGCCGGCATCGACTTGGTACACGGCGTGCAGATGCAAAACGCACTGCGCGCCCGCGGCGCCCTCTGAGCAGGATTGCCCATGGCCGGCGTGCCGTCGGCTATCAGCTGGACCGGGGAAGCCATCCAGATCATCGACCAGACCGCGCTGCCCGCCCAGCTGAGGTTGCTGGTCATCGACAACGTTGATGACCTCGTCGATGCCGTTCAGCGCTTGGCCGTGCGCGGAGCGCCCCTACTCGGGGCGCAGTACTGGACCGGAATCCGGCGTTAGGGAGCGTTCCCGCTGGTCGGAGTGCGCAGCGGGGTTGGATCCCGTATCGCTGATGGGTCGAGGTGAACGCGCCTGCCAACGTGGCCTGTGTCGCACGGTCGACCAAGACACGCCCCTGACCGACGGGACAGCACCGGCGCTAAGCCCCCCCACGCGATAGAAGGTGTTGGTGGATGCCACCGAGTTGGCCACCGGGCCGGCAGTTACTCGGCTGATGACACCTCACTCCGTGTCCCAATATCAGCGGTCGGTCCAGGATCACCAGCTGTAGCTGGATGCGCTGGACGCCGCTGGGTGCCGGGAAGAGATCATCGCGACTGCCAGCACCCAGGGTGAGCGCCCGAAGCTGCGCGCCACCCTAGATGCGCTCAAGCCCGGGGACACGCTGGTGATCTACAAGCTTTTCTGGCAGGCTACTGCCCCTTCTCGCTTTCGCGTCCAGGTAGGCCATCAGACCTAAGAACCTCCCGTCGAGTTCATCCCAGCTGCCCTAGGGATACAACGAGGCGCCCGGGGCGCGTGCAGGTACCATCGCACGGCCACCATGATCACTTCCGGTGGGAAGCGGAAACCGGCGAAGCTAGACCTCGACGCGGGCACTCTGGCAGGACGACGACGCATCAACCCAGCCTGCTCGCTTGCGGTGATCCGCCGATGCAACAGTGCCCACGTGATCAACCTCGTCGGCTACCAGGTTCGCCGTAGATCGATCCTCGAGGGGCTCACCAGCGAGTATCAGATCGCGGCATGACTCAACCGGGCACCCAAAAACTCGCTGGTCAAGCCCACAATCCCGATATTTCAAGCCCCGCACGATCCCGCGGCCGGTGGCCAGCGTATTGGACAGCGCCGCGCTACGAGACGGGTTGCGCGTCGCGGCGACGCTGTGGTCGACGGTAGGGGGTGTAACCCGTTGGCCTATTGATAGATGGGCGTTGGGGATCCCCGCGCCGGTTTAAGGCGATTGGTAGGGAGCTCATGCTCAGGAAAAAGACCGTGCTCGGTGCGGCGGCTGCGGTAGTCGTGGCCGCCGGTATCGCTGTTCCGCTGCTGGCCAGTGCTGGCTGTGCCGCCAGCTCTGGCGGCGAGGTGGCCGCGTCCGTGGCCGAGGTCGCCGACAGTCCCGGCTCGGGACATGCAGTTGCGGACTGGAACCGCACGCTGATCTCGACGCTGGCCGTTCCCAACGCGCAACCGGCGTCGGTACACCCGACCCGCAGCTTCGCGATGGTGCAGGCCGCGGAGTACAACGCGGTGGTCTCCATCACCCATGCGGGACGGCCTTATCGCTCGGCGGTGCCCGCCGCCCCCGGTGCCCGCCCCGACGCGGCGGCTGACCAGGCCGCGCACGATGTCATGGTCGGGCTGTACCCGTCGATGCGCGCCACCTTCGACGGCCAGCTCGCTACGCAACTGGCCGGGTTGCCCGCCGGCAGCGCCACGCGGGACGGCGTGGCGGTGGGTTCGGCCGCGGCGCGGGCGATCCTCGCCGAACGGCAGCAGGACGGCTCGGCCAGGCCCGCGGCGACGTTTGTCGCCGGGACCGTATCGGGGGCGTATCGGCCCACCCCACCGAAGTTCGGGCCGCCAATGTTCACCAGCTGGGGATCAGTACGACCGTTCCTGCTTAACAACGCCGATCAATTGCGTCCGGCCGCACCGCCGTCGGTGACCACAGCCGGATACACCGCCGCGCTGGCCGAGGTCAAACGCATCGGCCAGGACTCCAGTACCACCCGCTCTGCGGATCAGACGGTAGCGGCCAAGTTCTGGAGCGCGTCCCCCATCTGGAACACCTGGAACCAGATCGCCGATCAACTCATCGACGACCAACACGCCACCCTCGCCCAAGCCAGCAGCGTGCTCGCAAGGATGGACCTGGCGATGGCCGACACGACCATCGCGCTCTACGACGCCAAATACCACCAACCAGTGTGGCGGCCGGTCACCGCAATCGAGCTCGGCGTCCCCGCCGCGCATCCCTCTGTGCCCGCGGATCCGACCTGGAAGCCGCTGACTCCGACCGCCGCGGACCCCTCCTATCCCGGAGCGCATAGCGCGCTGAGCACCACCGCCGCAGAGGTACTGACCGCCTTCTACGGTTCCGCCCAGCCGGTCACGGTGACCACAACCGCTACTGGCACGGTCAGCCGGCACTTCCCCACCCTGGCCGCCGCCGCCCAAGAGGCTGGACTGAGCCGGATCTGGGCCGGTCAGCACACCCGCCTAGACCACGAGGCCGGACAGCAACTCGGCCGACAGGTGACCGCCCAAGTGCTGACAATCCTCCCGGCCACGCTCAACACCCGATAACCCCCACCAGCGCGCGAAGCCCAGAGCATCGATCGCGCGCCACGGTATGACCAGCAGCCGGCACTCGCCAACAGCGAGGTCACCACGCGGTTGTCCGGCGTGCTGAATAACACCGTCGGCCGTAGTAACAGCTGCCGCGCCGAGGTCTTCTGGATGCCGCTCGACGCGCCCGAGACGACACAACCGCAATGAACCTTACTGCGCTCGCGACCGTCTTCGGCGTCATTTTCGTCGCCGAGCTACCGGATAAGACCGCGTTGGCCAGCCTCATGCTGGGTACCAAATACCGAGCAGGTCACGTCTTCGTTGGCGTCGCAACCGCGTTCACGGTGCACGTCGTGCTGGCGATCATGGCCGGCAGCCTGCTGGGCCTCCTGCCACACCACGCAGTAGACACCGCCAACGCGGTGTTGTTTGCCCTCGGCGCAGCGTTGATGCTGCGCCGCCGCGACGACGACGCGCACACTGGTCGGGCGCGCGCCGAACGTCCAGCGGACCCCTCGTGCGCAATGCCGGCAAGCCACGATCAGCACTCACACCTCGGTGTTGCGACGCGGGTGCACACCACCGTCGCTCGGCCCGGGTTTTGGTGGGTGGCGGGCTCCAGCTTCCTGGTGCTGTTTGTCGCCGAGTTCGGGGATCTCACCCAGATCGCCACGGCCAACCTTGCCGCCAAGTACCACGACCCGCTCGCCGTCGGCGTCGGTGCTGTGCTGGGGCTATGGGCGGTGGGTGCCCTGGCTATCGCCGGAGGCCAGCAACTGCTACGTCTGATTCCCTTCACCTGGATCGTTCGAATAGCCGCCGCGGTCATGACCATCCTGGCTGTGGTCAGCCTGTTCAACGCCATCGCTGGCTGATCGACCCTGGATAGACGTGCACCTGTCCGACCACGCCGGCAACCAGATCGACGCACCGGGCACCTCAGGTCGAACGTCGCGGGCCGGCCAGCGAAGACAAAACCATGTCACCGCGAGACCCAGCGCGCAGGCAGGAGACCCACGATGATCCAAGCGACCCGACTCGACCGCGCCTCCTGGCGCCCGATGCACCACAAGATCCTGCTCGCGCTGGGCATCGGGTGCGCGTTGAACTCCCGTCGAGGTCCAGATCATCGGTAGCGTGCTCACTCCGCGGGCCAACGACTTCGGACTGCTCGGTCCCGACGGCGCCATCTCGCCGGGCGCGGTATCGGTGATCTGGGTGATGTGATTCGCGGGGCTGATGACTGGCGCCACCACATTCGGCTGGCTCGCCGACCGCTACCGGCGCACGCGGTTGTTCGTGGCCACCTTGGTGATCTCCTCGATCGCGACCGTGGCCAGCGCGTTTTCCCCCACGTTCGCAGTGTTCCTGCTATTCCGGTTCCTCACCGCGATGGGTGTAGGCGCGCAGTAGTCGGCGGTGACCTCGGCGATCGCGGAATTCATGCCCAGTCGCCGACGCGGCCACCGCCACCACCACGATGAACTTCTGGTCGGTCGGCGGGATCGTGACCGGCCTCATCGGGACCCTTTCCGCAACAGCTTCGGGGCCAACCGACTCGCACTGGGTGGGATCACGCTCTCGGGGTGGCGGGTGTGCCTGCTGGCCGGCGCGGCGACGGTGGGTATACGCGCTGATCGCACGGCGGGCGATCCCGGAGTCGCCGCGGTGGCTGGCTTCCCAGGGCCGCGGGTCCGAGACCAACGCGATCATCACCGAGATCAGTGGCCTCGTTGACGACCGCACCGACCCGGTCGGGCGGCCCACTAGCCGCTCCCTGGGCTCCCAGGTCGGCGAGCTGCGGAGGAGCTGGCGGCCTCGACTGAGTGTGCGGCATGGTGCTGAAATTCTCCGGCAGCGCCGCCTACTACGGGCTGTTCACGTTCCTGTCCGCCTACGTGCTGATCCCCCAGCAGGTCAACGTGTCCTCCGCGACGGTGCCTGCGTTCTACCTGATCGGCAACCTCGGCGCGCTGACCAGCGGGTTCACCGTCGCCGTGTTGATCGACCAGCTCGGCCGCACGGCGGTGACCCGGCTGTCCTACCGCACGGCCAGCATCTCGGTGCTGCTGCTTATGGTGTCCGCACTGGCCAAGTCACCCCGCAGCGACGCCGGCCGCGCTCACGCTCTGCGTGTTCTCCGCGTTCGTCGTCCTCGCGATCTTCTTCGCGATCGGCGCCATCGGCGCGCTTCCGTGGGCCGCCGCGGCGGGATCAAGGCACGCGGCCTGTCACTGCACGCGGTCGCACCAGTGGCCGCCACGGCCTAATCCGCGGCTGCTCGACAGACACGCGTCACGTCACTAGCTGGTCCGGGTTGGCCCTCGGCGGCGCCCGCGGCGGGTGCCGGCTTCGTAGCGTTGACGGATTCGATGCGGGTCGACACCGAGCAGGTATTGCAACTTAAGCACCTGCATGAACACGGTCATGCGCCAGACACCCTGCTCCACCAACCGGTGGCCCGAGGCGGTGACGGTGGCCGGCAGCACCACAAACCGGCCACGCCGACGCAGGATGCGCGACCTCTCCAGGTCCTCCCTCAGCGGAAGCAGGAGAAAGCCGCCCACCACCTCGAACACTTCACACCGCACGAACCCCGCCTGGTCACCGAAGATCCACTTGAGCCGGCGAGCCCGCACGTTAGAGCTGGCCGCCAGGTAATCCAGACCCAGACTGCGTTGGTCGAAACCTAGGTGCAAACCACCCGACCACCCGGGGATCTAGCAGCGCCTGCCAGAACAGGTCCAGCGCACCCAGAGGCACCTGGCAATCCGCATGGATGAACCAGAAAACATCGCCACTGCTCTCCGCAGCTCCAGCGTCCATCTGGATGGCACGGCCCGGGGCCGCTATGCAGGGCGTAGGCATGCCGTTGCGCTATCTCTCGGGTGCCATCGGTGCTACCGCCGTCGACCACAACCAGCTCACAGCCGGGAAAATCACTGCCCCACCGCCGCAAGCAGGGCTCGACCCGGGCCACCTCGTTAAGGGTGGGCACCACGATGGACACCGTTGCCAGGCTGGTCACCGGAATCTTAAGACAATTCCGAGTAGTCATCAGACGTGACGCGGCCCCTCAAAGCCTCGTAACGGCCCTGTGACCTGAAGTGATTACTGATCGCAGGACCCTCCTCGGAAAAGCGGGGCCCGGCGAGCGGCTCACGGACCCCAGACTTACGTGGATCTCGAACAACGGGGCCGACCACCGGCTTGTCCAGGCTACATAGAGGGCCGTGGAATTGTTGTCTAGGTGAGGTGGCTGAGGAAGCGGCCTACCTTTGCTGCGGCGCTGGGGTTGTCGGTCAGGACATAGTCGTAGAACGCGATGGGGATCGCGAAGGAGTAGGTGGGATAGGCGTGGATCGAGCTGATGATCGCGTCGATGGTGAGGTCGTTGTTCATCGCCAGGGTCAGCTCGTTGATCATCTCACCGGCGGCGTGTCCGGCGATGTGGGCTCCGATCAAGCGCCGTTTGGTGTTGATGAGGAACTTCATCAGGCCGACGGTTTCCCCTTCGGTGACGGCTCGTTCGTTGTGGCTGTAGGGGAATCGGATGACCTCGTAGGTGTCGCCGGCCGCGCGGGCCTGCGCCTCGGTCTTGCCGACGTGCGCGATCTCCGGGTCGGTGAAGGTCACCCATGGCAGGTGGCCGGAGGAGAACGCTGCTTTGATCGGGACGAAGATGTTGCGGACCGCGTGGGCGGCCTGGTGGCCGGCGTAGTGGGTGAACGCCGGGCCGCCAGTTACGTCGCCGACGGCGTAGATGTGCGGTTGGCTGGTCTGGAGCTGGTGGGTGACGGTGATGCCCTGGTGGTTGATGGTGATGCCGGCGGCGTCGAGTCCGAGCGTCTCCACGTTGGGTACCCGGCCAACGGCGCACAAGATTGCGTCTACCCGTAGCTGGGCAGCGCCGAGAGTGAGCACGGTATCCCCGCCGTCCCGACGCACCGCGGTGGGGCGGGTGTTGCATCGCACGTCGATGCCCTCGTCGGTGAACTGGCGCTTCAGGATTTCGATCAGGTCGGTGTCGTCGCGAGCCAGGAGGTGGGGTCCGCGTTGTACGACGGTCACTGCGCAGCCGAGCCGGTGCAACGCCTGCGCGAGCTCCACGCCGATCGGACCGCCACCGATCACCGCGAGCCGGTCTGGTAGCGCGTCGAGGTCGAAAACATCCTCGTTGGTGAGGTAGCCGACCTCGGCCAGCCCGTCGATGTTCGGTACGGCCGGCCGGCTACCAGAGGCGATCAGAACGAATTTGGCGGTGATGTCGCGGTCCCCGACGTGCAGAGTGTGGGGATCGCGGAAGGTGGCACCGCCGAACAGGACATCGACGCCGAGTTCGGAGAACACCGCGGCGTCGTCGAGTTTGCTGATCTCGGTGATGGCCTGGTGCACCCGGGCGTTGACCGCGGCGAGATCCGTGGCCACTGGTTGGGTGGGCAGGCCCCACCGGCGCGCGGTGGCGGTCTCGTGGGCCACCCGCGATGCCTTGATCAGTGCCTTGCTGGGGACACAGCCGTAGTAGAGGCAGTCCCCGCCTAGCCGGTCCTTGTCGATCAACGCGATCCGTTTGGCGAAAAACCGTCCGACCCGGGCCGCGGTTAATCCCGCTGATCCCGCCCCGATGATCGCTAGGTCGTAGTCAAAGGACGCCATTTGCGTGCTCCTTATCAAGAAGCGGGTTGGTTGTCGTTACCGACCGCGGATACCGGATTTCCGGGCATAGACGGTTGTGATCACCGTGAGGTTCATGCTGCTGTGGCCGCGTCGGTGCGGTTTAGCACCCGCCCAGGGATGAGAATGAGCAGGCCGATTGCGGCGATCATGAGGGCCGCTGGGAAGGCCGCACCGAGGGACAGTGATGGGTCGTGTCCGACGATCACGGACCGTTCACCGTAGAAGAAGGCGATAGCCCCCGCGGTGAACGCCAGATTGGTGACCAGCATCCGCGGGATCAGCGATCGACCGCTGAGACTCGCGGCGGAAACTTTGATCATTCCGCGGACAGCGAAGAGGAACACCGCGGCGCCCCCCAGCAACACCATCCCGACGTTGTTCCCGGCAAAGCCGGTGGTGTAGCCGTTTTTACCCAACGTCAGGTTCGTGATACTGCCGTAGAACATGACGAACAGACCCCCGATGAGCAGCGCCTCGGTCACGATGAGCCGGGCTAGCTGGGAGCGCTGTGGCTGCTGGCCGCGCCGGTAGGCTTGTTTGACCATCTCGCGGGTCACCAGGACCAGCATGCCGGGAACCGTGATCCCGGCAAAGCTGATCCAGTTCCAGTGCGGCGGAGCCAGCTTGGGACCGGCGAGCTGTCCGATCGCGATCGCTACCAAGATGGTGCCGACGATGAGGATGACGCCGTCACGCACCGCGATCGGGAACGACACCCGCCCTGCCTCTTGCGCGGAGGGTGTAGTCGCGCCGGCCAGGACCAGTCCTGCTGCGCCCAAGCCCAGCGCGGCGAGCACGGTGAGGAACTGGGACACAGCGCCGGGATAGGCGATGTGTCCGGCGTGAAACAGCGACAGCGCGGTGGCGAAATAGACCATCGCGGCAGCCAGCACGATCTCGGGCAGCAGCACCCCGATGGCCAGCGGCCTGCGATCAGCCAGGGCGACTTGGGTGATCCGCAGACCGGGGATAGCCACCGCCAGGCTCAACGCGATCTGTGCCAGTTGCAGGAACCGCGGTGGTGCCGTTATTACCGCAAGCAGTGCCAGTATCACCCCGTCTGCGCTCAGCGCGATCCCGAGGCCGAGACCGGCCCAGCGGGCTACCGCGACCGGTGCTACACCGGGCGGGTACCCGGACCGGATGCGGTGCGGCTCGTGGATTGCTGTTGTCATCACGACCTTCTTTCGGCTGGCTGGTGATAGACCAGTGAGGTAGGTAACGGGGGGGACGGGCGCGGTGCCTGCCGGATTAGGCGACGTCGAGAAGGTGTTGTGGATGTCGTCCGCGGCCGACACCGGTGTCGTGCCACCACCGACGCAGGCAGTTGCCGCACTGCACCCAGATCAGGCAGACGTCGCAGTCGAGTAGGTACAGGGCGGTGTCATCGCCGCAATGGGGGCAGGGCAGCCACGCGCGACGGCCGGGGTCTGCTTGGGGGTCGAGCGTCATCTCATCGCCTCGAGAGTGTCGGGTCGTGCACCGTCGTGATCACCGGCGGTGGTCATCCCGGGTGTCATATACGGATAGGGAGCTGGGTTACTGCAGCGCCAGTTCACCGCCGAGGGCATCGATGTCCGATTCGCTGCTCGACTCTGCGCCGCACGTCGTGAGGGCGGGGACGTCGTGCTCACCCTGGACCCGCAGCAGCTGCGGGTGGACGAGATCCTCGGTGCGCGACATCTTCATCCCGGTCAAGGCGAAGTTCTCCCCCGGGCACCTGCCGTGGGTGACCTTCACCGACCCGGAGATCGATGGTAAACGGCGGCTGCTCGGCGCCCACATCGTCGGGCTGTGCGCCGGAGGGATGATCAACGAGCCCGCGTTTCGTGATGTGAAGCGGTGAGGCTCCTGGCCGGGGGGTTGGGTAGGGGTGAAGTCGGGTCGGGTCACCGGAGAGGCTGTGCTGCCTGACCCCGCGGGATTCGCCTACGAGCCGGTGCTTGTGGTTGCTGCTGGCTTCTCCGGCAGCGTCTCAGCATCACTGTGACCTGGGGTGTTGCCGGGTCCGTGCGAGTTGAGGGCGCATGGGTCGGCGGGGCGGGTTCATCCACCGCCACTGCGCGGGCTCGGGGTGTAACCCCGGTCCCTATCTATGGGTAAGACCACCTCGTTGAGTGAGGGAGACCCCGTGTCTAGCGCGATCCAGCATCCCGCTCCGTCGCTCGATCTGGTAAACCACGATCGGGTAGACCGTGACCGGGTGGCCGGCGGGGGACAGCGTGGGGTAGGCGACGGTGGACACTGACCGGACGCCCGCACCCACCGGTGGAGTCCAGGTGGACGAATTTCGTGGGAGACATCGATGACCGAAATCATGCCTGGTCCCGACCAGCACACCGACCCGCCACTGAAGGTGGACCGTGAGGAGGTGTTCCTGGAATACACCAAGAGCATCTGCCCGGTCTGCAAGGTCGTCATCGATGCCCAGGTCAACGTCCGTGACAATAAGGTGTACCTGCGCAAACGCTGCAAGGAACACGGCGTGTTCGAGGCGCTGGTCTACGGCGACGCGCAGATGTATCTGGACTCGACGCGGTTTAACAAGCCGGGCACGATCCCGCTGACGTTTCAGACCGGGGTGGTCGATGGCTGCCCCTCGGATTGTGGGCTGTGCCCCGAGCACAAGCAGCACGCGTGTCTGGGCATCATCGAGGTCAACACCAACTGCAACCTGGACTGCCCGATCTGCTTCGCCGACTCCGGGCACCAACCCGACGGGTACTCGATCACCTTGGCCCAGTGCGAGACGATGCTCGATGTCTTCGTCGAATCCGAGGGCGAGGCCGAAGTGGTGATGTTCTCCGGCGGCGAGCCGACCATCCATCCCGACATCCTGGCGATGATCGACCTGGCCCGCACCAAACCGATCAGGACGGTGAACCTGAACACCAACGGCATCCGGTTGGCCACCGACAAGGCGTTCGCGGCGGCGCTAGGCGAGCGACACCGCGCCATCCCGGGTAAGAAGCTCAACATCTATCTGCAGTTTGACGGGTTCAAACGCTCCACCCACCTGAGCATCCGGGGCAAAGACCTGCGCGAACGCAAACGGGCGGCGCTGGAGGCCTGCGCGCGCAATGGGCTCCCGGTCACCCTGGTCGCGGCGATCGAACGTGACATGAACACCGACGAGCTAGGCGAGATCATCCGTTACGGGCTGGAACATCCGGCGGTGCGCATGATCGCCTTTCAGCCGGTCACCCACGCCGGGCGCCATGTCGAGTTCGACCCGCTGACGCGGCTGACCAACTCCGACGTCATCCACCTGATCTGCGCGCAGCTACCCCAGTGGTTCCGACCGGCCGACTTTTTCCCGGTACCGTGCTGCTTCCCGACCTGCCGCTCGATCACCTACCTGCTCACCGACGGCGAGGGCGCCGAGCGCACCGTCGTCCCGATCCCGCGTCTGCTCAAGATCGAGGACCACCTCGATTACGTGTCCAACCGGGTGGTGCCCGACTACGACATTCGCCACGCCCTGGAGAAGTTGTGGTCCGCCTCGGCGTTCATGGGCACCGACACCACCAACACCAATCTGGCCATCACTGCTGAAGCACTCGAGTGCACGGCGTGCGGCCTGGATCTGCCCGAGGTCGTCAAGACGATCACCGACACCGCGTTCATGATCGTGATCCAGGACTTTATGGATCCCTACACACTCAACGTCAAGCAGCTGATGAAATGCTGCGTGGAGGAACTCACCCCGGACGGGCGGATGATCCCGTTCTGCGCCTACAACTCCGTGGGCTACCGCGAACAGGTCCGCGAAGCAATGTCGGGGGTGAGGGTCGCCGACGTGGTACCTAACGCGACCGGCCTGCAACCGGTACTGCAAGTCTCGCCCTACGGCTCGAAGATCGCCCGCACCCACAACACCCACGGCAACGACAACGGGCACCGCAATCAGCCGCTTGCGCCGGACACTACCAACGTAGGCAAGACAATTCGATGAGCAGCGACCACCCCCACACC
This sequence comes from Pseudonocardiaceae bacterium, assembly GCA_036378735.1. GTDB lineage: Bacteria > Actinomycetota > Actinomycetes > Mycobacteriales > Pseudonocardiaceae. Next base: position 18,548 of record DASUVX010000122.1, on the reverse strand, counting down.
GGCACCGACGTCAACACCCCGACCGGCGCCCACGCAATTGCCGGCACCGATGTCAAGGCGTGTTGCGCAGCGGCCTACCAGCGCGACGTGGTGGGGCTGGTACTCGGGGACAGCTACCATCCCGGCGGGTTGGCGCTGACCCGCCACCTGGGGCGGCGGCTCGCGCTGGCGCCCGGGCAGCGGGTGCTCGACGTCGCCAGTGGGCCCGGTGCCAGCGCGGTGATGCTCGCGCGCGAGTTCGGGGTGAGCGTGGTCGGGGTGGACCTAGGGCAGGCGTCGGTGGCCCAGGCCCGCGAGGCCGCCCAGGGCGCCGGGCTGGGCGGATCGGTGAGCTTCCAGCTCGCCGACGCTGAGCGGCTGCCTTTTCCCGACGCCAGCTTCGACGCGGTGGTCTGCGAGTGCGCGTTCTGCACGTTTCCCGACAAAACCGAGGCGGCCGGCGAAGTGGCCCGGGTCCTGCGCCCCGGTGGGCGGGTCGGGATCACCGACGTCACCGTCGAACCGGACCGGCTCAACGTCGAGTTGCGGGGTCTGGCCGGTTGGGTGGCCTGTATCGCCGATGCCCGACCGTTGGAGGACTACGCGGGCATCCTGGCCAGGGCCGGACTGGCCGTCACCTGCACCGAGAGCCACGACGACGCGCTGGGCGAGATGATCGGGGCGATCGAGACGCGGCTGCGCGCATTGCGCCTGCTCGCGGGGACACTCCCAGCGCTATCCGAGGTGGACTTCGGCAAGGCGCTGGAGATGACCGCGCTCGCTACCCGGGCGGTCGCTGAGGGCTGCGCCGGCTACGCCCTGCTGATCGCGGAGAAAACCACGCGGACACACACCCAGACAAGGCCGGTGCCGTGACGGGCCGTGGTGGGCGTACGGGCCGCGCTGGCCACAGCCACGGGACGAGCCCACACCGGCCCCACACACACCCGTTCGGCCGGCACGTTCGCGCGCTGGCATCACTGGCCGATCGGATCACCGCGAGGCGGCGCCACATCCGAGCAGAGAAGCTATCGCGGCGATATTCCATCGAGGTAGGCGCCGATCCCACCGCCGCGGGCAGCAGCCGAGATGCCACCAACCTGCTACTCGCGCAGCTGCGCACCCGAGGGTGGGCGCCCAGGGCCTGGACGGTGTTCCTGCTGCACTGCGCGCAGCGCTCCACTCAGCAGGCCCGGGCCCATCCCCGCGTCGCCGCCGAACTCACCGCCTTCCACGCCGCGATACTCGCCCTGACCGGGGGCCGCGCCTGGTGCTGGCCGACGCTGAGTTGGGCGCTGGCGCTGACGCATCTGGGCATGCTGGAAGACCAGCAGCGCGTCGGTGCCGCCAACCTCGTCAGCCTCACCCGCGCTAACCTGCCCCTGGCCGCCCCCCGCCTGGGTCGCTGGCTGGGTCTGGTCGCGCTGGCTACTGACAAAGCCGACGGGATACTCGCGCGGCGCGATGGCATGACACCGTTCGGTTTCTATGCTGATGCGCTGGCCGATGCGGTGTTTTGGACGTGGTTCGCCCTGCACCGCGAACCCGATCCGCGGGTGCGCGCGGCGGCGCTGGCCGCGTGGCCCGTCCCGGTGCTCGCGGTCACCGCGATCAGCGTCGCACGGGGTCGAATGGTGGAAGCGCCGCGCCCGGTATGGCTACGACCAGCCGCAGGCATGCAGGCCGTGCTGGCGCTGCGCGCTTGGAGGGCCTCACCGGCCTGACGCGACTGCCTTGCGACCCCCAAGCAGGTGGAGGCCCTCATGACAGACCCCACCGAACCCGCACCCAGCACGGGCGTTCGGGACGCCCCCGAATGGAGCCACCACCACCGCGGTGTGTCCGGAGGTTGGCTACGGCCCACGGTGTTCGGCGCCATGGACGGGCTGATCACCAACGCTTCCCTGATCATCGGTGTCGGCGGCGGCGGAGCCCCGGTGCGCACCCTGCTGCTCACCGGGCTCGCCGGGCTCGCCGCGGGCAGCCTGTCCATGGCCGCCGGTGAGTACATCTCGGTCACCAGCCAAAACGAACTCATCGCAGCCGAAACCGCGATCGAACAAGACAAACTCACCCGCTTCCCCGACGCCGAACAAGAGGAACTCACCCAGACCCTCATCGGCTACGGACTCAACCCCACCCTGGCCGCCCAGGCCGCCACCGACATCTCCCGCGACCCCAAGACCGCGCTGCGGATGCACACCCGCGAGGAATTCGGCCTCGACCCCGACAACTTGCCCTCACCCTGGGTCGCCGCCGCCGCGTCACTGGCGGCCTTCGCCGTCGGCGCGATCATCCCCTTGCTGCCCTACCTCGCCGGCGCCCGCACCGTGTTGATCTCCCTCATCGTCGTCGCCATCGCGCTGTTCGGCGGCGGCACCATCGTCGCCACCCTCACCCGCCGTCCCGCCGCACGCGGCGGCGCCCGCCAACTGCTGCTCGGCGCGCTCGCCGCCGCCATCACCTACAGCATCGGACGACTCATCGGAACCTCCGTCACCTAAGCATCGGACCAGTCCACACACATTGGCTCGACCACCCAGGCACACGGCCCACTCACCCCGCCAGTTCCACGCGGACGACCAGGTGTAACCGCATGGTGTAACCCGTGTGCCTACCTATTCGGCCTCCCGGAGTAAGCAGAGTCAAAACAATGATCTCGGGCGCGTGACCTTCGATGATCAAGTCATGTAGATGAGGGTCGGCCAACCCGCCAACTCGTCTCCGATGACTTACGCGGCGAGCGCGGCCACTTACCGGCCCTGCTGCGCCACGGTGCGCGGCCGGTGTCGTTCGTGGTGCACCAGTTCATGGACGCCGCGGACGTCGCACCCGCGTGGGAGAAGGCCACCGACCCCCGGGTCCGCGCTGCCCAGGAGCGGCTGGCGTCGTGCCATTACGCGGTGGCGCACTTGGAAAGCGGTGAGCTGCTGCCCGCCTGCGTGCAGCACTGCGTGCTGGACCCGGTCGACAGCGTCCAGCTGCGCAAGCTGCTGCTATCGTCAACGCCCGTGCCTCGTGAGATCGATCGTCCGGTCTCGCTGGCTGGACTGGTCTTGCCTGACGCGTGCACCGGCCGAGCCGTGGATCTCGGCGCGTTGCCCGGCACCCATGTGCTCACCGCCGTCCGGCACCAGTATTGACTGCCGTGTCAAGAACACCTGGTGCAGGTGCGTGACCTCGCCGCCGGCTGCCCGATCGGGTTGATCGCCTGCGGGTTCAGCCCGCCAGAGGCGCTTGCTGCGCTTGCGGAGCATCTCCGCTGGCCGGGCCTGTTCCTGGCCGATGAGCAACGGCAGATTTATGGGTTGTTGGGTATGCGCCGGGCCAGGCTCTGGCGCGTGTATTCACCGGGAACTCTGGCTCGCTACGCGGTCGCCGCGGCGCGCGGTCACCATCTCCCCCGGCCGGTGGAAGACACCCGCCAGATGGGCGGCGACGCGCTACTGCACGACGGCATCGTCGTCCGCCGCTGGCTGCCCCGCACACCCGACGACCGGGTCCACCCCGCGCACCTGCTGCACGCAGCCGGTGCGCTGCAGGTGACGACTACCGATCTTGACTGATCGGCGACCACCCGAATGGCGTCCTGTGACGACGATCTCGCGATCATCGGGGCGGGATCGCGCGGTTACACCGGGAGAGCGGGACAAAGTGTGGGAGTCACGCGGCCACTGGGGCTGGGCGGCTATGGACGAGAACGAGTTTCGCGGGGGCTCCTTGGTTTTGCTGTTGCCAGGCGCCGGCGACTTCGGCAAGCGGGAGCTGGATCACGTCGATAGAGATCTCTCCGCGGGCGGCGTGTTCAGTCAGGCTCCGATAGGCCTCGTGCCGCACGTCAACCGGGGGTTGAAAGATGATGAATCGCAGGATCTGCAACGCAGCGGAGCGCACCACCATAGCCGGTAGATTGATCGTGGCTGCCGCGGAATTGCCGATCTGTACGTGCCGGCTTCGGGCGCGGCCGCATGCATGGCCGCGAGCGCAGACTCGCCCCACAACGGGTCGATGATCACGGCGATGCCGTGCGGGCCGGCTGCTTTGCGAAACGCGGAAACAAGATCGGTGCCGCCGGCCAGGACCACGGTGGCGTCGGCTCCGTGTTAGCGCGCGCGTGGCAGCCGGTCGGGTTGCGGTCGGCGGCGATGACGTGCGAAGCGCCCTGCGCCTTGGGCCCCTTGCACCGCGACCGACCCCACCGCTCCGGTCGCGCCGAACACGAGCACCGATTCCCCCGCTGCAACCTCGCGCGCCAGCTCAGCGCCAACCAGGCCGTCAGACTCGTGTTGCCCAGCGCCGCTGCGGTCACGTCATCCACACCATCGACCACATCCAGCAGCGCCGCTTCGGACACCAACGCTCGCTGGGCCCACGACCCGTACGGGGCCACCGGAGCATCGAAGAACACCGGGCGTCCGTCAGCGGTGCGGCCCGCCCCGTCGGACTCAACAACCGAGGGAACGACAGGGCGGCCGGTGTAAAGCGAACCCGAGGCCTTCGCCAAATCCAGATGGTGCACACCGGCAGCCGCAACCTCGACCACGATCTGACCCTCACCGGGTTCGGGCTCGGCGAAGTCACCGAAGCGCGGGGGAGCACCTATTTCAACGAGCACCGCAGCCTTCACGGGATGATCATAAACTGTCTGTCTGCCGGAAGCGCCCTCCCACGGCATATGCGACGGCATCCCCCGCTGAGACAGAGACTGTATCCGATCGTGATTGGCGTGCTTGTCGTCGTGGGTCCCACCATGGTGGCGGAACTCGATCACTTCGAGCCGACATCTATGCGGGCTGCAGACGGCCTGGAGATCGCCGAGCACGCCCAGCTGCTTGAGGATGACCGAGCCCTCCGGGTAGCAGTCGAAACGCTTGATCTTGCCGTCCGACAACTCGAAGACGTCGCAGCAGGGCGCGTCCATCCGCTTGCCGGTGGGTGGGATAGTTCCTTCGGGCAGGCTTAGCGGACCAAGGTGGGTGCCCTGAAGGGCGAGCTGCACCACCACGACGTCACCACTGACGTAGAAGCGGAAGAGTTCCCGATGCATGTCGGGAAGTGCCTTCTTTCAGATTTCGACGGGAATCCCGAGCTGGTCCGGACCACGGTAGACGACCCCCGTGGACTCGTCGGTGAAGGTTCCGTCCTGCGTGAAGGCCGCGACCCAGCCGGGAATGTCGTAGTCTTCCGCGGTCTGGCAGGCCTTCCGGACGATCTGCTCGTTGTCCACTGCCATCTCGGCTCTCCTCTGGGTGCACTTGAAGACCGGCCGCCGATCGACGACTTGGCCGCGTCAGCGCCGCTGGCTGAGTTGCCGGCGTGTTCTGCGCTTGGACCATCGTCGACGGACTGAGATTGGGCTGGCATCTAAGAAACTCATAGTTCGACGGATTGCGCCGACGGGCGTGGCGCTCACAAGGAGATGGGTCGAAATGGCCCGGCTCGCTCTGCGCCGGTTGGGACGATGGCGCCCCGCTGGCGGATTGGGTCTTAGGGATACGACGTCCGGCGTCACGACCACGAGGGTGTTCGGGTGGCGATGCCGGCCCCAAGGCGCCGGAAGAGCGCGGGACCACCCAGGCCGCCCCAGCACTGTCGTTCGAATCACCAGGAGTCCTGGTCAGATGTTCGAGGAGCAGGGACGGGCAGTGGCGGCACGACGATCTGTCGCAGGCGCGGAGACCTGGACGCGACGGTCTCGGAGTTCGGCAGGCATTTCCCTCGGCGCCTCCGGTGGCCGGTCGAACTTAAGGATTTCCTGGATGCGAAGTCGACCACAGTCACTTCAACATGGTCAGCCATGACCTACAGCGTCGCCGACCGGCCCGGTCTAAGGCACCGCCTCTGGATGCTGGCGTCAGGCTGGCGCTGCGAACGGTGGCGCTGAACCTCTACATTGCGGCCGTTCGCCGACGCTCGACCGCAGGAGGTGCCAGATGGACAGCCCGATCGAGGTGGTGCGCAGGTTCTGCGCGGCGTGGTCCGACGGCATGGGGGCCGGCGACCTGGCGGCATTCTTCACCGACGACGCCGTCTACCACAACATCCCGCTGGCGCCGGTCACCGGCAGGGAGGCCATCGCCAACACAATCGGCACGGTCATCCGCCCTGGCCCGCCGGGCATCGAGGGCATCGAACTGCGCGTCATCCACATCGCAGCCGATGGTCCGATCGTGATGACCGAGCGGGTGGACGTCTTCAAGCTCCCCGACAGGTCGTTTGAGCTGCCGGTCATGGGGACCTTCGAGGTCAGCGACGGCAAGATCAACGCCTGGCGGGACTATTTCGACATGAACCAGTTCACCAGCCGGATGGGATAAGGCTGGACCAGCCCGGGCCGATGGTCACGACACCGTTCGTCACGGGCAGCGTCCTGGTCGATTGGTGGACATCTCGGACCGGGCATGTTCCCGCGTGGGGCGGCGATCACGAGTCCCGGGCAATGTCGGCCAAGACGGATAGCGCGCTCCCATGACACGGCGGGGGCAGTGGGGCCCACTGGGGAGTTGGTCGGGCCGGCCTTGCGGCCCCTGGTTGGGTGGCGGCCGATCGCTCGATTGCGGCCGGCTGGGCTGCTGCGACCGACTCCGCTTGTGGAGGCGGTTGCTCTGGCTTAGGCCGTGTCAAGAGCCCAGTCGTGACCGCCGCACCCAGGAGCAACACGGCGGCGACAGCGAATCCCCACACCCAGGAGCTGGTGGTGGCGGTGGCCAAGGTGGCCGGAGTCGGATGGCGGGGCCGCACGGCGTCGAAGCGGGCCGCCGCGACCGCCGTCAGGAGGGCAATGCCGAGCGATCCACCCACCTGCTGGCTCGCGTTGAGCAGCGCAGAGGCCACCCCGGTGTCCTGGCGGGGGACGCCGGCCACCGCCAGGGACGTCATGCTCACGAAGGCCGCCCCGTTGCCGCTGCCGATGAGGACCAGGGACGGAAGGATGTCGAGATACCCGGTGGTCGGTGAGATCCGCACGAGCAGGGCAAGCCCAGTGGCGGCCATGAGGAAGCCGGTCACCAAGATGCGACGGGCCCCCACCCGGGCCAGGATCCTCGAGCCGATCGTGGCGCTGGTGATGCTCGTGGCTGTGACGGCCAGGTAGCCGACCCCCGTTCTCACCGCCGAGTAGTGCAGCACCTGCTGCATGTACAGGGTGAGGAAGAAGAACATGGCGAAGACCCCGGCCCCGACCAGGAGCATGCCGATGTCTGCCCCGACCAGGGTCCGGCTCTGAAACAGGCGCGGTGGCACTAGGGGATGACTGCTCCGTATCTGGCGGACCACGAACACCCCGAGAAGCAGGGCCGCGGCCACCAAGACGCCGATGGTGGTCGCCGAGCCCCATCCCCACTCGTTGGCCTTGACCAGCCCGAAGACCAGGGCGGCGAGGCCGCCGGTGACCGATACCGCGCCGGTGACGTCGAAGCCTCGGGCCACGGGGCCACGGGTCTCGCCGATCAAGTAAAGCGAGGCGAGGGCGGCGAACCCACCGATGGGCACGTTGACGAAAAACACCCACCGCCAGCTGAGCCAGCTGACGAGGCCACCACCGGCTACCAGGCCGATGGCTGCTCCCGTGCTGGCGATGGCGCCCCACACCCCAAGCGCCCGGTTGCGCTCGTCGCCCTCGGTGAAAATGACCGTGACGAGACTCAGGGCAGCGGGGGCCATGAACGCGGCTGCCAGGCCCTGGGCCGCTCGAGCGGCGACGAGCACACCGGGGGAGTTCGCCAGGCCGCACACCAGGCTCGCCGCCACGAAGCCGACCACGCCCAAAACGAACACCAGGCGTCGGCCGAAACGATCGGCCACCCTACCTCCGAGGAGCAGAAATCCCCCGAAGGCCAGAACGTAGGCGTTGACCACCCACTGGAGGCTGGACGTCGAGGAGAAGCGCAGGGCCCGCTGGATCGACGGGAGGGCGACGTACACCACGGTGGTGTCGAGCACCACCATCAGGTCGGCCAAGGCCAGGACAATAAGCGCCGCCCGCTTGTCCGGGGCCAATCCTGCGGGCGCCAGCCTCGCCGTCATCTCCATCACAGCGTCCTCGTGTCAGCAGGAGGCTTCGACATCAGCGAAACTCAGCTCGCGTATGTCACTGCCGGCTAACGGCGGGTTGCTCGACGGCCTCTCCCTTGTGGTAGCTGCCCTGGCGAAACTCGTTGACAAGTCCTGGGTGGGATGGAGACCAACCGAGCTCGGCTCGAGCCTTGGCGGCGTCGGTGGCCTGGTCGAGCAAAAGGACTTCGGCGAAGTGCTTGCCTAAGCGTGCCTGAGCCTCGTCATCGGAGCCGGGGACTGCTCCTGGAGCACCGACTGCCGTAGCCGCCGCCTCAGTGAGCTCGGCAACGGTCGGGTTCACACCATCGCCGATGACGTAGTAGCCACGAGCCGAGTCAGATTCCAGCACGCGCCGGAAGAAATCCGCCAAATCGGCAACGTGGACTGTCGGCCAGTGCTGTTGGCCCGTACCGATCATGATCAGGTTGCCGGCATCGTCTCGGGGTGATCGCAGCAGCAGCCCGGGAATCCCGCCCCCGCCATCGCCGTAAGCAACGCCGGACACGATCACGACCCCGCGGGTATCGGTGGCTTCGAGCACCCGGCGTTCGATGGCCTCCTTCCAGGACACCAGCGCTGGCGCATCGAATGGGGATTGTTCGCTGATGGAGGTGTTGTTCCCGTAGACCCACATGCCGCCGATATGGATGTAGGGCTTGCCAGTGCCGGCGAAGGCGTTGATGACTGCATCCACCACTGCGGAGTCCAGGTCCGCGCTGGTGGCGTCACCGGGGCTCGCCGTGTGAATTGCTACGTCTGCACTATGGAGCAGGCTCGTAACGGCCGGGCGATCGGATAGATCGACCACCTTCGGTGTCGCGCCGCGGCCTGCGACGATCTCTGCCTGGGCGTCGTCGCGGACAAGTGCGGTCACCTCGTGGCCGTGCTTGTGCAACTCCGCGAGGATGTGCGATCCGATGAACCCGGTTGCACCGGTAAGTGCCACGGTCATGATGGCTTTACCCTCCTTCTTGCTGATTGGAGTGATGCGTCCGCGATGTTCACCGTCTGACCGCGAACGGCTCGGTGTTAATTCAGAGCTGCATCGTCCGGGTCGACCGTCTTCAATGGCATCCAGGAAACCCACAGTCCTTCGTCCGCGACCCGCCAATCGCGGAGGGTGCAGGCCAGTGGCGCCGCGAATCGGATCGGCGCGGCCATTGGGGCCGTGGACGTCGGATGCCCTTACCTGGCCAGGTTTCCTCGATGGCCGTGCGAGATCCTCGCCGGCAGGGATCGTGTCGCACCGGATCATTGAACCGGCTAGGCGTAGGCCCGCTGGAAGATCCGCTCGGCCAGCATGATGACCGTGATGTTGGTGACCGAGGAGGGGACCTCGGGGATGATGGAGGCGTCCACAACACGCAGCCTGTCCACGCCTTGTACTAAGCCGAGGGAGTCCACGACAGCCCAGGGATCGGTCGGGCCCCCATCGGCACGGTGGAGGTGGGGTGGCCATAGACGGCCAGGTTGCTGGCTACCGCCTTGGCTAGAGCGTCATCGCTGACTGAGTTGCCGGGGATGATTTCGCCCGCGTTGAACGGAGCGAAGACGGGGTGACGGGCGATGTCTCGGCCGAGCTTGACAGCTTCGAGCATCCGTCGTGTGTCGCGTGCGGTAGCCAGGTAGTTGCTGTCGATGATCGGCGCCTGTTTGGGGTTTGTGCTGGCGAGCGTCACGGTCCCCCGGGATTCGGGTTGGACCACGGCGGTGGCCAGGACGATCGCTGCGCCGGTCGGGCTGGCCGAGCCGTCCAGCAGGTGGGTGGCGGTGACATGCAGGTCCAGTTCGTCGCCGCCGGCTTCGCTGGAGGCCGTCCACAACAGCGAGCCGACGGCAGGGGTCATCCGTGCATGCTCGGGTGCCAGGGCGTAGGCGTTGTAGAAGCCGGGATGATCATGAAGGTGTTGTCCCACCGGAAGGTCGGCCACCATGTCAATACCCAAGGATTTCAGGTGGGCGGCCGGGCCAACGCCCGAACGCATCAGGATCGCTGGGCTGCCGTAGCAGCCGCCGGACAGGATCACCTCATCAGCCCGGTAAGCCGTGCCATCATCGGCGACCACGCCCACGGCGGTGGTGCCCTTGAGCAGCACACGGTCGACGTTGACGTCGCCGAGAATGCGCAGGTTGCGGCGTTGGCGTACCTCGTGGGTGAGGTAGGCAAGGGCGGTGCTTTGCCGCACCCCGTCGACCACGGTGACGGGATAGCCACCGGCTCCGTTTTGCTCGGCTGCGTTGAAGTCATAGACCCGCTTGAACCCGGTTGCTACCGACGCTTCGATGAAACCCAGCAGTGCGGGCGTTAGCTCGTCGTCTGTTCTTTGCCGGATCGACAGCGGGCCGTCGCGCCCGTGGTAGAAATCGTCTCCGGTGGGTGTGTTTTCGAGATGCCGGAAAGTAGGAAGGACATCCTCGTAGCTCCATCCTGTGGCGCCGTGCGCGCCCCATTTGGCGAAATCGCTGGCGCGGGCCCGCAGGGCGACGGTGGCGTTGACCGCCGAACTGCCGCCCAGGACCTTGCCGCGCGGAGTCGGCATCTGAGGGTTCCGGTCGTTGCCGCGAGACAGGTACCCCCAGTCGTGGTCCGGGTCGGCGATCCTCGATGCATCAAGCAGCGCAGCAGGGAACCGATCCGGGGCATAGGCAGGGCCAGCCTCAAGCAGGACAACCTTTCGGCTGGAATCCTCACTGAGTCGAGCGGCCAGCACCGCTCCGGCAGAGCCGCCACCAACAATGATGACGTCAGCGTTATCGATCGGATCAGACATCAATCTTTCCTTGCGTTTATGCGATGTATGCGCCTGCGGGTGCTGGCGCAATTCAGGTCAGCGGACAATTGCGCGGGGGGATGACTCGAGCACGTGGCGGGCAAGCTGGGTCCGCGACTTCACGCCCAGCTTGCGGAAGATCTTGTGGAGGTGGTATTCGACCGTGCTCGGGCTGATGAACAGTTGGGCGGCAATCTCGAGGTTCGTCCTGCCTTGCGCCACGAGCTGTGAGATCTGCCTCTCCTGGGGCGTGAGATCGTTGCTGGTGTCGGTTGCCCGTTTGCGGGCGTGCTCCCCGGTCGCGCGCAACTCGACACGAGCTCGCTCGGCGAAGCCCTCCATGCCGAACTCGGTGAACAGCCCATGGGCGAGGCGCAACTGCTCACGCGCGTCTACGTGGCGGCGCTCGCGGCGCAACCACTCGCCATAGACAAGATGGGTGCGCGCGAGGTCCAGGCGCAATGCAGTGGGCGCCAGCCGATCGAGGGCATCGCGATACCGGGTCTCGGCAACCGCGCCTTCGCTGAGCAGAGCACGAGATCGATCCTCAATGGCACCCGCCCAGGCGGTCCCGCTGGCAGAGGTGCCCTCCGCGAGGCGTTCTAGCGCGGACGCGGCAGCGACGGCCCTGCCCGTGCGGCTTGCCGCCTCGATCAGCTCGACCGTCGCCCACGGCGAGAACCAGAGCTCAAGCGGGTCCTCGAGGGCCTGCTCCGCGGCGGCGAACGCGTCGTGGTACCGGGCCAGTCCGTTGTACAGCAGGGCGGCCGCCCATTGCGTGACGGTAACTCCCATGCCCTCACCTCTGGAGGCGAAGTCCTGGGCGTTGGTGTCGATCAGCTGGCGAGCGTCATGTTCACGCCCGCGGAAGGCGGCAACGGTGACTGCTGCGTAGCGGGCCGTGCGGGTGTCGGTTGCGTCGGCCACAGCCTCCACCTGCTCGACCAGCGAAGCAGCCACCGAGAGTTCCCCGGCGAATAGATGCACGCCAGCTCGGGTGCTCAGGGTGAGCGGCAGCACGGTCAGCGCACCGGCATCGTTGGCGACTTGGACCTGGCGAGCGGTCAGTGCATCCCAGCTGTCGTAGTCCCAGATGAACGCCGCCGCTCGGCCGGCCAGCCAGGACCACCGCAAACGTTCTTCGGTGCTGATGCTCGAACCCGTAAGCGGTTCTTCGGTGTTGATGCTCGAACCCGCAAGCGGTTCTTCGGTGCCAGTGGCCTGCCCGCGGAAGGCGTCCAACGCCTGCCGCACGACCGCAGTTCCCGAGGCGGGCCCATCAGCGATCAAGTGCGCCAGACCATCCAGCAGGAGGTCTGAGGCCCGGGCAGGCCCGAGGGGAGGCGGCGCAGCGAGTGCCGTCTTGGCCACGTCGCGAGCACTGCACCCGTTGGCGAGCCGGCCGGCGAATAATGCCGCGGTCATGGCGTCGAGGTAGGTCTCTCGTGCCCGGGTGACGTCGTGGGGCTCGAGGCGTTGGGCGGCTTTGAGCAGCAGGAGGGGCGCGTCGTTGCCCCGGTTTGACGCAAACGAGATCTGAGCTCGAAGTAAGTCCAACTGGGCCTGCTGGGAGTCGTCCAACGGCCCTCGCGCTGCCACGGTGGCGAGCGCAAGCGCGGCATCCAGCGCACCAGCCTGGCGCTTGGCCTCGGCGGCGACGAGGGCCCGGCCCGCTCGCCGCGCCGAATCAACTGTTAATTCGGCGGACCGCTGCATGAACGCCGCAGCAGCCGCGAAACCTCCGCGGGCCTGAGCTCGCCCCGCCGAGAGCTCCAGGTCTGCGGCGACCTCGTCGTCGGGGCGCGACGTGGCCTGCGAACGGTGCCACGCCCGACGGTCCGGGTCGACAGCCGCATCGGTCGCCTCCGCGAGAGCACGGTGAGCCTGGCGCCTTTCCTCCGGTGATGCTGCGCGATAGATGGCCGAGCGCACCAGCGGGTGCCGGAACACCACCCGGGTGTTGAGCTCCACCAGGCCTTCGGCCTCGACCGCGGCCGCCGCTGAGTCGTCGACGCCGAGCTGCTCAGCGGCGCGCCAGACCAGCACCGGGTCGCCGGTCGGTTCGGCGGCCGCGACCAGCAACAGGCGCCGGGATTGCGCTGGCAGCCTGACCAGTCGTCGCCGAAAGCTTGCTTCGATGCGACCCGCCAGGGGCACCGAGACCGGTAAGGCGAACCCACCAGCCAGCTGAGAAGGCGTCAACCCCCGGGGCAGCTCGAGCAACGCCAGCGGGTTGCCGTGCGTCTCGGCGACCAACCGCTCGAGTACCCGCTGGTCGAACCGTTCCGGTAGCACCGAGCGCAGCAAGGCCATTGCGGCAGACTCGCCCAAGCCCTCAATGATGAATTGCGGAAGCCCACGAAACTCATCTGTGACGCCCCGTGCCCCGAACATGACTGCGATCGGCTCGGTCACCAACCGGCGTGCGACGAAGGCAAACGCCTGCGCAGATTGTCCGTCGAGCCACTGTGCGTCGTCGACGACGCACAGCAGCGGTCGCTGCGCAGCCAGCTGCGACAACAGGTTCAGCACAGCCAAACCGACCAGCAACCGATCCGGCGTGGCGCCGGTCATGAGCCCGAACGCCACCCGCAGTGCGTCTCGCTGGGGCTCTGGCAGCTGCTCCAGACTGGCCACGCCCGGCGCGCAGAGCTGCTGTAGTGCGGCGGACGGAAGCTCCATCTCGGCCTCGTTGCCCACCGTGCGCAGCACCTGGAAGCCCTGGGCCGCCGTAATCGCGTACTCCAGCAAAGCCGTCTTGCCCACGCCCGGCTCGCCATGCAGCACGATCGCCGTGCCGTGACCACTCCGCGCCGCTACCAGCAGTCGATCGAGTACCTCGCACTCGCGTCGCCGCCCAAACAGCATCTGCCGTGCCTCCTGCCGACGCTGAGGGCCAGGAGCAAAAAGTGCATCCTGCCTCGGTCCTTCGCCAAACAGCGTAAAAGCGACTCTCGCCTCGGCCCTCAACACAGCCCATCTTCGCACCGCCAGGCAGCCGTCGAATCAGGGAAATCCATAGTCGACCCGCTGTCTTCGAACTATGGGTTTCCTGGATGCCACCGAGGCGAGGAACCCCTGAAGATGGTCCCGCAGAGATCCCTTTCGCAAAACGGCGAACCGCTCAATCCACTTCGCAGCATCTCCGAGCTCCGATTCCGGTGGGAAGGACCCCGATGACCAGTGAATCGGTCCGAGACCCCGTCACAGACCACCTGCTCACGCCGCACAACACCGCACTCGTGGTCATCGATTACCAGCCCAGCCAGGTGCAGACCGTCACGTCAATGGACCGGGAGCTCCTGGTCGACAACATCATCTCCGTGGCCCGGCTCGCGAGGGCCTTTGACCTGCCCGTCGTGCTGTCGACCATCAACGTCGCCAACGGTCAGAAACCGACCATCCCTGAACTGAAAGCGGTCCTCCCCGACAGCGCGGAGATCGACAGGACACAGATCAATCCCTGGGAAAACGTCGACTTTCGACGCGCAGTCGAAACGATCGGCCGCAAGAAACTGATCATGACCGCACTGTGGACGGAAGTGGGCCTGGCCTTCCCAGCACTGGATGCGATACGCGAGGGATTTGAGGTCTATCCCGTCGTGGACGCCGTGGGCGGGACGTCAGTCGAGGCCCACCATGCCGGACTCAACCGAATGGTCCAGGCCGGTGCGCAACCCATCAGTTGGGTGTCGCTGGCGTGCGAGCTTCAGCGGGACTGGGCCCGCGTCGAGACCGTCGCCGACGTCGTCGACATCGTGCTTACCACTCGGCTGGTCGCCAGCTTCTGAATGCTGAGGCACTGACAGACATGTGGAGGATTCGATGATCGCCTCTAACTCAGCCGTGGATGAACCAACGGAGATTCGTATGGACAGGCGTCCGTTGGGGCCGTTCGTGGTGTCGCCAATCGGCTTCGGGGCCATGCGCCTTACGGGGCCGAACGTGTTCGGGCCACCCAAGGATCGCCGTGAGGCGCTCATTGTGCTGCGCGAGGCGGTCCACCAGGGAGTGGACCACATCGACACCGCCCAGTACTACGGCCCGAACATGGTCAATGAGCTTATTCGGGAGGCGCTGCATCCCTACCCCGCGGAGCTGGTCCTGGTGAGCAAGGTCGGTGCGCGGCGTGACCGGGATGGTGGCGTCCTCACCGACGACGAACCCCGGCAGCTTCGCCAGGCCATCGAAGAGAACCTCCGAACTCTCGATGTGGAGGCGCTTCCAATTGTCAACCTTCGCCTGATGCGAGATACCGGACCGGACGCTTTCTTCGACGATCAACTCGACGCCATGATCTCGGCCCGCGACGACGGCTTGATCAAATCAATCGGCCTCAGCAACATCACCCTCGCGCATTTGCTCCATGCCTTGCGGTTCACCGAGGTGGCCTGCGTGCAAAACGCCTACCACCTCGCAAACCGGCTGTCCCAGCCCGTGCTCGAGGAATGCACCCGGCGCAGGATCGCGTTCGTGCCGTTCGCACCGCTGGGCTTCGGTCAGTCGGGCCCGAACGCGGTCCTCGGCAGGCCCGAGGTCGTCCGAGAAGCGGTGCGATTGGGCATCACACCAGCGCAGGTTGCCCTGGCCTGGACGCTGACCGCGTCCCCGAACGTCTTGCTTATCCCCGGCACATCCTCCCTGCAGCATTTGCGAGAGAACCTGGCGGCATCAAAGGTCCACCTTGACGCCGAAGCTATCCGCCACCTGTCGCCTATATAACGGCAAACCGCCCGACAATTCGGCAACCAGCTCGAGCGTAATTTCCAAATCTATCAACCGTTACCACACTCGCAAAAAATCTCATACGAAGGAATGCGGGCGGCTGCGGCCGTCCGGCCTTGGAAAGGAGTCGAACCGTGCGGATCACTGTGGTTGGCAGGGGCAACGTCGGAGGCGGCCTGGCGAAGTTGTGGGAGGCGGCCGGGCACGACGTCACCCGGCTTGGCCGGGACGGCGGCGACGTCTCCGATGCCGACGTCGTGCTGGTAGCGGTGCCCGGCGGCGCGGTCGCCGAAGCGCTCGACGGGGTGAAGGGCATCGAAGGCAAGACGGTGATCGATGCGACGAACCTCTACGGCGTCGTGCCACCGGCCGGCTTTGCCTCCAACGCGGAGTTCGTGAAGTCGAGGGTCGGCGGTCCGACCGCCAAGTCGTTCAACGTCAACTTCGCCTCGCTGTACCCGCGGCTCGGGCAGGCGAGGGCGAGGCCGGGCAACCTGTGGTGCGGGGACGCCGAGGCCCGTGAGGTCGTCGAGCAGCTCAACCGTGACGCCGGTTACGAGCCCATCTACGTCGGGCCGATCGAACGGGCGGCCGTCCAGGAGGCCATGGTGACCATCGTCTTCGCTATCAGCCAGGGAATAGGCGAGTTCGTGTACCGGATGGCGCCAATCGAGCAGCTCTGAACCGGCAGGAGGACGGAACGTGACCAACTGAGCGGCTCGTGGCGACGGGCTCGACGACAACCATCAGAGTCGTCACCGCCGAGCGTCGCCATGCCTCCTAGCACCCGTTACCGTGCGACCAGCTAGGACGCGGCTTGCTTGATGAGAGCGGCCACCGCGGCCGGCTGGGATAGGTAGATGGCGTGGCTGCCCGGCACCTCGACCACGGTCGAACCGGCCCGCTTGGACATCGCGCGCTGCGCCGGCGGTGGGATCATCCTGTCCTCGGTCGCGACCAGATACCAGCTCGGCTTGACCCGCCAGGCGGGTTCGGTGATCGACCCGCCCAGGGCGTCCACGCCCCACGGGACCTGCGAGTCGGCCATGAACGCGGCCTGCTCGGCGGGCAGATCGCCGGCGAACGACGCGGGAAACTGCTCTCGATCCAGGAACAGGAAGCCGTCCTTTGGCGGCAGGATCGGTGGTACCGGCGCGCCGGGCGGCGGGTCAGCGATGAGCGTATTCACCGACTCACCGGCGTCCGGCGCGAACGCCGCGATGTACACCAGTGCCGCCACGTTCGGGTCCGTGCCCGCCTCGGTGATGACCGCCCCGCCGTAGGAGTGGCCAACGAGAACGACCGGCCCGTCCTGCGCGTCGATGATCTGCTGTGTCGCCGCGACGTCACCCTCGAGCGACAGCGTTGGGTTCTGCACGACGGCGACGTGGTAGCCGTCCCGCTTGAGCAGGTCGTAGACCCCTTGCCAGCCGGACCCGTCCACGAAACCGCCGTGCACGAGGACGACGTTTCTTGCTGATCCCGCGTTCATGGTGATCTCTTTTCCTAAGCCTGGTGGTAGATGTCGGCGAGACTAAGCAGGCGAGGCGGTGGACGGCTCCGCCAGATTGCTGAACGTCGGTATCAATGTCGACGCTCAGGGAGCTGGTGAGTCACGCGGTGTGTCACGGCGAATGCCCAGGGAATGCCGAAGAGGGCAACGAGTGCCAGGCCGAAGACGAGCGGTGTTGGCCGGGTGATGCCCAGGCCTAGGCAGAGAGCGGAGGTGGCGAGGCAGGTAAGGGACAGCGGCCGGTAGAGCGCGGGCTGGTGATGCCAGGCGTGCAGGCTGGTGGTGAGCAACGCGGTTGCGGCCAGGACGAGGGCGGTGCTGATACACAGGCCCCACGCGGTGGGGATGGGAGTGCGCGCAGCGTGGGCATCTTCGGTGAGGCTGACCATGGCCGCGCCCATCGCAGCTATCGCAGCGGTGAGCGGCAGGTGGGTGAGCATCCACACCAGGGTGGGTGGGCGCCCTGGTGTGGGCGGGCGGTGTCCGGCGAAGTCGAAGTAGGTCCACCAGGCGCCGAATCCGGCCATGACGGCGACGAGGGCGACGAGCAGGGTCAGCGCGTTGACCGGGGTGCGCGTGAGTCCGTCGACGACACCGGTCACCGTTTCGCCGAGCACGATGATGATCAGCAGCCCGAAGCGTTCGATCAGGGCATCGGTGATGGTGAGCGCGGCGGCCTGGACTGGTGTGGCCGTGGCGATCACGGCCGTGAACCCGGCTAGATAGGCGACGCCGGTCAGGCCCCAGGTCAGCACCCGCGGTCCAGCCGGCAGGACGGCGCTGGCGGCGAGCACTACTGCGCACAAGGCGGTCCCGGTCACGAACAGGCGGCTGGGGCGGCGGTATTCGGGCTGGTCACCGCGTGCGGCTAGGAACCACAGCAGCGCCAGCAGCGCAAACAGCACGCTGGTGGCGGTGGCAAAGGCGCTTCCGCGTGCGCTGCTGGCCTCGGGGATGAAGGCGCCGAGCGGCACGAGTACCAAGATTTGCAGCAGGAACGTGCTGCGGCCGCGGGCGTCGTCGCGGCTGTGCAGTTCGTGGTGCAGGGTGCCGTTGAGCCAGGCGATCCACACCAGGGTGAACACCGCGGCGAACTCGCCCAGCCCGCGCCCGGTCAGGTGCGCGGCCAGGTGATGGGCGGCCTGGGCGACCAGGACGACGACAACGAGGTCGTAAAACAGTTCCAGCGGGCCGACGACGCGCCCCCGGGGCTGTTCGCCGTGGTGGCGCGGAGGCTGCCACAGCTGGTGGCGCAGCCGGATCCAGGACTGATGGTGCGATGCCATGGCGGCGGGACACGGCGCTAGCCGACGAGTTGTTCGGACACGGTCCACAAGCGGGCGGCGTTGTCCGGATCCAGGGCATACGGCGCCACGCCGGCCAGCGCCCCGGCCCGTTCGGTGACCACGGCTGCGGGTGCACAGTCTTCGAAGTAGCGGCCGGTAATGCCCTCGACGGTGGGTGAGGCGGCCAGCAAGACCGACGTCGCCGCGCCTTGGGCGACG
>DASUVX010000121.1:0-14320 GCA_036378735.1 Pseudonocardiaceae bacterium | reverse complement strand
TGCTGGCCACCATGGACGTGGCCACCAGCCAGCTGACGACCTCGCTGTGGATGGTGGTGCTCGGCGTCGGCATGGGGATGCTGATGCAGACCACCCTGCTCGTAGTCCAGAACAGCGTCGGACAATCCGATCTCGGCGCAGCGACCGGCGCGGCCACCCTGTTCCGCACCATCGGCGGCTCGCTCGGAGTGTCGGTATTCGGCACCTTGTTCGCCCAGCAGCTGCACGCGGGCATGCCCGGTGCTGGTGCCGCCAGCCGGCTCACCCCGGCGACGCTTGCTCAGCTGCCCGCCGCGGTGCGGGAGGGTTACCAGCACGCCATCACCACCGGCGTCGATCTGGTATTCCGGTGCGGCGCGCTGATCGCGCTGCTGGCCGTTGTCGCGGCCTGGCTCATCCGGGAAGTTCCGCTGCGCGGCTTGCCCGGACAACCCCACGTGTCAGGAGGCGAACCCGTACTGCACCAGGCGCATCGCGTTGCGCCACGCCGGCAACCGGCACATCGCTTCGAGGGCAGTCCTGACCAGCCGGACGCCGTGACCGGCTATCGCACGCCCGCAGGTACAGCGCCATGAGCAAGGTTTCCTTCTCCCGCGCCAGGTTTACGCGCTGCATCACGCGTGCTCTCGTGGATGCTCGGGGGCTCCAGGGTCGAGTTGGTGCAGGCGGCTGGTGAGGAAGTCGCGTTCGGTGCTGTTGTCGGTGAGTAACAGCGCTTCCTCGTAGGCCGTGCGCGCCTCGGTGGTGCGGTTGAGGCGGCGCAGGAAATCGGCGCGGGTGGCCGCTCCGCCATCACAGGTTCCTTCGTCCGACGGCCCGCCCATCGGGCCTCCTACTAGTACCGACACCCGGGTGCCGCCCGGATCGACAGCAGCCGCCACGCCGGGCCTACCACTGCTGCGGTACCGCGACAGCCTCCCGGCGGCCGACGTCGAGTAACGGCGAGCCGGTCTACCTTTGATCTGTGGATCCATCGCAGCGCCCGACGTGGTGTGCCGGTGTGCTGCCTACGATGGCACTGCCGTTGGCGATCGGTGCCGTCACTGTCATCGGCACTACCTTCGCCAGCCGGGGCCAACCCCTAGCGCGGCCGTTGGACGCCTTCGGTATTGCCCTGCTACTGGCTGGACCCGCCGCGCTAGGGGTGCGGCGGATCCAGCCAGTAGCAGCGCTGGGGTTGGCGGCCGCCGCACTCACGGCCTACCTGTCAGTCGGCTACCCGTTCGGGCCGGTATTCCTGGCGCCGGTGGTGGCGCTCTGCGTTGCTGTCACGGCCGGCCACCGCCTCGCGGCGTACACCATCACCGGTATCGCCTTCGCGGCGGTGCTGCTGGTGCGTGTCGCGGCGCATCCCGGCCAACCGTTTCCACTGACCGGCGTGGCCGGTTGGCTGGCTTGGCTGATCGCGGTGATCGCCGCATCCGAGGGATGGCGGGCCCGCCGCGAACGCCTCGCCCAGGTCCGGGCCGCCCGGGAGGAGACCGAACGCCGCCGGGGCAGCGAGGAACGGCTGCGGATCGCCCAGGAACTGCACGACGTGCTGGGCCACCACGTCTCACTGATCAACATGCAGGCCGGGGTGGCGCTGTACCTGATGGACGACGATCCCGAGCAGGCCCGCACGGCGCTGGCCGCGATCAAGCAATCCAGCCGTGAGCTGCTGCACGAGATGCGGATGACTCTCGGGGTGCTGCGCGGCGTCGATGAACTACCTCCGCATCAACCGGTGCCAGGGCTGGCCCGGTTGGAACCCCTGGTCTCCGACACCAGGGCCGCCGGGTTGCCGGTCACCTTAGAGATCCGCGGGTCCTCGCGGGATCTGCCTGCCAGCGTGGATCTGACCGCCTACCGGATCGTGCAGGAGGCCTTGACCAACACGCGCAAGCACGCCGGCCCGGCCCGAGCCAGTGTCGTGCTGCAGTACGAGGAGCAAGGGCTGACCGTGCAGATCGATGACGACGGACGCGGCACGGAGTCGCCCGCGTCCGATGGTGGCAACGGCTTGTCCGGTATGCGTGAGCGCACTCAGGCGCTGGGCGGAACGATCACAGCAGGGCCGCGGGCCGAAGGCGGGTTCAGGGTCCGTGCGTTTCTGCCCGCGGCGCGCGTCGCGGCGGCCGGTGCGGATACAGATGCGGCGGCGGATGCAGATGCGGCGTCGGCTCCGGCTGAGGTGGCTGACCGGTGATCGATGTCCTGCTCGCCGATGACCAGGCGCTGGTACGCGCAGGCTTCCGGGCGCTGCTGCGCCCGCAACCCGACATGCAGGTGGTGGGCGAGGCCGAGGACGGGGCGGCCGCGGTGCGGCTGGCCCGCGAGACCCATCCGGACGTCGTCTTGATGGACATCCGGATGCCCGGCCACGATGGCCTCACCGCCACCAGGGACATCGCCGCCGACCCGCAGCTGTCCGGCGTGCGGGTGATCGTGTTGACCACCTTCACCGACGACTCCTACGTCTTCGACGCCGTCCGCTTCGGCGCCAGCGGGTTCCTCGTCAAGGACATCGAGCCGGCCGACCTCGTCCACGCCATCCGCGTCGTGCACCGCGGGGATGCCCTGCTCGCTCCGGCGGTGACCCGCACCCTCATCGAAGAGTTCGCCGTGCGGGCCAAACCGGCGGTGGCCGACCGCAAACTCGCGGCGCTGATGAGGTCACTGACCGAGCGCGAGCGGGAGATCGTCACCCATGTCGCGGCCGGGTTGTCCAACGACGAGATCGCCCAGCGGCTGTTCGTCAGCCCGGCCACCGCCAAGACCCACGTCAGCCGAGCCATGATCAAGCTCGGTGTTCGGGACCGGGCCCAGCTGGTGGTGCTTGCCTATGAAAGCGGTCTGGTCCGCCCCGGCTGGTCCGGCTGACCCGCCTGCGCATCGAGCCCGCTGAATGCGGAAGGGCGCGCGGACGTGCCGGGGGTACGGTGGATTTATGGCTGTTGAGCTCAATCACACCATTGTCGCCGCTCGCGACAAGCGGGCCGCCGCGACTTTTCTCACCGAGCTACTAGGTCTGCCCGCACCGGCACCCTTCGGCCCGTTCCTGGTGGTGAACGTGGACAACGGGGTAAGCCTGGATTTCATGGATACCTCGGAGGACATCCGGCCGCAGCACTACGCCTTCCTGGTGAGCGAGGCCGACTTCGACACCATCTTCGGCCGGATCCGGGCGCAGCAGCTCGATTATTGGGCCGACCCGTTCCACCAGCAGCCAGGGGAGATCAACACCAGAGATGGTGGCCGCGGGGTCTACTTCGACGACCCCAACGGCCACGTACTGGAGCTGCTCACCCGTCCCTACGGCAGCGGCTCGGACACCTGACCACCGCGTGCCCGATCGGACGCTTGCTGGTCGAGCATGCGATGGCAGTCGGCGATCGCGTCCCGGAGCAGGGCGCGCAGCCGGGCGTTCTGCTCCCGCCGGGGCAGGCCCCGCAGCTGCCCGATCATCACCTGGAACGCCGACCCGACCATCACACCCGCCGGGTTCAGCAGCTGCCAACCGGTCAGCCGCACCCGGGTCCACCGGCCCCCGCGATCCAACTCGCGGATCCGCTTTGCTGACCTGACCAGCTGAGCGGCTGCTGCCGGTGGCAGCGGCCGGACTGCCGCAGCGGCGGCCAGGCAGCTCGCCACCACCCGGTGTGTGGTGCGCAAGTCCCCCGTACCGGTACCGATGAGATCCGGTGCGAGCCGCGCGAGCTCGCTGCGTGCCCTGTCGTCATCGATCCAGTCGTTGACCAGCCGGGCCAGCGTGGCCAGCGCCGGATGGGTGCACCGCGGATGGTCGGTGAACGGGGCTCCGGCGAGGACCGAGACGTACTCCATCACGCACGCCCCGTCCTCCGGTCGACGGTGACGTCCGCGCTGCAGTAGGGGTAGCTGATCCGGTACTTGACTCTTACCCCTGGCCGAGCGCTGTGCTGTCCACATGGCTTGATCTCCTAGGCTCCCGACCTACCCGTGCGAGGTCTCTCATCGCTGCGGGTACCCAGCCTGGAGCCGGCTTCAACGTCAAATCACAGTCACAGGTTCAGCCGTTCTGGCCGGTTTCCCCACCCACCCCGGCGTGGGCCAGATGTTCGGCTGGGATGACGCCCAGCCGGCCGGCCTGGTAGTCCTCGAAGGCCGCTATCACCTCCGCGCGGGTGTTCATCACGAACGGCCCGCCCCAGGCGATCGGCTCCCGGATCGGGGTGCCGCCCAGGACCACGACGTCCAGCGCCGGGTGCCGCGACTCCTGGTGGACCGCACCGGCGATGGTGATGACCTCGCCCGGCCCGAACACGGCGAGCTGACCGGTGCGTACCGGCCTGGCCTCGGCGCCGACCGTGCCAGCCCCGGACAGCACGTACACCAGCGCGTTGTAGTCAGGCCGCCACGGCAGCCGCAGTGTGGCGCCCGGGCTGATGGTGGCGTGCAGCATCGTCATCGGGGTGTAGGTCGAGCCCGGGCCGCGATGCCCGGCCACGTCGCCGGCGATCACCCGGACCAGCGCGCCGCCGTCGGAGGTGGCGAGCAGCGTAGATTCGGCTGCTCGGAGATCCTGGTAGCGGGGTGGCGCCCACTTGAGCTTGCGCGGCAGGTTGACCCATAGCTGGAGGCCGTGGAACAGCCCGCCACTGACCACCAGGTGCTCCGGCGGCCGCTCGATGTGCAGGATGCCCCCGCCTGCCGTCATCCACTGGGTGTCGCCGTTGGTGATCACGCCGCCGCCACCGTTGGAGTCGGCGTGCTCGAAGATGCCATCGATGATGTAGGTGACCGTCTCGAAACCGCGGTGCGGGTGCCAGGCGGTGCCCTTGGGCTCGCCCGGGGCGTACTCGACCTCGCCCATCTGGTCCATGTGCACGAACGGGTCGAGGTCGCGCAGATCCGCCCCTGCAAACGCGCGCCGCACGGGGAAGCCCTCGCCCTCGTACGCGGATGGCGCGGTGGTCACCGACCGCACCGCGCGCTCAACGGTGCCGGGACCCGGCTGCGGAATCCGGGCCAGCGTGGTGACGTCCGCGACCGTGACAGCTGGCATCGCGACGCTCCCTTCTCGTTGACGATTCAACTACTTCGTCAACACCGCGCCCGTCTCGCAAATTCCCGGCGTTGTTTTCGGGAGCCCTGACCGACGAGGGCGTTGTGAGTTGCTATGGCACCGAGTGCCACTCACGAGATGCGGCGCGGAAGGTGAGCGACGATGCGGCGAGCGCCACGACTGCCGCGCTCAGTCCCAGGTAAAGACCCACCGATGCGCCGCTGGTGACCCGGAAAGCGTTGCCCAGGTTGAACGCGCCCAGCTGAACGTCACCCAGCTCACCGATCCTGCCCAGGCCGCCAGCGGCGTCGGGGAACGTCGCCCAGCGCAGCACGATGGTGATGAACGCCAGCGCGGACAGGGCCAGGGTGATCAGTGATCGCGAAGCGGGCCGCCGCAGCCGCCCGCCGACCATGCTGGCCAGCACCACGCAGGCCGCCGCCACCAGCAGCAGCACGGAAAACCATGCGCCGAAGCCGGCGCGCCACGCGTTCACGTTGGTCGATTGCGTGAGGCCCAGGATCGGGACGCTGGCGGTCAGGTTGTACCAGGGCAGGAAAGCTGAGACGTACGCCAGCACGCCCGCCGCGACCACGACCCAATCCAGCGCCGTTACCCTCGTCGCCTCGGATCCCGCCATGTCTGATCCGCCTCCCTAGGCCGCAGGCATCGTAGGGCCTGTCCCAGTTGCCGCCACCGTCACGGGGCTTTACGGCGGTCCTTCGCCGAGCCCGGCGTGTTCCAGATCGAGCGAACGCTGGATCCGCCGGCGAGTGACGTCGCTGATGGCGCCGTCGTGATACAGACGGTCCAGTTCGGCGTTTTCCACATCGAGCAGGTCCCGGCGCAGCTGACGGTAGATCGATGCAGTGTACGGAGGTTCGGCGTCCTTGTGTTCCTGAATTCGCTGGATGCGGTCTTGCCAGCTGGTGCGCAGCGCGCCGATCACGAAGTCCGGCGCGGCTTGGGTCTCATCGAGGTGATCGAGGTGCGACAGTCCGGCATTGGCCAGCTGCAGTCGCGCGGTGGTGTGTTCCTGCCGGATGTCATCGACGTCCAGCGCGATGCCCGCGCGCCGGACCAAGGGAGCGAGCGTGAACCCCTGCACCACCAGGGTCAGCACGATGACCGCGGTGGTCAGCAGCAGCACCAGGTCCCGGTCGGGCAGCGCGGCACCGCTGCTGGTGCTCAGCGGGATGGACAGCGCGGCGGCCAGCGGCACGACGCCCCGGGTACCAGCCCACGACACCACGGCGGGCACCCGCCACGACGGCCGTTCGCCGCCGTGGCGGCGCTGCCGGATCGCCGCCAGCGGGAACACCCATGCCACCCGGACCACCATCAACGTCGCGGCGATGGCCAGCGCCTGCAGTGGCCACAGGCTGTCCATCCCCGCCAGTCCCCGGAACAGCGCCGGCAGTTGCAGGCCGATGAGCCCGAACACCGCGCTTTCCAGCAGGAAGACCACGGTCTCGAACACCGCCGACAGCTGTAGCCGCACGCGCGGATTTGTCAACCTGGTGGCCTGCGTGCCGAGGATGATGCTGGCCACCACGACGGCGGTGACCCCCGATGCGTGGATCGACTCGGCCAGCACGTACGCCGCGTACGGGGTGACCAGCGCTATTACCGTCTCCAGCACGGGATCATCGGTGCGCCGCCGGATCAAGAAGGCGCCGCCGGCGATCACGGCGCCCACTGCGATGCCGCCGCCGGCCAGGATGGCGAACTCGGCGGCGGTGCGACTCGCCGAGACGGCACCACCGGCGATGGCCACCGACAGCGCGACCCGGAACAGCAGCAAGCTCGTCGCGTCGTTGAATAGGCTCTCGGCCTGCACCAGCGCCTGCACCCGGGGAGGTAGCGACAACCGCCGGGCCAATGCCGCCACCGCTACCGGGTCGGTGCTGGCCAGCACGGCGCCCAGCACGAAAGCCATTCCGCCCGGCAGCGGGGTGAGTGCGATCGCGACGGCGCCGACCGCGGCGGCGGACACCAGCACGAGCCCCACGGCCAGCGCGCTGACCGGTCGCCACACCGCCCGAAGGTCGCGCCAGGGCAGCTCCTCGCCGGCGGCGAACAGCAACGGCGGCAACACCACCAGGCTCACCATGTCGGGGGTGACCACGATGGTCGGCACGCCCGGCAGCAGACCGACGATCACCCCGGCGATGACCAGCAGCGATGGGGCGGGAACCCGCCACCGCCGGGCGAAGGTGGCCACCACGGTGGCCAGGATGACGAGGAACAGCACCGTCTCGACTGCACGCATGCCCGGCACCTCCCGACCAGTCCAGCCGTGACGAAATCCACTGCCGACCAGACTTCCCGGCGCGCCTGAGCAGAACCCTACTTGGGTTTGGGTCGCCAGCTCGCGGTCATGCTGTGAACGTCCAGGGCGGCCGGACCAACGTGCACCGGTCGTGGTGCAGCAGGCCGGCCGCCCAGGAGTCGCCGGCCAGTTGGGCGGGATGGTGGCAGGCTCGGACGGCGTCGACACCAGCCGCGGTGAGCAGCGCGAGCGATCGGTCGACGGGCTGGGCGGCGACCTTGGCTGGTAGCTCGGTGAGGTCGTCGAGCCCCAGCGCGGCTGTGACCGCACGTACCGGGGCGGTCCGGCTGATCACCAGATCGCCGTCTGTCGCGGGTAGCGGCACTCCGAACGCGCCGAACTCGGGTCGCCCGTTCGGCCCGCGGCAGCCACCGAGTCGGGTTTGCAACAGCGCGGCGGCGGATAGCAAGGAGCTACCGACCCGGCGGCCGCGTCCGTCCCGCTCGCGGCCGAGCAAGCCGGCGAGCACCCCACTGGTGGCGATCAGACCACCAAGGATGTCAAGTAGCGGTATCAGCGACCCGGCGGGGGCCTCGCCGGCGGGGGTGAGGTGGTCGGCCAGACCGGTGTAGGCCTGCACCAGGAAGTCGGTTCCCGGCGGCGGGTGGGCGCCGCGGGTATCGCCCCAGCCGGAGGTATGCGCAGAGATCAGTCGCGGGTTGACGGCGGCGAGGTGGTCGTGATCGAGACCGAGCTGCGCGGCCTTGCCGGGAACCCAGTCATGGAGAAATACGTCGGCTCCGGCCGCGGTATCCAGCACGGTGCGGCGCCCTGCCGGGTTCCACAGGTCGGCCTCGATCACCCGCTTGCCGTGGTTGAGGGCCAGAAAGCGTGCGGAGCAGTCCCCGGCCATCGGCGGCGTTGCACGTTCCGCGTCGCCGCCGGTCGGTTCTATCCGGATCACCTCCGCACCGAGTAGTCCCAGCAGGTGCCCGGCCAGCGGCGACTGCGTCTTGCGGCCGGCCTCGATGACCACCATGCCCGCCAGTGGGCCGTCAGCCGCGGTACCCCCCCGCCCCGACATGGAGACATATCGGGCTGCGCAGGGCCCCCTTGACCCCGATATGTCTCCATGTCGGGGAGGGTTGATCGGCGCCAGGGGCTGCAGCGTCCAGGGGGCGGCGAAGGGTTTGGCACTGGCGAGCTCGTCGCGCCGCTCAGCGTGCCTGCGCAGCCGCTGCACCGCCACCCCGGCTGCCGCTGCGGCGGCGGTCAACTCGGCGAACGGGCGCGCCTCGGTGGCGGTGTGCAACGCGGCGGGCAGCGGGGCGACCGCGGTGGTATAGCGCTGCATGAATGGCCGCCACGCCCGGCCGGCCACCGTGTCGAGCACCCCCAAGCTGGTCCACAGCGCTCGCCACGGCTCGGCGTAGAGCGTCTCGAGCTCGAAGGCCACGCCATCGGCGGAGCGAAACGGCGGTGGGTGGCCGGATCCGAGGCGAGCCGGCGGAATGGGCTCATCGGCGGTGCCCGCCGCGAGGTATTGGGACACCGTAAGCAGGGCCGTCGCCGCCATCGACACGGTGATGCCCCGCGCCGGCCGGCCCCGGAGCCGGCCGAGCAAGCCGGCCAGTACACCCTGCGCCAGGACGACTCCGATCGCGGTGGTCACGTAGTCCACCCCGAGCCGGGCGGCCCGGCGCCCGCGGCCCCAGCCGTGCACCGCCATCAACCCGCATGCGGCCTGCGCGAGCGGCTCGTCGAGCAGGCTGCCGCATGGACCCTGGCGGTCCAGCCGGCACACCAGCGGTCCGCCCGGTAGGTCCCGCCCGGTGAGGACCACGACGTCGCCGCAGCGAGCCACGTCAGCTGCTACCCCTGTGCCGGCCAGCTGCCCCCGCAGGATGCGCTCCGGCACCCAGCGTTCGGGTACCGGGTTCGCCGCGACGCCGCGGCTGCTGCTACGCGGCGGCCGCAGTACAGCACGGGTCGCATCGCCTTCCACGATGAGCTAGTCGCGGGGTGACACCCCGGAGTTCCCGCAATCGCCCATCCTGGGCTGTAGCCATACTGCCGTGGTCAAGCCGCGCTTCGCGGCGTGCCCAGCTCGGATCGCTTACGCCCTACAAGACGCCGGCGCGGCGCCAGAGCAGCTTCCAGGGGCCGCCGATGAGCCCCACCTGGGTAAAGAAGTCGATGACCTTGCGCGCCGCGAACTGTTTGGTCTGCTGCCAGTGTGGGTTGGCGGCAGCCGCCGCGACGGCTTCGTCGACGTCCAGGCCGACCGCCGCGTACACCTTCGGGTCGATCAGCCTGGTGGTGGAGAAGTAGACGACCAGCGCGAGGACGAAGCGGCTGTAGGCCCTACCCAGCGGGCCCAGCCGGGGCCACCGGCGCAGGATTTCCTCGCGGGCGTAGCGGATGTGGCGGGCCTCCTCGACGACGTGGATCCACGACACCTTCTGGACGATCGGCTGCAGGGATTCGTCGGTCATCTGCTCGCGCTGCAGCGCGTCGAGGATTTCCTCGACGTAGATCGCGCCGCCGAAGGTCAAGGTGTTGGTGGAGGTCGTCTTGAGCAACCGCCCAAGATGGTGGACCAAGGCGCCGGGCCCGTAATCGGAGCCGCCGAACTTCTCCGCCGCGCGGGAGAACATCACCGAGTGCCGGCACTCGTCGGCGATCTCGGTCCACCCGTACCGGGCGTGCGCGCTGCCCTTGGGACGGTCGTAGATGTGCCGGATGAGCATCTGCATAAGGATCGTCTCGAACCAGATGCCCATGTTGTAGAGGCTGGCCAGTTCGTGCCTGGTCAGCGCGATGCGCTGCGGTTCGCTCATCCGGTCCCACAGCGCGGTGCCGTACAGCGAGCTGCGCCGCGGGTCGAGGTAGTAAAGGTCCGGCGCCAGCGGCGCGTCCCAGTCGATCTCGACGGCGGGGTCGTAGGAGTGCTTGGCCGAGGTCTTCAGCAGCCGCTGCGCAGTGATCTCGCGGTCGGGGACGGTCGCTTCAACGGCGCTAGACATCGATAAGCCTCCTTACGAGCAGTCCAGCCTAAGATAACTGACTCGTCAGTCACCATCAAGCGGAAGCCACTCACCGCGCCGGATCCGATCCAGGCCCAGCCATCCGACGTCTACCGCCTTGGCCTCCACCTTTGCTCGCGGCACCTCCGGGTGCTCCAGCCACCAGGACATCAACCCTTGCAGCCCACCCATCAGCAACGGCACGGTCAGCCGGGCTTGCGCAACAACCTCCTCCTTGGGTAGCGCTGCAACACCAGGGCCGGGGTCGTAGTAGCTGGCGAGGACCGCCGCGAACACCTCGATGACCTGCTCGCGCAGCCGCCGCAACGACGCGCCGAGCTCGGGATTGTCCAGGTGGCGGGCGACCAACGCCCAGGCCTCCGGTCGCTCGCTCACCAGGTCACAGAGCAGCCGGACCACCCCGCGCCAGGCACCGAGGGCATCGCCGGCCTTACTCAGCACGCCGGGCAGGCGCCCCATGAAGACCTCCACGACCTGCTCGGTGACCGCGGCGAACAGCTCCTCCTTGCTCTGGAAGTGCTGGTACACCAGCGCCTTGCTCACCCCGGCCCGGGCAGCGACGTGCTCCATCTGGGTGAGGTAGTAACCGCGGCTGCTGAACTCCTGCAGCGCGGCTTCGAGCAGTTCACCCCGCCGCGCCTGGGACGACAGCCGGCGCCGCGCGGGTGCTGCATCCGGGAGGTGTCGCGGGGACGACCGGCTCACATCGATCAGTGTGCTCGCTTCCTGCGCGCCGTGGACACCACCCTGCGCCTGGGCGCGGGCTGATCGCTACCGATGCGCCACTGGTACCAGGTCAGCGCGCACCGCCAGCAGCCCCCGCACCACCAGCGCGGTGACCACGCCTTCGACGACGGCCACCAGCGCGTACACCCCGATCGTCGAGACCGCCACGGTGCGCAGCGACAGCCCGGCGGCGCCGCCGACGGCGTACTCCGCGGTGAACAGCACCGCCGCAGCCAGCACCGACACCGCGGCGGCAACGCCGGCGGCCACCGCTATACCCATCGACCCCCGGGGCAGCAGCCGGCGCAGCCCGAGCAGCACCGGGTAGCCGACTGCGGCCGGCACCAGGGCCAGGTTCACCACGTTGACCCCGAGCGTGGACAGCCCACCATCGCCGAGGAACACGGCCTGCACCACCGTGACCACCGTGATCACGATTGGCCCCAGCCACGGCCCGAGCAGTGCCACGGCCAGCGTGCCGCCGAGCAGGTGCCCCTCGGTGCCCACCGCAATCGGGATGACCGGCGCGCCCAGGACCAGAAAGCACGCGGCGGCCAGGCCGGCCAGCGGCAGCTGGCGTTCGGTGGCGCCCCGGCCCGCGCGGCGCACGCATAACGAAAGCCCGGCAACGGCCACCGCGGCTCCGGCGACGGCGACGGCCGGGGACACGAAACCGTCGGGGATGTGCATGGCAACTCCTTCGGGATGACGCGTCCCTGACAGGCTCCAGCTGCACAACGGCGGAAGGTCTGGCTCCGGGCTGGAGACCGCCCGATCACAGTGGCGCGACCGCGCCGGGTTCTCACCGGCTTCTTCGTGCCGTTGCGTTCCGCACAGTAGGTGGTGTATTTGCGCGGCCGCAAGGGCGGGCGGCTAGCCTGATCTGGCGAGCGAGGAGGGGATCCAGACGACCGGCGCCACGACCCCCCGGGTTTCGCCGGACCTTCGGCAATACGAGATCCGGGTGGCTGGGATGACCTGCGCCGCCTGCGCGGCGCGGGTGGAGCGCACCCTCAACAAGCTCGATGGTGTGCACGCGACGGTGAACTACGCCACCGAGCGGGCCCGAGTGCGGTGCCCGCCCGCGACCGATCCTCGGGTGCTGATCGAGCAGGTGCAGCGCGCCGGGTACGCCGCGCACCGGGTGGACGACCTTCGCGAAGCCGATCAGGGCACCGCGGACGATCGGGTCGCCGACCTGCGCCGGCGGTTGGCGGTGGCGGCCGTGATCGGGGTGCCGCTGTGCGACCTGTCGCTGGCCTGGTCGCTGTTCCCGGAGCTGCGGTTCGCCGGGTGGCAGTGGGTGTGCCTGCTACTGGCCGCTCCGGTGGTCTGCTGGTGCGCGTGGCCGTTCCATCGGGCCGCGCTGAACGGGTTGAAGCACCGCACGTCCTCGATGGACACCCTGGTCTCGGTAGGGGTGCTGGCGGCGTCGCTCTGGTCATTGTGGGTGATGGTGCGCGGCGGCCCGGTCGAGCCCGGGCTGGGGCGTGGTCTATCCGTTCTCACTGGTGGGGATCACGACCTCTACCTGGACGTCGCCGCCGGGGTGACCACCTTCCTGCTGGCCGGCCGGTACTTCGAAGCGCGCGCGAAACGCTCCGCGGGCGCCGCCATGCGCTCTTTGCTCACGCTGGGCGCCAAGGACGTCGACGTGCTGCGCGACGGCGGGACAGTCCGGGTGCCGGTCGGCGACCTGGTGATCGGGGACCGGTTCCTGGCCCGCCCCGGCGAGAAGGTGGCCACCGACGCGGTCGTCGAGGAAGGCCGCTCCGCGCTGGACACCAGCATGGTCACCGGCGAGCCGGTGCCGCGCGAGGTCGATGAGGGCGACGAGGTGATCGGCGGCACGATCAACGCCGGCGGGCGGCTGGTCTTGCGCGCCACCCGGGTCGGTGCCGACACCCAGCTCGCCCGGATGACCCGGCTGGTCGAACAGGCCCAGGAAGGCAAGGCGGCGGTGCAACGGCTGGCCGACCGCGTTGCCGCGGTGTTCGTCCCGGTCGTGCTGGTGCTGGCGGCGGCGACCGTGACCGGGTGGCTGGTCGCCGGGCACCCCACCGGGGCGGCGATCACCGCCGCGGTGGCCGTGCTGGTGGTGGCGTGCCCGTGCGCACTCGGGCTGGCCACCCCGACCGCGATCCTGGTCGGCACCGGGCGGGGGGCTGCGCTGGGCATCTTCATCAAGGGCCCGCACGCGCTGGAGTCCACCCGCCGCGTCGACACCATCATTTTCGACAAGACCGGCACCCTGACCGAGGGGCAGATGCACCTGGTAGAGGTGCTACCGGTCCCTGGTGTGCCGGTCGACGAGCTGCTGGCGGTGGCAGGGTCCGTCGAGCACGCGTCCGAGCATCCGATCGCCGCGGCGATCACCGCGGCCGCGGTGCAACGCACCGGTGAGCTGGCGGCCGTCTCGGGGTTCGAGGCGCTGGCGGGTCTGGGTGCGCGCGGATCGGTCCGCGGCCGTGCGGTGGTGCTGGGCCGAGCCCGGTTGCTGACCGAGCACGGCTACGCCATCCCGGAGTTGCTGGCGGACCACCGGCGTGAGCTGGAGGACCGCGGCGTGACGGTGGTGCTGGTGGGCTGGGACGGCGCCGCGCAGGGTCTACTCGCGGTCGCCGACCAGGTGCGCGCCAGCGGTGGCGCCGCGGTGGCGGCGCTGCGCCGGCTCGGCCTGCGCCCGATCCTGGTGACCGGTGACAATGCCCGCACCGCCGCTGCGGTCGCCGCCGAGGTGGGCATCGACGACGTGGTCGCCGAGGCGCTGCCGCAGGACAAGGTCGAGGTGGTGCGGCGGCTGCAACGCGAGGGCCACAGCGTCGCGGTCGTCGGGGACGGGATCAACGACGCCGCCGCCCTGGCCGCGGCCGACCTGGGCATGGCGATCGGGCATGGCACCGACGCCGCCATCGAGGCTGCCGACATCGTGCTCGGTCGCGAGCACCTGCTCGTGGTCGCCGACGCGGTGCAGCTGGCCAGGCGGACCCATCGCACCATCCGGTGGAACCTGGTGTGGGCATTCGGCTACAACGTCGCCGCGTTGCCGCTGGCGGTGGCCGGCCTGGTGAATCCGCTGATCGCCGGTGCTGCGATGGCGCTGTCGTCGGTGTTCGTGGTGTCCCACAGCCTGCGGCTGCGGCGCTTCCACCCAACCAGCCCATCATGACCGGCCCCCCCAATGCCGGTCCCCGACATGGAGACATATCGGGGTACACAGAGCCGGTTAGACCCCGATATGTCTCCATG
>DASUVX010000120.1:0-15945 GCA_036378735.1 Pseudonocardiaceae bacterium | reverse complement strand
GAGGCGCTGGTTGCGATGGCGGGCGAGATCAGCCGGATCACCGCTGAGAGAGTCGCTGCGGAGTTATCCAAGCTCATGCTGGGGGCCGACCCGCGGGCCGGTGTCGAGCTGATGGTGGACACCGGGCTGGCCGCGTACGTGCTGCCCGAGGTGCCCGCGATGCGCCTGGAGATCGACGAGCACCACCAGCACAAGGATGTCTACACGCATTCGCTGACGGTCCTGGACCAGGCGATCGCGCTGGAGGGCGGCGAGCCCGACCTGGTGCTGAGGTTGGCGGCGTTGTTGCACGACATCGGTAAGCCGGCCACCCGGCGACACGAACCCGGTGGTGGCGTGAGCTTTCACCACCACGAGGTGGTGGGCGCCAAGATGGTCCGCAAGCGGTTGCGCGCTTTGCGCTACCCCACGCACGTCGTCGAGGACGTCGCTCAGCTGGTTTTTCTGCACCTGCGCTTCCACGGCTATAGCGGCGGCGAGTGGACCGATTCGGCGGTGCGTCGCTATGTCACCGATGCGGGCGAGTTACTGCCCCGGTTGCACAAACTGGTCCGCGCCGACTGCACCACCCGTAACCGCCGCAAGGCGGTGGCGCTGCAGCGCACCTACGACGACCTGGAACGGCGCATCGAGCGGATCCGCGCCGAGGAGGACCTGGCCGCGGTACGACCGGACCTGGACGGTAACGCGATCATGGAGCTGCTCGGGCTCAAGCCCGGTCCGGATGTCGGCCGCGCATGGCGGTATCTCAAAGAGCTGCGCCTGGACCGGGGCCCGCTGTCCCGGGAGGAGGCCGAGGCCGAGCTGCGCCGCTGGGCCCAGGACAACCTGGGCCAGTAGCAGCAGCCTCTTCATGATCACAATTTGGGTGTCAAAGGCGACTGATTCTGTCGTTTTTGACACCCAAACAATGATCAAGCTGTTCGCGCGCTGACCGGATGAGCGGTGCCGGACCGGTACGCCAGATTAATTTGGAAGCACCAGTGCGGGTACCGGAAGGACATCGTCTCCATGAGCCAAGCTGCTGCGCCCGACGACGCGGCTCCTGTCGTCTTACTCGACGAGGCTGACCGCCCGATCGGGCAACTGCCGAAGTCGCAGGTCCATCACGCGCAGACGCCGCTGCATCGGGGGTTCTCCTGTTACATCTTCGACAGCTCCGGCCGGGTACTGATGACCCGCCGCGCCATCAGTAAGAAGACCTGGCCCGGGGTGTGGACCAATACCTGCTGCGGTCATCCGCTACCTGGTGAACACGTCACCGAGTCGGCGGCCCGGCGGTTGGCCGACGAGCTGGGGCTTCGGCTGACCCGCTCGGAGGTGGTCCTGCCCGAATTCCGCTACCGGGCGGTGGCGCCTGACGGGATCGTGGAAAACGAGTTCTGCCCCGTCCTGGTCGGCAACGCCGAAGGCGAACCGGAACCCGACCCCACCGAAGTACTCGAATACCACTGGGCGCCCTGGCCGGCAGTCGTCGCGGTCGCCACCAACGCCCCGTGGACCCTCAGCCCCTGGTCAGCCCTGCAAATCCCGCTCCTCGCCGCCCGCTTCCCCCTGAAAAGCCCTCGCCCATCCCGACATGGAGACATATCGGGCTGAAAAGGCCTGCATCTACCCCGATATGTCTCCATGTCGGGGGGAGGTCGCGACCTGTCGGGATGGGGTTGCGATCAGGGTATGCAGCAGGGCGGCGATGAGGTAGATGGCGGCGGGGAACAGCAGTAGGTCGCCGTCGCGGCCATTGGCGGGTACCACGGTCGCGGTCACGGCGACGGCCAGCACGTAGCCGACGTTGAACACGGTGTCATAGAGCGCGAAGACCCGGCCCCGAGAGTCATCTGAGACATCGGCCTGCACGGTGGCGTCCAGGCTCAGTTTCACCACCTGACCGGCTGTCGACAGCACGAATGCCGCCACCAGTGTGGTCGACATGATCATTGGTAGACCGAGTGCGAGGACTGCGATGCCGGCCACCACCAGGGCTCCCCGGACGGTGCGTTGCCGGCCGAAGCGGGCCACCAGCGGGGGGGTGAGCAGCGCCGCCAGCAGCAATCCGGACGCGCCGGCGATGAGCAGTTCGCAGACTCCGGACAGCCCGGCGCGCAGCAGCCCGTGCGAGGCGAAGGAATTGCGATAAAGCAGCAACGCCACCAGGCTCACCACGCCGAACGACAGCCGGTGCGCGAGCAACGCCGTCAGACCCGCGGCGACACTCGGTACCCGAGCTGCGGCGACCAGACCGTCGCGTAACCCGTGGGACACCACGGCCGGAACCGGCGCGCTGGGCTGATCAGGCCCCAGCTGGCCGCGACGAAAGCCGGTCGCGGCCACTGCCGCGACCACCGAACCCAGCACCGCGCTGGCCGTCACCCAGGCTGACCCGGTGTTGCCCGACCCGAGCAGCGCGCGCAGGCCGATGGCGCTGACCCCGCCCGCAACGGTGACCGCCGAGCCGACGGTGGCGGCCAGCGCATTGGCCTGCACCAGCTGCTGCGGTGGCGCGACGTGCGGCAGCGCAGCGGACAGCCCGGCCAGCACGAACCGGCTCAGCCCGGTCACCACCAGCGCCCCCAGATACAGCGGCGGGCCGGTCACCCCGATCCCGACCGCGAGGGCCACCAGCACGATCGGGACACCACGCAGCAGGTTCGCCAGGACCAGGATCCGGCGCCGATCCCAGCGGTCCAGCAGCGCCCCGGTGAATGGACCCACCAGCGAGTACGGCAGCAGTAACACGGCAAGTCCGGCCGCGATCGCCATCGGGGTGGCCGCGCGCTCCGGATTGAACAGCACGGCTCCGCCCAGCCCGGCCTGGAAGGCACCGTCGCCCCATTGTGCGGCGAATCGGGAGGCCAGCAACCGCCTGAATCCGGCAGCGCCCATCAGTCGCCGCAAACCGGGCCGGTCGGCCACCCTGGCGGGAGCTTCGATTGGCGACTCGAGGTGCGACGGGGTCACGAGGATGCAGGCTAACGCTCTCGGTCGCTCTGGTGTGATTCATGTGACATGCGAGACCATGAATTGGGTGAGCGAACGGGGTGAGGTGAGCACGGTGGACGTGGTGGAATCGGGTTCGGCGCTGGTCGCCGCGCCCGGGCTGCGGGATCCCAACTTCCACCGCACCGTGGTATTGATCATCGAGCATCAGCCCGCGGGCACCATCGGTGTGGTGCTCAACCGGCCCAGCGAAGTGGCCGTACGCGACGTGTTGCCGTTGTGGAGCCCGCTCGCCACGGTGCCGCGAGCGCTGTATGTCGGGGGGCCGATGCAGCAACGCGCCGCGCTGTGCGTAGCTGCGCTGCCCGCCGGAGTAGATGCCGACCGAACCGAGGGCATGATCAAGGTACGCGGATCACTGGCCCTGGTTGACCTGGATGCCGACCCGGGCCTGATGGCACCGCGACTGCGTGGGCTGCGCGTGTTCGCCGGATACGCGGGCTGGTCCCCAGGTCAGCTGGCCGCGGAGGTCAACAAGGGGGACTGGGTGGTGGTCCCCGCGTTGCCCGAGGACGTGCTGGCACCGCCCGACACCGATCTGTGGAGCCGGATCCTGCGCCGCCAGGGTCTGCCCTTAGCGCTGCTGGCCACCTACCCCGCTGACCCAGTACTGAATTAGTCAGTGTCGGTGAGCTGCCGGCTGGTCCCTGGCAGGTGGGCCAACCCCCAGGTCGCCAAGGCATCCACCACGGGGCTCAGCGCGCGACCGGCTGACGTCAAGCGGTAGTCCATCCGGACCGGGTGCTCGCTGTAGGGCACCGCGGTGACCAGCCCAGCCGCTTCCAGGCGCTGCAACCGATCCGCCAGCAGGTTGGTGGAGATGCCCTCCGGCGAGGCGAGAAACTGCCCGTAGCGGCTCTTGCCGAGTAGCAGGTCCCGCAGGATCAGCAGCGTCCACCGGTCGCCCAGCAGGTCGAGTGCACCGGCGACCGGGCACGGTGACCGTGCCTTGCTGAATCCGGGTCCGCGGCCGGTCGCTCCTCCGGCAGGTGATCGAGGCACGTAACCCATCCTAGCTAATGACTTGTATTTTGCAACTCACTCCGCCTACGGTGACGTCGTCACTTGCAAAATTCAATTCACTCGGTGAGGAGCGATCATGCCATCCGGTATGCGTCTGCCTGGAACCCGGCTAGTAGTACTCACCTGCATCGCGGGGTGGTTCCTTGCGATGCTCGGCATATCCCTGTTCGGCCTGCTCCGGGCCGGACCGTCCAGCCCGCCGATCCCGATCGGGCTGGCCCTGCTGGTGCCGCTGATTCTGGGCGTCTTGGCCTATGCCCGGTCCGCCCGGTTGCAGCAACTGCTGCTGCGAGCCGACTTGCGCTGGCTGATCGGCGTCCAGCTCTGGCGGATAGCCGGTGGGGTGTTCGTCATCGACTATGCCCGCCACCAACTGCCCGCGAGCTTCGCGCTTCCGGCCGGGGTCGGTGACGTTCTGGTCGGGCTTGCGGCCCCGTTCGTCGCGGTAGTGGCGGCGTCAGGCACCAGTGCCGCCAGGCGGACCGTGATCGGGTGGTGCGTCGCCGGTATCGCCGACCTCATCGTGGCCGTGACGATGGGCGTGCTCAACGCACCAGGAAAGTTCGGGTTGCTCGCCGGCGAGGTGACCACCGCACCGATGCTGGAGCTACCGCTGAGCCTCATCCCGACGTTCTTCGTACCGCTGAGCATCCTGCTGCACCTTCTCGTGCTTCGCCGGTCCCCCGAGATCGGCCGGGTGCACGGCACCGCGGCGCGGCCGCCGCTCAACGGCCGGGATTCGACGATGGCGCCCAGCTTCTAGCAGTCCGCGTCGTGAACTCGACCTGATCGACGTTTCGCCTCAACCGAAATGTCGGCCGCGTCGAGTTCACGACGCAGCCCCGCGGGATGAGCTGCGCCACGGATGCTCGGAGTTCGGCAGACTTTGGGCGTGCCCACGTACGTCGCACTGCTTCGTGGCATCAACGTCGGCGGCCGCAACCGGGTCGCGATGACTGATCTGCGCACGGTCGTCATCTCGCTGGGACACACTGATGTGGCGACCTATATCCAAAGCGGCAACGTGGTGTTCAGCAGCGGCGAGCCCGATACCGCCGCGATCGCCGCTGCCCTCGAACGCGCTATCGCCGAGGCCCTGGCGGTGGCGTCCAGAGTGGTGGTGCTGTCCCCCCGATACCTGCACGCCGCGTTCATTGCCGAGCGGATCGGGCATGACCAACTGGCAGTCATCGCCACCGACCAGCAGCGGGCCGGTGACAAGGGCAGCCGCGATGAGGCGACGGTTGTCGGTCGCACTCTATTTCTGCATACCCCGGACGGCATCGGACGCAGCGAGCTGGCCGCCCAACTGGCCCGAACCGGGGGCCTGCTCGCCGCCACCGGCTCAGCCACCATGCGCAACTGGCCACCGTGACGAAGTTGCTGGACATGTGCCGTCCTGACGAGCACTGAGCTGATGGGCACTGAGATGACATTGCCGACCCCGCCGCCACCGTCTGTCGAGCAGCTCACCCGCGCGCTGAGCGCGGTAGGTGATCTGATTGCCCGGATCCGGGATGACCAGTGGTCGGCGCCCACCCCGTGCACCGACTGGACCGTGCACGACCTGGTCAACCATCTGGTCGGCGTCAACCGGGCCTTCGCCGCCCGGCTGCATGATCAGATGCCGCCCGAGCTCGGCGCCGATCACCTCGGCGACGATGCCGCCGCCGCGTACCGCGACACCAGCGCGGCGGTGCGGACCGGCTTCGACCAGCCCGGTGCCCTGGAGCGGACATACCACGGCCCGCTCGGGGCTATCTCTGGCGCCGCGTGGCTGCAGGTGCGCATCACTGATCTGCTTGCTCACGGCTGGGATCTGGCTCGCGCCACCGGTCAACCCGCCGAGTTGCCCGAAGACTTGGCCGAGCAGGCACTGGTCTTTTCTCGGGTACAAATGTCCAGCGTGTCCCGCACCGGCCGGTTCGGCCCCGCTCAGCCCGTCACCGACGACGCCCCCGCCATCGACCGGCTCGCCGCCTTTCTCGGCCGTCCCGTCCGCGCAGACTAGATTGGTCACCAGTGAGCAGGAAAGGTGCAGGTGCTGACGGTCGTCGTTGGCCGGTCGCCCCGGGTCAGGAGTCGGTGTGGGACTACCCACGCCCGCCACGAGCCGAGCGGGTGTCGCGCCGGGTGCGGATCGTGCACGGCGGCACGCTCGTGCTCGACACCAATGACGTGGTCCGGATGCTGGAGACCTCGCACCCGCCGACGTACTACCTGCCGCGCTCGGAGTTCCGGGTGCCGCTGATGCCGTCGCCGCGGCTGACCATGTGCGAGTGGAAGGGCGAAGCCTGCTACGTCGACGTCGAGATGCATGGCGTCGCGCCGCTGCGCGAGGTCGGATGGTGGTACCCGCAGCCCGATCTGCGCTACCCGCAACTGACCGATCGGGTCGCCGTCTACGCCGGCCCGTTCGACGAAGTGACCCTGGACGGCGAGCCGGTGATTCCGCAACCGGGTGAGTTCTACGGCGGCTGGATCACCGCCGACGTGGTCGGCCCGTTCAAAGGCGGCCCCGGTAGCTGGGGCTGGTGAGCTCTCTGTCTCCACTCGGACGCACGGCCGCTGCCTTGTCGCCGAGTTCGACGACAGTGTGCTCGCTGCACTAGGGCACGGTCTACGCAGCGGTACGGTGGCTGATTGCCGACACCCCACACGCCACGTACAATATTTTGTACGTTGATAAGAGGTGGACATGAGGACCATGACGTATTCCGAGTCGAGGGCGAAGTACGCCGAGACGCTCAACGCGGTCGTCGATGATCGCGAGGAGGTGGTGATCACCCGGGCCGGCCATGATCCGGTGGTCATCGTCGCGCTGGCGGACTATGAGTCGCTGAAGGAGACCGCGTACCTGCTCAAGAGCCCGGAAAACGCCCGCCGCCTGCTGGCTTCGATCGATCGACTCGAGCATGGCGCAGGGATCGCGAGGGACCTCGTCGAGTGAAGCTCGTCTGGGACGAAAGCGCCTGGGTGGACTACCTCTGGTGGCACACTCAAGATCGACGGGTGGTCAAGCGAATCAACACCCTGATCAAAGAAGTGGACCGCAATGGCAACGAGGGAATCGGCAAGCCCGAGCCTCTCAAGCACGGATTTTCCGGCTACTGGTCGCGGCGCATCACCGACGAGCACCGGCTCATCTACAAAATCAGCGAGGACGAGATCCGTATTGCCGCCTGCCGGTACCACTACGGAAGTTGACTATCTAGCCTCAATCCATGCGCCGGCGCTGCGGTTGGTCTCGCCCTCGTTGACCACCCGGTCGCCCGCCAGGCGCAGCGCGGCCAGCTCGGTGATCTCCACGGACGGCCAGCGCGTCCAAGTTATCGGCCAGGTAGCGCTGCCGCTTGGTGCCGGAAATCGGCACGCTAGCGCGCACCACGTCGAGCGTGCGCGTGTCATGCGCCTAGGGACAATCCCACAAAACTTATTGACGCGATCTCCTGTCCCGGATTCACCAGGACACTGAAGCCCGTACAGTTTTTATTCGACCAGAAATGCTGCGGAAAATCGCTGGCATTTGCCACCGACTCCGCTACCGGGCCGAATCTACTGAGATCGACACACTCTCTCGGCGTCTGCGGGTTGGAACTGGAAGTGTCACCTTGAAAGTCTCTGTGGCCGTACCAACACACGATGTTGGAGCCACAGTGCGGCGTTGGCGGGCCGGCTAGAGCTGACGGAACTGTCAGCGCGGCTGACCCCACCATCGTTGCCACGCCGATCGCCAATCGTGCAAGCAACTTCATCCTAGAATCCTCTCCATTGAGCATGCGCAAACCCACAGGCGTCGCATCGCGCATTGCCGCCGAGCTCCATAAGGGTCGGCATGATATGCCCGGCACGCTGATTCAGTAGCTGCCGCATCACCAGGCTCCGGCGGAGCGCAATGAATTCCCACCGGACGCGTCCCTCCTGACGGCGACCAGTGTCGGTGCCGGGCTGGTTGAATCGGCGACGTGCTGTTCGCTGAGATCGTGGCCGCCTCGGCCGCCGTGGGCGGCACCCGATCGCGGCGGACCAAGGTCGAGGTGCTGGCCGCGGCGTTGCGCGGGCTGGCGCCGGCGGAGGTCGAGCCGGCGGTGGCCTGGCTGGCCGGTGAGCCGCGCCAGGGCCGGATGGGCATCGGGTGGCGCACTCTTGCCGCGGTTGGGTCCCCGGCATGCACGGTGCCCAGGCTCACGGTCGAACAGGTGGACGCCGCGCTCGACGCGCTGGCCGGCTGCGCCGGCACCGGCTCGGCAGCCCGCCGCGCGACCCTGCTGGCCGAGCTGTTCAGGACGGCGACCTCTGACGAGCAGCACTTCCTGCGCCGGTTGCTCATCGGCGAGCTGCGCCAAGGTGCCCTGGAAGGGGTGCTCACCGAGGCGGTGGGGGTGGCCGCGGCGGTGCCCGCCGAGCAGGTCCGCCGGGCGCTGATGGTCTGCGGCCGGCTGCCGATGACGGCCCGGGCGGCACTCGCCGGCGGCGCCGAGGCGCTGGCCGCCTTCCGGCTCGAGGTCGGCAGGGGTGTGCGCCCGATGCTGGCCTCGCCGGCCACGAGCCTGGACGACGCGCTCGCCGAATTGGGAAGCGGCGGCAGTGGCGTACGAGGCGTTACCGTCGAGTACAAGCTGGACGGCGCGCGCATCCAACTGCACCGCGATGGCGACTGCGTTCGAGTGTTCACTCGCAGCTTGCGCGACATCACCGCCGCGGTGCCCGAGCTGGTCGAGCTGGGCCGCGCATTGCCCTGCCGCTGCACCGTGCTCGACGGCGAGTCGCTGGTGCTGACCGATGAGGGGCGGCCCCGCCCATTCCAGGAGACCATGAGCAACACCAGCGCCGGCGTGCTGGTGCCGCGGTTCTTCGACTGCCTGCATCTGGACGGACTCGACCTGCTCGACGCGCCGCTGGCCGAGCGGCTCGACGCGCTCACGCGGGTCGCGGCCCCGTACCGGGTGCCTGGTGTGGTTGCGCCCGATGGCGAGCGGGCCGCCGCGCTGCTGGACGAGGCGCTGGCTGCCGGGCATGAGGGCGTCATGGTCAAGTCGCTGGGCGCGCCGTACGCCGCTGGCCGGCGGGGCCGGGCGTGGCAGAAGGTCAAGCTCGCACACACCCTGGACCTGGTGGTACTGGCGGCCGAGTGGGGATACGGCCGGCGCACCGGACTGCTGTCGAACATCCACCTCGGGGCGCGGGACCCGGACGGCGGTCCGCCGGTGATGGTGGGCAAAACGTTCAAGGGGATGACCGACACGCTGCTCGCCTGGCAGACCGAGCAGTTCTCGGCCCGGGCGCTGCGGTGCGACGGGCACGTGGTGTACCTACCGCCGGAGTTCGTGGTGGAGATCGAGCTGGATGGGGTGCAGGCCAGCATCCGCTACCCCGGCGGGGTTGCGCTGCGTTTCGCCCGGGTGCAGCGCTACCGGCCGGACAAGACTGCGGCCGAGGCGGACACCATCGACACGGTGCGCGCCCTGCTGCCTGGATAACCCCGTACTACTACTACACGGTCAGATCGCGCGGCAACCTGCACCGCCGCAGATACATCCGGCGCAACCACCCGGCCGCGGTGGGACGGTGGCGGCCGCGACCCGGTGGCCCAGCAACCCCCCGGCCAGCAGCAGCGCTAACGCGCCGGCGCCGGTCACCGCAACGATCACCGTGAGCGCGGAGCCGGCCGACCCGAGGGCCAGCCCGCCGCCCACGGTGCACACCGCACCCGCCGCGAGTACCGGTGGGGCGGCTACCCGATTGGCGGCGATGAAAGCGGCGTCCGAGCGCAGCGTCGCGGGGGTGCGGATGCCCGCGAAGCGGTTGCGCGGCAACCGCTGCCGCCAGCCGAGCAGGCCGACGGTGAACACCGCGACACCGGCGATCACCAGTACCACCCCGAGCAGCATGGACACCCGCACGCAAGCCACCATACTGGCGCCCGCTGCGCCGTCGATAACCCCGACATGGAGACATATCGGGGTAAAAGGGGGCCCCTTTTACCCCGATATGTCTCCATGTCGGGGGTGGGACGTGTGCCGCGCGAAAGCGGTTGATCGACCCGCTATGGTGGACGCCGTGAGCACGGCCCGCCTGCTCCTTCCCAGGCCGCGCTGACCGGCGAAGACGTCAGCGCGGCGACCCCTCATGGCCTTCAAGATGGTCCTGGGGGGCTTCGTTGTTTTGGCGGAGGTATCCCTGACCACGGCCGGGCCCGGAAGGACGACATGAGCAGCACCGACGAGGGCAGTGTCCCCGCCGAAGTCCCGCTGTACCGGTACACCGCGACGCTGGCGGGTGAGATCGAGCGCCGCTGGCAACGCCAGTGGACCGAACGCGGCACCTTCTACGCACCCAACCCGGTCGGGCCGCTGGCGCCCGCCGATGGTGTGGTGCCCGAGGACAAGCTGTTCGTGCAGGACATGTTCCCC
This sequence comes from Pseudonocardiaceae bacterium, assembly GCA_036378735.1. GTDB lineage: Bacteria > Actinomycetota > Actinomycetes > Mycobacteriales > Pseudonocardiaceae. The sequence continues at coordinate 5,512 of DASUVX010000120.1, read as the reverse complement.
TACCCGTCGGGCAGTGGCCTGCACGTCGGTCACCCGCTGGGCTACATCGGCACCGACGTCTTCGCCCGCTACCAGCGCATGCTCGGGCGCAACGTGCTGCACACCATGGGCTTCGACTCCTTCGGGCTGCCCGCTGAGCTATATGCAGCGGAGACCGGCACGCACCCGCGCAGCACCACCGAGGCGAACATCGAGTCGTTCCTGGCGCAGATCCGCCGGCTGGGTCTGGGTCACGATGAGCGCCGCCGGATCGCCACCACCGACGTCGAGTACTACCGCTGGACGCAGTGGATCTTCCTGCAGATCTACCACTCGTGGTACGACACCGCAGCGCGGCGGGCCCGCCCGATCTCCGAGCTGGAGACCGAGTACGCGCAGGGCACCCGGCCCACCCCGGATGGCCGGCCCTGGGCTGACCTGACCGCCGACGAGCAGCGAAAGATCATCGACTCGCAGCGGCTGGTGTACCTGTCCGAGGCGCCGGTGAACTGGTGCCCGGGTCTGGGCACCGTGGTGGCCAACGAGGAGGTCACCGCCGAGGGCCGCAGTGATCGTGGAAACTTCCCGGTCTTTCGGCGCAACCTGCGGCAATGGATGATGCGGATCACCGCCTACGCCGATCGGCTGCTGGATGACCTGGACCGCCTGGACTGGCCAGACAAGGTCAAGACCATGCAGCGCAACTGGATCGGCCGCTCCTCCGGCGCCCGGATCCGGTTCCCAGTAGGTGGCTCTCCAAGTACCACCAACCGGGGGGTTGGTGGTACTTGGAGAGCACCCAACATCGAGGTGTTCACCACTCGCCCGGACACCATCTTCGGCGCGACCTACCTGGTGCTGGCGCCCGAGCACCCGCTGGTCACTGACATCGTGGCGGCGCAGTGGCCGCCGGATACCGACAGCCGCTGGACCGGGGGCGCTGGCACCCCGGCGGAGGCGATCGCGCGGTACCGCCGCGCCGCCGCCCAGCGCTCCGAACTGGAACGCCAGGAAAGCCGGGACAAGACCGGCGTGTTCACCGGTGCCTACGCGACCAATCCAGCCACCGGCCAGCGGATGCCTATCTTCATCGCCGACTACGTCCTGATGGGCTACGGCACCGGTGCGATCATGGCGGTGCCCGGGCAGGACCAGCGCGACTGGGACTTCGCCGAGGCCTTCGGGTTGCCGATCGTACGTACCGTTGCCCCGCCGGAGGGTTTCGACGGGCAGGCCTACACCGGCGACGGCCCGGCAATCAACTCCCAGTTCTTGGACGGGCTGGGCGTCGAGGAAGCCAAAAAAGCGATCACCGACTGGCTGGAGGCCAACGGCGCCGGCGAGGGCACTGTGCAGTACAAGCTGCGCGACTGGCTGTTCGCCCGGCAGCGCTACTGGGGTGAGCCGTTCCCGATCGTCTATGACGACGAGGGCCGGCCGCACCCGCTGCCCGAGTCGATGTTGCCCGTCGAGCTGCCGGACGTGGCCGACTACTCGCCGACCACCTTTGACCCGGACGACGCCGACTCCGAGCCGTCCCCGCCGCTGGCGAAAGCCACCGACTGGGTGAACGTCACGCTGGATCTGGGTGATGGCCGGAAGACCTACCGCCGGGACACCAACGTCATGCCGCAATGGGCGGGATCGTGCTGGTACCAGCTGCGCTACATCGACCCGCACAACTCCGAGGCGATCTGCGACCCGGTCAACGAGCGGTACTGGATGGGTCCGCGGCCGGCGCTACACGGCCCGGACGACCCGGGCGGGCTGGACCTGTACGTCGGCGGCGTGGAGCACGCGGTGTTGCACCTGCTGTACTCCCGGTTCTGGCACAAGGTGCTCTACGACCTGGGGCACGTGTCCTCCGAGGAGCCCTACCGGCGGCTGTACAACCAGGGTTACATCCAGGCCTACGCCTACACCGACTCGCGCGGCGTCTACGTCCCCGCCGAGGAGGTCGTCGAGGAGCCCGACGGCCGCTGCATCTGGCGCGGCCAGCAGGTCCGCCGCGAGTACGGGAAGATGGGTAAGAGCCTGCGCAACTCCGTGTCCCCCGACGAGATGAGCGACACCTACGGTGCGGACACGCTGCGGGTGTACGAGATGTCAATGGGCCCCTTGGACGTCTCCCGGCCGTGGGCGACCAAGGACGTCGTCGGCGCCTACCGCTTCCTGCAGCGACTGTGGCGCAACCTGGTCGACGAGAACACCGGCGAGCTGCGGGTGGTGGACACCGAACTGGCCCCGGATGTGCGGCCCGATCTGGACACCCTCCGAGCGCTGCACCGAGCCATCGACGGGGTGCGTCAGGACTATGCCGCGCTGCGGCTCAATACCGCCATCGCCAAGCTCATCGAGCTGAACAACCACATCACCAAGACATATGGTGCAGGCCCGGGAACACCGCGGGCAGTGGCCGAGCCGCTGGTGCTGCTGCTGGCGCCGGTGGCTCCGCACGTCGCCGAGGAACTGTGGTCGCGCCTCGGGCACGACCAGTCGCTGGCGCACGGGCCGATGCCCCAAGCGCAGCAGCGTTACCTCGTCGAAGACACCGTGGAGTACCCGATCCAGATCAACGGCAAAGTCCGCTCCCGGGTAGTGGTACCCGCATCGGCAAGCCCGGACGAGGTACGCGCCGCGGCGCTGGCGCAAGCCCGCATCGCCACGCTGATCGACGACGCCGAGCCTCGCAAGGTCATCGTGGTCCCCGGCCGGCTGGTCAACCTCGTCGTCTGACCCCACTCAGCCGGTGTGTCGTGCCCTGGTGCCCGGTGTGTCGTGCCCTGGTGAGCGCGTGTCCTCAGCCACGTCGGGCAACTCCACTCGCCACAACCGGCGGGTGCTGGCCGCCATGGCCCGCATCGCTACCCACACGGTCGCGTCGGCCAGTCAGGGACGTCCTTCCCGCGTCGACGTCGTACTTCGGCGGCTCAGTCCGTGAGCAGTGAGTTCGGTGACAGCCGGGATGACCGCACCAGCGTGCGGATGCGGGATAGGTCGGCGTAGTCGGCAGTGCAGGTGACCAGCTTCTGCCCGGGCTCGTCGGCGACGGTCAGCACGACGTGGCGTATGGCCACCTCGCCGAGTTGTGGGTGACGCAGCCGCTTGAGACCCGACCCCAGGGGAGCCACCTGGTGGCGCGGCCACCAGGCGCGCACCGCCGAACTGGCGGCGTGCAACCGCTCGATCAGCTCATCGAAACCGGGGTCGTCCGGATGCCGGGCCGCCGCGGAACGCAACCACGCCAGCAGCATCGACGCCTCGTGCTCCCAGTCGACCAGGACCGACCGCGCTGCCCGATAGGTGAAAGTCCACCACACCATGTTGCGCTCCGCCGGGGGCAATGCCGCCCAGTCGGTCCACAGCACGCGGGCTGCCCGGTTGGCGGCCAGCACGTCCCACCGGCGGCCAGTCACGTAGGTGGGGCACGGATCGAGCCGCGTCACCAGCTCGGCCAGGCCAGTCGCGAGCGTCTCGCCGGCGAGTGGTGTCGCCGGCGGTGGGGTGTCGTGCGCCAGCTGGTGCAGGTGGGCGCGCTCGGCGGCGTCCAGGCGCAGTGCCGCGGCCAGCGAATCGAGCACCTGCCGGGACGGGCGCAGCTCGCGACCCTGCTCCAGGAACGTGTAGTACGTCGGCGAGATCGCGGCCAGGGCGGCCACCTCTTCGCGGCGTAGGCCACGGGTGCGGCGCCGGCTACCCGGGGGCAGGCCCACGTCAGCTGGCTGCAGCCGCTCACGCCGCGAGCGCAGCAGATCGCCCAGCTCACGACGGTTAACCGCCACGGTAGTACTCCTATTACCAGTATCAGCACCCAGTGGATACCACTTTAACTGCGCACCAGCGTCGGGTATATGGAACAACGCACCCAGGGCCGTGACGGCCTGACCGTGCCCGCGCTGGGCTACTTCCGGACACCCCGACATGGAGACATATCGGGGTTTCGAGGGCCCCTTCGACCCCGATATGTCTCCATGTCGGGGTAGCCGGCCGGCGAGAGGGCTCGGATCAGGTGGGGGGGTCAGTGATGCGGTGGCAGAGCCAGGACAGGGCGAGGGGGTAGCGGTAGTCGATCCGGCCGTGGCCGGCGTCGAACAGCTCGAAGTGCACCCGCTGTTCGGGCAGCCCGGCCGCGAGCAGTGCCGAGCGGAAGGCCTCCGCGCCGAGATCCAAAAACCACTCGTCCCGGGTGCCGGCATCCAGCCACACCGCCCGCAGCGAGCGCAGCGCGTCGGCGTACCGCGGCGCCATCCGCACCGGATCCCAGTCCAGCCAGCGTTGCCACACCTGCGGGCGCAGCACGCCCGTGCGCGGGTCGAACGGCAGCTCCGGCGTGCCGTCGGAGCGAGCGGAAAAGCACGCCGAGATGCCCAGCATCATCAGCAGGTGCTCATCGGCCGGCTTGGTGAACGCGACCCGGGACTGGAAATCGTCCCACCAAGCCTGGATGTCACCGTCGTAGTCGCGCAGATGGCGCACCGACTTGCCGAACTCAGGCAGGTAACACATCTCGTACAACGCGTCCCCGGCGTGACTGGCAAAAGCCCCGAACAAGTCCGGGCGCAGCATCGGCGTGATCATGGCGCCGAACCCGCCGGAAGACTTGCCGCTGATCGCCCGGTGCGCCCGATCGGCCAACGTCCGGTAGCGCGCGTCGACGAACGGCACGACTTCCTCGCACAGATAGCTGTGGTAGCGCCCGGTGCCCGGGGAGTCGACGAACTGGCTACCGCCGTAAGCGGTCCAGGCGTCGACGAAGACCACCACCGCAGGCGGGACGTCGCCAGCGGCGAATACCGCGTCGGCCGCTTGCGGAAAGGTTTGCCGGTACGCGCTGCGATTGCCCCACATGGCCAGCTGCCCGGTATAGCCCTGGAGTACGTAGACGCTCGGGTAGCGCTGCGCCGAGCCGTCGTAACCGGGCGGGACATAGACCCACAACGGGCGGCGCGCGGGATCACCTAAGAAATTCTCCCTCAGCAGCGCACTGTCGATCACATGTTCCTCGATCCGCCCGGCGAGCTCGGCGGACCCGGGCAGCATGGCGGCGATCACCCACGCAACGTTACGTCCCGACGGGCATCAGCTCGCCTCGGCCCCGGGGGTCGCTGGAACAGCCCTGCGTAGGACGACACACCGAGCATTTCGTAACGACACAGCGGGCATCAGCTAACGACACACCGGACGTCAGCGGTTTCGGTCGCCGCGGATGAAGGCTTCGACGGCCTCGTAACCGTCGGAGTCAGAGCACTGTTCGGGGGGTGACTTCATGAAATACGACGATGCGGACAGGATCGGGCCGCCGATACCGCGGTCCGCCGCGATCTTCGCCGCCCGGATCGCGTCGATGATCACGCCGGCGGAGTTGGGCGAATCCCAGACTTCCAGCTTGTATTCCATGTTCAGCGGCACGTCGCCGAACGCCCGGCCCTCCAGCCGCACGTAGGCCCATTTGCGGTCGTCCAGCCACGGCACATGGTCCGACGGCCCGATGTGCACCGCCGCCTTCTCCATCTCGTGGGGCACCTGCGAGGTC
>DASUVX010000119.1:0-5261 GCA_036378735.1 Pseudonocardiaceae bacterium | reverse complement strand
TGCCAAGGACGCCGAGATCCGGCGACGGCACGCGACTGCCGCACGACGCCTCTTCCCGGACCTATGAGATGGAGCTCTCACGCCACGGGCGGCTCCCACGCCACGCACCCGCGCCACGCGCCGCCCCCGCACGTCACGCATTCGAGGGCCACGATTTACCCTCGGTAGAGATTTCGTTACATGTCTTCCATTTCGCCCGCCAGGCATCTACCGTCAGCGTGACGAATAGGCGCAACCTGGGGGGAACCGGTGTCGCGTGTCACTCGTGCTTGCCGTCTGTCTGTGGTTATGGCCCTCGCCCTGGCGGCGCCAACGACGGTCAGTTTGACCAACGCGCCGACCTCCTCGGCCGCCACCGCCACCGCCAAAGCAACCGCCACCTCAGCGACGAGCCCCTCTTTCGTGCAGCAGGTATCCGCGCACGGCCACTGCGGGTCCCTGACCGTAACCCCAGGATCCGCGGTAACGACAGGGAACCGGCTGGTGGTGGAGGTCGGGGTGTGGAATGCCTCCGGTGCCACCACCAGCAGCGTCACCGACTCGGCCGGCAACTCCTACACCGAGCTCACCCACTTCACCGCCTCCGACAGCACCGAAATGTCGGTCTGGACCGCCCCCATCACAGCAGGCGGCACCAAACCCACCATCACCGCCAAGACCACCTCCACCGCCGACATTGGCATGGCCGCGATGGAGTATTCGGGCGTATCGGCCGCAACCGGCAGCTCGGTGCTGGACGTGCAAGCCCACGCCACCGGTACCACCGGCAACGCCGCCACGGTCAGCTCCGGCGCCACCTCCGCCACCACCGCCAGCGGCGAGCTGGCCATCGGCTTCTACGCCGACTCCGGCTTCACCGACACCCTCACCCCCGGCACCGGATGGACCGGACGGGTCAACCTCGCCCCCACCCCAGACATGGAACTGCTAGTCGAGGACCAGGTCGTCGGCCAGGGCACTACCCCTGCCGCCACGGCCGGCACCGGCCCGAACACCGTCTGGCTCATGGCCGCTCTTGTCCTGGTGCCAGCGTCGCCCGGCGCGCCGACCGCTCCCGGAGCACCCAGCGGAGTCACCGCGACACCCGGGAACGCCGCGGCCTCGGTAAGCTGGACCGCTCCGTCCAACGGCGGCTCGCCGATCACCTCCTACACTGTCACGCCCTATATAAGCAGCACCGCCCAGCAGCCCACCACGGTCTCAGGTAACCCGCCGGCCACGTCCGCCACGGTTACCGGCCTGACCAACGGCACCAGCTACACCTTTACGGTCAGCGCGACTAACGCCATCGGCACCGGCCTCGCGTCGGCGCCATCCAACGCGGTCACGCCGAGCGCGACACCGCAGGGTCAATGGGGTCCACTGCGGACCTGGCCGATCGTCACGGTGCATTCGGTGCTTATGCACAACGGGAAGATGCTGCAATGGGACGGCTGGGACACTCCCGAGCCCACTGAGGTCTACGATCCGGCGGCGCAGACATTCACGACCGTCAACGCGCCGTCGAGCAATTTCTGCGCCGGCAACGTGCAGCTTCCGGACGGGCGCATCATGACTGCCGGCGGCTGGGGCTCGACAACCACGGGCCAGCAAGGGCTTGTCGACACCGACATCTTCGACCCCGCCACGCAAGCCTGGACCAGGGTCGCCAACATGCACCTGCCGCGGTGGTATCCCGACCTGGTGGAATTGCCCGACGGCCGGTACGTCGCTATCAGCGGCAACTCGACCAACGCCGGCACCTGGGCAGATACCCCCGAGGTCTACGACCCGAAGGCGAACACCTGGACGCTCCTGTCCAACGTCTCCACCTCGCAGGTGCATGAGGAGGAATACCCGTTCTCGTACCTGACCCCGAACGGCAAGGTGTTCACGATAGGCCCGTCCGAGGATCAGTCGTTCTTCCTCGATGTCGGCAATCAGACGTGGACACCGGTCGGCGCCAGCGGCGTTGTCAACGGCTCGTCCGTCATGTACCGGCCGGGAAAGATCCTCTACAGTGGCGGCGCGGCGAGCGTGATTGACACGACGCCGGCGCAGGCCGGGTCGGCGGTGATCGACCTGACCGCCGCCAATCCGACGTGGCAGCCGGCCGCGCCCATGAACTACGCGCGCGTCTATCACACCCTCACCATGCTCGCGGATGGCCGCGTTCTCGCCGTCGGCGGCGAGGCGTCCAGCGATCAGAACCAGGTGACGACCGGCGTTCTGCCCGCCGAGATCTGGGATCCCGCCACCGGCAAATGGACCGTCGACGCTTCGATGTCGGCCGCGCGTAACTATCACTCAACGGCGGTCCTGATGCCCGACGGCACCGTGCTGGTCGCGGGTGGCGGGCACGAGGACGGCGGGACGGATCCGGGTCAGTACTCCGCCCAGGTCTACTCGCCCTCGTACCTGGCCAATGGGCCGCGGCCGACGATAACGTCGGCACCGGCATCGTCCACTTACGGCGCCAGCATGAGCATAAGCACGCCGGACGCGGCCTCGATCTCGGCGGTGAACCTGGTTTCGCTTGGCGCCGACACGCACCAGGCGGACATGGACCAGCACTTCGTGCCGCTGTCGTTCACCGCTGGTTCCGGCTCGCTCACCGTTCAGGCCCCGGCCTCGGCGGCACAGGCGCCACCCGGCTACTACATGCTGTTCATCCTCAACAAACTCGGCGTCCCCTCCGTGGCTGCCATCGTGCGGATGGACGCGGCGCCGCCGGCGGTGCCAGCCGCTCCCGCCGCCGTGACCGCCGCGGCCGGAAACGGCTCGGCCTCCGTGACGTGGTCGGCGCCATACGACGGCGGCTCACCGATCACCTCGTACACGATCACGCCATATGCGGCCGGGGTCGCTCAGCAGGCCACTACGATCTCAGGGAACCCGCCGGCCACGTCCGCCACGATCACCGGCCTGACCAACGGCACCAGCTACACCTTCACGGTCAGCGCGACTAACGCCATCGGCACCGGACCTGCGTCGGCGCCGTCTAACGCGGTCACGCCATCCAACGCCACCCCTGCGTTCGTGCAGCAAGTGTCCGGGCACGGGCATGGCGGGTCGCTGGGCGTGACCCCGGGGTCGACGGTCACCGCTGGTAACCGGATGGTCGTCGAGGTCGGGGCCTGGAATTCCTCCGGTGCCACCACCAGCAGCGTCACCGACTCGGCCGGCAACTCCTACACCGAGCTCACCCACTTCACCGCCTCCGACGGCACCGAAATGTCGGTCTGGACCGCGCCCATCACCGCGGGCGGCGGCACCAAGCCCACCGTCACCGCCAAGACCACCTCCACCGCCGACATCGGCGTGGCCGCGACGGAATACTCAGGCCTGTCCACCGCAACCGGCACAGCGGTACTAGACGTGCAGGCCCACGCCACCGGCACCACCGGCGCGGCCGCCAAGGTCAGCTCCGGCGCCACCCCCGCCACCACCGCCGGCGGCGAGCTGGCCATCGGCTTCTACGCCGACTCCGGCTTCACCGACGCCCTCACCCCCGGCACCGGATGGACCGGACGGGTCAACCTCGCCCCCACCCCAGACATGGAACTGCTGGCCGAAGACCAGCCCGCCGGCCTGGCCGCCACCCCCGCCGCCACCGTCAGCACCGGCCCGAACACCGTCTGGCTCATGGCTACCCTGGTGCTCAAGCATTCATAAAAGACAACGAGCCTTTTAAGCGAACGGCGGTGGTTAAACCTCATTGCTGGTGGACTACTACGACCTAGGTACCCTCAGCCGGCCTGTTACGACATCCTCGGCGCAGGCGCAGCTGTGGTTTGACCGCGGTCTCGCCTGGACCTATGGGTTCAACCATGAGGAGGCTGTCGCCTGCTTCGAGGCCGCCGCCGCGGCTGATCCGGGCTGTGCCATGGCGCACTGGGGAATCGCCTACGCGCTGGGGCCGAACTACAACAAGCCCTGGGAGTTCTTCGACGCCGCTGACCTGACGCGGACCGTCGGCCGTGCCCACGCCGCGGTCGAGCAGGCGCACGCGGTGGCGGCGGGAGCGACGCCGGCCGAGCAAGCCCTCATCGGGGCACTCCGCGTGCGGTATCCGCAACCGCGAGCCGCCGAGGACTGCTCGGTCTGGAACGCGTCGTACGCGGAGGCGATGCGGGCGGTCTACGAACTGGCCCCCGACGACCCGGATATCGCCGCTTTGTACGCGGAGGCCCTGATCAACCTCACACCGTGGCAGCTGTGGGACATCCGGACGGGTCGGCCCGAAGCCGGCGCGCGCACGCTGGAGGCCAAGGCCGTGCTCGACCGCGCCATCGCGTCCCGAGCAGGAGCTAGCCACCCGGGCGTGCTGCACATGTACATCCACCTGATGGAGATGTCACCGGTCCCGGAAGCCGCCCTCACCGCGGCCGACCGGCTGCGCGGCCTGGTCCCGGACGCCGGACACCTCCAGCACATGCCCTCCCACCTCGACGTGGTCTGCGGCGATTTCCGGCAGGTCGTGTCCGGCAATAGCGCCGCGATCACCGCCGATGAGAAGTACCTGCGGCGCACCGGCGCGATGAACTTTTACACGCTGTACCGATCGCACGATTACCACTTCAAGATCTACGGTGCGATGTTCCTCGGGCAGTCGCAGGTGGCCTTGGAGACCGCCGCCCAGCTCGAGGCGTCGATACCGGAGGAACTGCTCCGCGTGCAGAGCCCGCCCATGGCCGACTGGCTCGAAGGCTTCCTGGCGATGCGGGTCCACGCGCTCATCCGGTTCGGCCGGTGGGCGGACATACTTGCCCTGCCGGTGCCCGCCGACCGGCAGCTGTACTGCGTGACGACGGCAATGATTCACTACGCGCGCGGGGTCGCCTTCTCGGCTACCGGACTGATCGGCGATGCCGAGACCGAGCGCGGGTTGTTCCGCCTGGCCATCAACGACATCCCGGAGAGCCGGACGCTGTTCAACAACAGCTGCCTGGACATCCTCGCGATCGCATCCGCGATGCTCGACGGCGAACTCGCCTACCGGAAGGGCGAGTACGACGTGGCGTTCGCCGCGCTCGAGCGCTCTATCGCCCTCGACGACAACCTTCCCTACGACGAGCCGTGGGGGTGGATGCAGCCGACGCGCCACGCCTACGGGGCGCTCCTGCTCGAGCAGGGCGAAGTCGAGTCAGCGGCGGCGGTTTACGCTGCCGATCTCGGGTTCGACGAGACACTGCCGCGCGCGTGCCAGCACCCGAACAACGTATGGAGCCTGCACGGGTACCACGAGTGCTTGCTCCGCCTGGGGCGAGATGATGACGCCG
>DASUVX010000118.1:0-39232 GCA_036378735.1 Pseudonocardiaceae bacterium | reverse complement strand
GGGGGGGGGGCCCACCGCCGAGATTGGCAGCGATGCCAGGCCTAGAGAACGTTTAGTCGTAGTAGGCGGTCAACCCTGACACTGATCAGGTGGTCACGATCACGCCGACCGCCATACCGGCGGCCCCCACCATCGTAGCTGCTCCGAGAGTAGCTGTAGTGGCGGTTGTTGTAGTCACCGTAGCTGCTGTAACTGTAGTAACCGTGGCCGCCATCGTGGCCGCCGTAGCCGCCGCCGCAACCGCCGCCCATTGAGAAGATATCTGAGACCTTCATTCGCCCCTCCTTGTAACTCATCTCCCAGGACCATTTGTGTATCCCGGGTGACGCTCTATGCGTCCATCCGCCCGAGGGAAATGAAGCCCCGAAGCGGTTCGCGCCCCGTGACGGCACCTACGGCGAATCCGCGCCCCAGTTGAGATCGTGCAGATCGGTCCGCCCACGGCCGGTCACACGATGAACCGTCACCTGTTCACTCGTACTACGTAGATTCATCTCTGGCAACTGGAGCTACGCGTGTTACCGACCGTGTTTGACTATCAGCCAATCCGAGCGCCTCGTCGGTTTAGTCCTTAGCAACCGTTCTGTGCCATCCTGGAACGTAGTACGAATGTGCAAATGCACATGTTGCTCCCCGGGAGTCGCCGGTCACCACGCGTGGCCATCTATTGATTTGCGCAGGCGAAATGCGTCTCGCGGCTGTTCATCAGCGGGTTCATGGACTCCCACGATCGCCGGTACGGGCGCGATTTCCGGTCGCGCGGGCGAGGCTCCCCATGGACGGGCCCGCGTAACGCAGGCGATGCGGGCTCGGTTACCATGCTGCTGGTCATCACCGACAGTGACGAACCCTGGGAAAGTACCGGGCATAGTGGCGTTCAGGTGGCCGAAACCCTACCCGGGCAGGGCTACCGTCCACCGATTGTAACCGTATTGTAATTATACTGCCATGGTGGTGGCGGCTGATCGTGGTATCCCGGCATCCCCGCGGCCGGTGCCGCCGGTCGTGACGCCGAGGTTGGATTCTCTACCACCCCCGGCGAAGCCGATGAAGCAGAAGGGTCGACGTGAGGATGAGCAGTCGCGCGTATCGACTGACCGTGCCGGTCGCGGTGTCCGTCGCAGTGCTGGTCGGAGCGGCGCCGGCGTGGGGGAGCACGGTTCAGATCCAGGATGACGCCCATGTATTGAATGCGACAGTGGTACAAAATGATGCGGCCACCCTGCCCGTCGGCGTCTACATCTGGGCCACGACGCAGGACGCAGCGAGTAAGTCGACGTTCGATACCGACGTCAGAAATAAGGTAAGCGCGACCTTCCCGATCGTCCTGGGCATCAACACGCAGTCCCGTCACGAGTCGATCCAGATTGGTTCTCAAGCCGGAATCTCCCGGAATGCTGCGCTCGCGGCGGAATCCAACGCAAATAGCGCATTCGTCGCCACGATGCAGCGCAGCCGTGACTACACGTCGGCGGTTACCGCCGCGCTGGACAACCTGCGTACCACCCTGACGGCAGCCCACCGTGGTCGCGCACCGGCGCAGCGCGTTGTGAGCCATTCGGGAGGCATTGGTCTGCTTCCGATCATCTTGGTGCTGGGTGCGATCGTGGCCGTCGTTGTGTTGCTACGCCGCCGCATCCGGTCCGGTTTCGGGCGGTCTGGTTTCGGGCGATCGATGACTGGCGGTCCGCCACCGATGGGTTCTTACCCCGACTATGGCTCACCTTACGGCCAGTCCTACCGCTCGGGAATGGGCCCCGGAGCGGCGGGTGCGATCGGGGCGGTGGGTGGCGGATTACTCGGATATGAGCTGGGCAAAATGCAAGGCGAGGAGCAGCAGTTCCGCCAAGACCAGATGTACGACCGCGATCGCGGCCAGTACGATTCCGGTCAAAGCGGGCGGCCCGATCAGGGCGACTGGGTCGTCGGCCAGGACAGCGACTTCGGTGGCGGGGGCGCGGACGAATCAGGCAGCAGCGGAGACTGGTAGCCGAACGACCCCCGGTTTGCCGTGCTGGCTGCGCGGGTACGCCCAATCCATGTCAGAGAGCTTGACCGGCCGGCGGGTGGCAATCCTGGCGGCGCGGGGCGTGGAGCAAAAAGAGCTGGTGCAGCCGCGGCAGGCAGTCACCGAGGCCGGCGCGGTTGCCGAATTGGTGTCGCTGGAGCCAGGCACTATCCAGGCCACCAACCACGACATCGAACCGGCTGACGAATTCGATGTGGACCGGGTCGTCTCAGAGGTGTCGGTGGACGACTATGACGCGCTCATCCTGCCCGGCGGCGCGGTCAACCCGGATACGCTGCGGCAGGACAGCGCGGCGGTGGCATTCGTGCGGGACTTCGTCGAATCGGGCAAGCCGGTCGGCGTGATCTGTCACGGACCGTGGACGCTCGTCGAAGCCGACGTCGTCCGCGGGCGCACCCTGACCAGCTACCCGAGTATCCGCACCGACATCCGCAATGCCGGCGGCACCGTCGTCGACGAGGAAGTCGTCATCGATGGCAACCTGATCTCCAGCCGCAACCCCCACGACCTCCCAGCCTTCTGCCGCACCCTCCTAACCCACTTCAAATAGCAGTCTGCGGGCTAGGTGGGACCCAGGTGCGCGACGCACACGTGGGGCTCGGCGAAGGGCTGCATGGTGCGGGCGGTGACGGGGGCACCGAGCTGGTGCAGGGTGCCGCGGAGCAAACCCAGGTGCATGGCGCACACCACCTCGGGATACTTGTCCGCCAGCGCGCCGAAGGGGCAGGAGCGTAGCCGCAACTGCACATCCTGGCCGTCGGCAACCAGTTCGGGTTCGAAACCGAGTTCGGCGAACATCGCGGTCACGTGACGGGCGGCCTCATCGGCGGTGACCGCTTGGGCGGGCTGCGGGTGGCGGCGCGCAAAGGCCTGCCCTGCCTCCTCGGCCAGGCGCGCAGGACCTGCACTGCTGGCCGCCAGGTAGCTGGTGAGGATGTCGGCGAGCAGCTGGAAGCCATCCGGCTGCGGGTCGCCGAAGCCAGGTGTGGTCGCTGTGTAGACCAGCCGGGGACGCCCGGCGCCACCCCGCGGGTCGGTGCGGCACGAGGCGAGGCCAGCACCGACGAGAACCCGCAGATGGAAACGCACCGTATTGGGGTGCAGGCCGGTGTGCGCGGCGATCTGCGCCACATCCAGCGGGGTGCTGCCGCCGCGTAACAGCGTCAAGATCTGGAGCCGGCTGGTGCTGGCCAGCGCACCGTGCGTCCTGCTGCGGTGTGCAGCCGGCTCGGAGCGAGGCGCCATGCCGATAAAATACTACAACTATGGTAATAACTAGGACTATCGTAGAAACTGCTTATGTTCCGTGGTGGGAGAGGCGGACGGGGATGATCGCTGCGTTGACGGGCGCCCAGGTGGATCAGGCTTTTGCGCGTCGCACGGAGCCGACCAAGGCGCTGGGCCGCGACGCCGAGGCGGTAGGCCGCGCCTGCTATGACATGGCGTTGCGGTTCCACCGCGGCGGCCGGTTGCTGTGCTTCGGCAACGGGTCCGCGGCCGCTGATGCGGCACACATCGTGGTGGAGTTCGTGCACCCCGTCATCATGGGCAAACGGGCGCTACCGGCAGTGTCGCTGGCCAACGACGCCGCAGCGATAAGCGGGATCGCCCGCTGCGCCGGCGTCGAGGACAGCTTCGCTGCGCAGTTGCGGCTACTGGCCGCGCCAGACGACATCGCGCTGGGCATTTCCGCCGACGGTCAGTGCCCCAACGTCGCTCGCGCGCTGGAGGCTGCTCGCGACGCGGGCCTGTTGACGGTGGCGCTGGTCGGCGGCCAGGGCGACCAGGGTGGCCGGATCGCGCGGATCCCGCGGCTGGACCACGTGCTCGTGGCCCGCTCCGACGATCCACGAGTGGTCAAGGAAATCCACGTCACCACCTACCACGTGCTGTGGGAGCTGGTGCACGTCTTCTTCGAACAGCCCGGTGTGCTCGCGCCCCGCGTCTTGGGTTGAACAACATTGAACAACACGGTGGGGTGAACATGACCGAATTCGAGTCGCTATACCCGTTCCTGTACTCGGGCGTGACCGACGTAGACGCGGTGCTCGCGCAGGTGAGCCGGTCGACCGCCGACAAAACCGAGGAGATCACCCGGCTGCGTGCCGACGTGCTGGAGCTCTACCGGGAGCAACTTCTTGAGTGTGCTGACGCGATGGCCCAGCGCTTCGCCGCCGGCGGCCGGCTGTTCACCTTCGGCAACGGCGGCAGCAGCACCGACGCCCAGGCCGTCGCCGAGCTGTTCTCCAACCCGGGTCCGGCCGCCAAGCCGTTGCCCGCAGCGGCCCTGACCACCGACGTCGCCGTGCTCACCGCACTGGCCAACGACGTGTCGTTCGATGTGGTCTTCGCCCGGTCCCTGGCCGCCAACGGCCGCGCCGGCGACATCGCGCTGGGCTTGTCGACCAGCGGTGGGTCAGAGAACGTGCTGCGCGGCTTCGCCGAAGCCACCCGCCGCGGCATGCTCACCATCGGCCTGGCCGGTTACGACGGCGGGAAGATGGCCGAAGCCGGCACCATCGACCACCTGTTCGTCATGCCCTCGGCGTCCGTGCACCGCATCCAGGAAGCTCAGACCACGACCTACCACGTGCTGTGGGAACTCACCCAACTGGCGTTGCACGCAGTGGCACCGCGCTGAACGTTATTCGCCCAGGATCCTGGTAACGGTTCCAGCGGCCCTCGTGCGTCCCACCGCGCCCGATCTGCGATGATCAGCGCGAGACGGGCGGGGGCCCGGGAAAGGAACACGTGACTACCAGCGAAGCAGCGCGGGCGCAGACGCCCACGGCCATCGAGCGGGCCGCCCGCGCAGAAGCCGCCCGTAACAACGCGGCAGACAGCAAGTTGTCCGACGTCAGCTCGCTGCAGGTCGGCCCGAGCGCCGGCGTGGTGTCCCCACAGCGGGTCCTGCACCGAGTGGTACTACCCCGGCCTGACGATCCCCCGGAGGTTCGGCCACTCTACCTCGACGAAGCAGAAAACCGGCATGGACACACCGCCGAGGTCCTGTCCCGGTCGGCGGTCAGCGTGCCGCCGGCGTGCCAATTGTCTTTCGCTACCTACTTCAACGCCTTTCCGGCCAGCTACTGGAAGCGCTGGACGCGGGTGGAGGAGGTGGCGCTGCGGCTGACCGTACAAGGCGCCGGTCGGGTGGACCTCTACCGCTCCAAGTCCAACGGCGAGGTCGTCCACCTGGAGGGCAAGCAGCTTGACGCCGGGACTAGCCAGGTTGACCTCGAGTTCCGGGAGTCACTGGCGCCGTTCGAGGACGGCGGGTGGGTCTGGTTCGACGTGGCGACCGAGCGTCAGTCGCTGACCGTCACCGACGCCGCGTGGATCGTCGACGAGCCGTTACCGGTCCGGCCGCTGGCGGTGGTGATCACAACCTTCAACCGTCCAGCGGACTGCGTCACCGCGCTGGCCGCGTTGGCCGAAGACCAAGCGGTGCTCGACGTCGTCGCCAAGGTCTTCGTCGTCGATCAGGGCACCGTCAAGGTGGGGGATCACCAGCGCTTCGCCGATGCAGCGGCGCAGCTGGGTGATCGGTTGATCGTGATCGATCAGGAGAACCTCGGTGGCTCGGGCGGGTTCACCAGGGGCATGCTCGAGGCGCTGCGTACCACCGGCATCGAGCACGTGCTGCTGGTGGACGACGACGTTCGGCTGGAGCCGGACAGCGTGCTGCGCGCGCACGCCTTCGCCAGCGCGACATCCTCGCCAGTGATCGTCGGCGCGCAGATGCTGAACCTGCAAGTCCGCAGCCAGCTGCACGCCATGGGCGAGATCGTGGACTTGAAGTCCAGCTTCTGGCGCCCGGCACCGGGGTCGCTATCTGGGCACGACTTCGCCGCGGCGACGCTGCGCCAGCAACGCCGGCTGCACGCCCGCATCCACTCCACCTACAACGCCTGGTGGATGTGTCTTCTCCCCCGCGAGGTACTCGAAAATACCGGGCTTCCGTTGCCGTTGTTCATCAAGTGGGACGACGCGGAGTACGGCTTGCGGGCCGGCGAATGCGGCTTTCCCACCGTCACCCTGCCTGGTTGTGCGATCTGGCACATGCCGTGGACGGACAAGGACGACACCACCGACTGGACGGCCTACTTTCACCTGCGCAATCGCCTGATCACGATGGCGTTGCACAGCCCGTACAACGTCCGCCCGGCGATCGTGCACGAGGGTTTCCGCACCACCTTCAAGCATTTGATGGCCATGGAGTATTCGACGGTGGCACTCCACCACAAGGCGATCGAGGATTTCCTCGACGGGCCGGAGGGCTTGTTCGCCTCGCTTCGCGACGCGCTGCCCGCGGTGCAGAAGTTGCGCCAGGGCTACGACGACGCGCGGACTTTCTCCTCCGCCCAGCAACTGCCGATGCCGCTGTTCGATCCAGTCCGCATGGAGCGGTTGCTCAACCCGCCAGTGCGCCCGACCGCCATCGCCAAGCGTGCGCTGTACACCGTTTACCGTCACCTTCGGGCACCGAAACCGCAGACCCGGGTACGCCCTCAGATCAACGTGCCGGCTGACAACGCTCGCTGGTTCCTGCTCGGTATGGTCGACTCCGCCACGGTGTCCAATGCCGACGGCAGTGGTGTCGCCTTCCGCAAGCGGGACCCGCAGCAGTTCCGCGCGTTGCTGGCTCGCACGATCACGCTGCACCGGCGGCTGATCGCGGAGTGGGCTGTCACCGCCCAGCGCTACCGCGCGGCGATTCCCACGCTGACCTCGGTCGAGTCCTGGGATCGGGTCTTCGGTGAGGCCGTCGTGCCCCGTCCGCGCCCGGTCCCTCGACCGCGTGGCGACACCGGCCTCCGCCTGCATGGCGGCACCGGCCCCCGGCCGGATGGCGGCCCCGGCCCGGCCAGCGCAGGCGCGTCCGACATGTGATCAGTTCTGTGCTGCACGTCGGAAAAGTGCAGGATTGATCACCGCGCGACGTCGGTGACGACGATGGCTACCTGCTCGTTGTTACACGTGTAGGCCGCGTACTGGAATTCGATGGCAGAAGCTGCCACGAACTCCTGCCAGGCGCGGTGTTCATGTTGTTGCCAGCCCGGGTAGTTGAAGTACTCGTCGAACACGATCACGCTGCCGGGTCGTAGCCGCGGACCCACGTGCTTGAGGACGGTGACCGTGGACGAGTACAGGTCCGCGTCCAGATGCAGGAACGACACCGGGCCGGAATGACGCGCCAGGAAGTCGGGGAGCGTGTCTGCAAACCATCCGACGACCAATTCGGCGCCTGGAATATCGGGCACGTTGCCGGTGGCGAAAGTGCCTGCCGGTAAGCCCGATCGCCAGTCCTCCGGCAGTCCTTGAAAGGAATCGAAGCCGAAGACCTGCCGGCGGTGCCGTGCGGCGGCGATCACCCGCAGTGTCCGACCCTCGTAGACGCCGAATTCGAGCGCCATCCCGCCGGCAGGAGCCAGTGATAAGGCATGCTCCAAGGTCGCGATGGGGTCATCGAACACCGCGGCGGTCGGCATCGCCTCCCGAGCGAAGCGCTCACTGGACGTGGCGGCCTGCCTCTCGCCGGCCGCCCACAGGTCCCGCCGGGACCGGAACTCCACATCGTGCACCGCCTTGATCACACGTTCGATCTCCGTGGTGAGCGCGGCCTGCACCTCATGGCGGTGCGCGGTCAGCGTGGTCTCCCACTCCCGCTGATGGGCGATCAACCTGGCCTCCAACTCGCGTCGATGTGCGGTGACGACCTCATCGACCACCCGCACGAGGCGGGCTCGTATCGCCGCACGGATGCGCCTGCGCACTGTGGTCAATCTCCATCCTCGTCGTGGACTCGCCGGGGCAGCGTAGCGGCGCCGGTGGTTCGTCATGAATGCGCAGATATCTGCGCAATGTCCAGCTGCGACCGCGGGCTGGCTGGTATCGACATGAAATACTTCGCCGCTCATGTGCCCTCGCCGCGCAGTCATGTTCGGGCGGCTATTCAGCTCACCTGTGCACGGGCCGCACACCCTCGTTCTGCGGCGAATCTCCTGGCTCGGACGGCGCCGAAGCCAGTGATCGACTGTTGAAGAGCCGTTGCCAGTTTTGCCCACTGGTCAGCGCCGGCATGGCCGCGCGGTACGCGCGCCGGACCCGCGGCTGGGCACGCATGAAACGAGCAAGTACCCGCAGGCCCTGGGCGCCCAGTTTGCGCATCTGTGCCTGGTCGAGGCGGCGGACCCGGACACCCTGCTGGGAGGGATCGGTGACCACCGCTGTCTGGAACAGCGACACGTGCCACCAGTGCGAGTCGCGGGCACTGATGGCGGCGCTGCCCCGGGGCATGCGGAGCAGTTGCCAGATCAACCGTTTGGCCAGCACCAGCCTGGGTTTCGACGGGGTTGGTGCGGCCGCGGTGACCGGGATCGCCGTCGCGGCGATCCCGGCAAGGCCGTAGGCGGGGTGCCGGGACGTCTCCGGGTAGCCGGCGCGGAGCTTGCGAACGGCGACCACCGCCCCGACACCACCGTCGCGCAAGACATCGGGGCCGGCCAGAAAATCCTCCACTGCCATGATCAAGGTGGCGGCCAAGCCGTAGCGCATCGAGACGAGATAAATCAGCAGTTGATCCAGTAAGAACCGTGCCGTGGCGGCCCTCGCCGGTGGACCATGCAACGCATTGACTATCAGAGAGTTACGCAGGCTGAAGTAGCGAGACCAGTCGTCCCAGTCTTTCCAGTGGAAGTCCGCGTGCCAGACTCCGGCCCCGGGCAACGTCACCGTCGGGTAGCCATGCGCGCGGGCTCGCAAGCCGTACTCGATATCGTCCCACTGGAAAAACAGTGGCAGCGGGTAACCGATGGCGGCGACGACTTCGGGCGGGATGAGGCAGGACCACCAGGCGTTGTACTCCGCATCCACCCGGATCTCCTGGCACATCTTGATCAGATCTGCTTGCACGAGTGCGTCCTTGACGGGCCGTCCAGCCCGCAGGACCGCCAGATCAGCGGCTTCCGCGCCGACGTGCAACTGGTTTGGATGCAGCAGGTAAAGCATCTGCCCGCCGACAATGGTGGGCGCGGCCGTGCAGTTGGCAAAGCTCGCAAGACGAACCACGGTATCGGGTTCGAGTACGATGTCGTCATCCATGAACAGAATATGTGCCGGGTCGGTGTGGCTGGTTGCGGTGCTCTCGTACAGCCCGCGGGTGAATCCGCCGGCGCCGCCCAGGTTGGGCTGCCGGATATAACACAGTTTCGAGCCGAGTACGTTCTGGACTTCATTGAATCCCGATCGGGACTCCAGGGTTTCATTTCCCTGATCGACGACGTATACCGTGTTCACCATGGCCAGCGCGGTGCCGTCACGGGCCAGCGTATCCAGCGTGCGCAGGCAGTCGTCGGCGCGGTTATAGGTGCACATGACCACAGCTGCCGGGCGAACCGGTTCACGTTTGGCAACTGACCAACAGCCTGCCTCGAGTACCAGCTCTGCCGACTCGGTGGATGCCTCCAACCACAACGCTCCACCGTCGACGTATCTGTCGACGTCCGCCACCAGCCGTACTCGCTCATCGCTCGCGGCGTCGACCACGACAGTGGCGACAGTGCGAGCGTCTCCGGCGCTGTCCGATGCCCTGAGCGAGATCCGGCCGGCGCCGGATGCGATCACCCGGAACTCGACCTGCTCAACGTCGGTCCACCGCTGCCAGTAGCTGGCTGGGAAGCGTCCGAAAAACGTGTTCGTCGACAGGTGGGCGTGCGGCCGGATGGTGACGCGCTGGCGTTGCCGTTCGACCACCCCCTTCGTGCATCGGGAGTAGAGATCGTCGGGCGTCTCCGGGAAGGCGGCGGCGAAAAACGCGCGCTGGACAATCAGTTGTTGCCGGCCGAACACGCTGTGCGGTTGTTCGACAATGTACCCGCGCATGCAGCCGCCGTTCCGTCGGTGATCAGGATGGAGACAAAAGCCGGGCGATAAAGCTATCCGCAGCCGGCTGCGGAGGTGCGCGCAGTTAACTGAATGTGCATCAATTGCTCATTCAGCCGTCGGTGGGGCGCGCAGTCAGCCGCAGCTGCGGTTCGTTCGCCGTCAATGTCCGGTGATAACCGGCAGTTTTCGATCTCGCCGGGCAGCGGTGCGGTGTCTCCGTAGCGGGACGCCCACCGGCGGCCACACCCGGCCGCCCGACGGCGGGTCGCCGCCTCGCGTTACCCTCTGGCCACGCCGACACCGCTATCTCGCCCGGACTGGGGAGTTCATGCCGAGCAGCACCGTCTGTAGCCCTGATCACTCGGGTACCAGCGCACCGGCCGAGTCGTTGTCGACCCTGCTGCAGCGGGTGATCTTCCCGCGCCGGGCCGATCCGATGGCAGTCCGCGCGCTGTACCTCGACGAGCGATCAGGCGCGGCCCCGCGGGTACGGCCGCCGTCCGGTAGCGCTGCCGGGACGCTCGATGTCGACGTCAGCGTCGCCAGCCCCGCCGGGCGGCGGGTGCGTGCGCTGTCCCGCACGAGCGCGCAGGTCCCCGCGCAGACCGAGGTGTCCTTCGCGGCGTACTTCAACGCGTTCCCGGCCAGTTACTGGCGGCGCTGGAGCACGCTGCGCACGTTGCGCCTGCGGTTGGACCTCGAGGGTGCCGGGCGCATCGACATCTACCGATCGAAGGCCGACGCGACTCAGATTCATGTGCAAGGGGAACTCGTCGACAGTCGCCTGCGGAGCCGGCGATCAAACCGCTGCCAGCTGGATATCGAGCTGGACCTGACACCGTTCGAGGACGGCGGCTGGTACTGGTTCGACATCAGCACCGAGGATTCGGAGCTCATCGTGCACTCGGGTGGTTGGCACGCGCCGGTCACCGCGCCCGGGCGCGCCGCGGTGACCATCGGGATGCCCACCTTCAACCGGCCCACCGACTGTGTGGCCACCTTGACGGCGATCGGCTCCGACGACCTGGTCAGGTCGATCGTGACGGCAGTGGTGATCCCCGACCAGGGCATCAACAAGGTCCGCGACCAGGACGGCTTCGCCGTGGCGCAGGCCGCGCTGGGCGATCGGCTGCGGATCATCGACCAGGCCAACATCGGTGGCTCCGGTGGCTATGCGCGGGTGATGTACGAGGCACTGGAGAACACCGACTGTGAGCAGATCCTTTATATGGACGATGACATCGTCCTGGAACCGGACTCGATCCTGCGGGCGGTGGCGTTCTCCCGGTTTGCCCGCCACCCGATGCTCGTCGGTGGGCAGATGCTGCAGGCCCAGGCTCGTTCCCGGCTGCACGCCTGGGGTGAGATCGTCGACCGGCGACGGATGCGGTGGAACAAAGCCCCCGGCACCGAGTACGACCACGACTTCGCGCAACACTCGCTGCGCGACACCACCTGGATGCACCGGCGCACCGATGTCGACTACAACGCCTGGTGGATGTGCCTGATCCCGCGCACCGTCGCGGAGCACATCGGGCTGCCGCTGCCGCTGTTCATCAAGTGGGACGACGTCGAGTACGGGTTGCGAGCCCGCGCGGCGGGCTACCCCACCGCGACCGTTCCCGGCGTCGGGATCTGGCACATGTCCTTCGCCGACAAGGATGACGCCACCGACTGGCAGGCCTATTTCCACCTCCGCAACCGGCTGGTCGGCGCGGCACTGCACGGCACCGAAGAACGGCCCACCACGCTGGTCGCCGACAGTTTCAAGCACGCGTTAAAGCACGCGCTGGCGATGGAGTACTCCACGCTGGCCCTGCAGGAGATGGCGATCCGGGATTTCCTGGCCGGACCGCAGGCGCTGTTCGACAAGCTGCCCACGGCGCTGGGTGAGGTCCGTGCCCGGTGCGCGGACTTCACCGATGGGCAGGTGGTGGACTCCCAAGAGTTGCCGCTGCCAGCCGGTGGTCGGCTGGCGCTGCAGCGCATGCTCAAACCACCCACCAACCCGGTCACCATCGGCGCAACCCTGCTCAAGCGCCTGGCGCACCAGATGCGGCCGGTCGATGCCCGCGCGCAGCAGCGCCCGCAACTGGCGCTGTCCCGGCAGGAGGCGCGCTGGTTCGTGCTCTCCGCGCTGGATGGGGTGACCGTCTCGACCGCTGACGGCCGCGGCGTGACCTACCGCAAGCGGGACCCGCAGGCGTTCCGTGCCATGCTCGTCCGCTCCGTGGCCCTGCACAAGCAACTCGCCGCTGAGTTCCCCGCGCTGCGCAAGCGCTACCGGGCCGCGGCGTCCCACCTAACTGACCGCACTGGCTGGAAGCGAGTATTCGAGGCGTGATGTTGCAAAGACGGGGTTCTCCAAACCAGCAGGAGATCGCGCTGCTGTCCGCGGTGCAGCGCCGGATCGCGGTACCTCAGGTGGTGACCGCCGCCCGCGGGCTGTCGTATTTCGGCGAGCACGCGTTGGGCTGGCTGGCGTTCGGTGCGCTGGCAGCGTTGGTCGATCGGCGGCGCCGAAAGGACTGGTTGGTCTCCGCGGCTGCGGTGGCTGCCGCGCATGGGACATCCATTGCGGTGAAGCGGGTGGTGCGCCGGCACCGTCCGACTGATCCCGCGGTTGCGGTCCTGGCGGGCACGCCCAGCCAGCTGTCCTTCCCGTCCTCGCACGCCGCCTCGACCACTGCGGCGGCGATCCTCTACGGCGGGCTGCTGCGTCGCCGGCTCACTCCCGCCCTGGTGCCTCCGATGCTGATCAGCCGGCTGGTGCTGGGCGTGCATTACCCGACCGACGTGCTGGTGGGTTCCGCGCTGGGCGCAGTGATCGGTGCCGGGATGCGGCGGCGACTACGCGGTTGGGTGCCCGGTACGGGCCAAAGGGAGCAACGATGACCACAACTGCGTCGCTGCGGGTCGATCCCCGGCCCGGTAACGCGGTAACCGGACTTGTCCGTGCGATGCGGCCCCGGCAGTGGGTGAAAAACGTTCTGGTGCTGGCGGCGCCCTTCGCCGGTGGGGTGCTCTTCCACGTGCACGTGCTCACCGCGGTCGGGATCGCCTTCGTCGCGTTCTCGCTGGCGGCGGCCGGCGTGTACCTGGTCAATGACGTTCAGGACATCGAGGCCGACCGGGCGCACCCGACCAAGCGCAACCGGCCGATCGCCGCCGGCGTGGTGGCCCCGCAGCTGGCGCTGGCCGTGGCGGCAGTGCTGTTCGTGGCCGCGCTGGCGACGTCTTTCGTGGCCTCCACCGACCTGGCACTGGTCACCGCGATCTACATCGCGGTGCAGCTGTCCTACTGCTGGTGGCTCAAGCACCAGCCGGTGGTGGACATCTCGATTGTCGCGTCCGGTTTTCTGATGCGGGCTATTGCGGGTGGTGCTGCTGCGCAGATCGCGCTGTCCCAGTGGTTCCTGCTGACCACCGCTTTCGGGTCGCTGTTCATGGTCGCCGGCAAGCGGTACGCGGAGATCCGGCTCGCCGAGCGGACCGGTGCGAAGATCCGTAAGTCGCTTGAGCGCTACACGTCGTCGTACCTGCGGTTCGTGTGGACCCTGTCGGCCACCGGGGTGATCATGACTTACGGTCTCTGGGCGTTCCAGCTCAGCCAGACCAACCACTCCCGCTGGCCGGTGATCTCGCTGGTGCCCTTCGTGATCGCCATACTGCGATACGCCGTCGACGTCGATGGCGGCAACGGTGGCGAGCCCGAAGAGATCGCGCTGGGCGACCGGGTCCTGCAGGTACTCGGCGGTTGCCTGGTACTCACCCTGATCGCAGCGGTTTATCTCTGATCTCCGACACCCCGACGATCTCCGACACCCCGATATGGAGACATATCGGGGTAAAGGCGCCGCCTTTTACCCCGATATGTCTCCATATCGGGTGGTGAGGTGTGGTCTCTAGGCCTGCTCCAGCGCCTCACCGAACGCGTGCAGGGTTGCGCTGCGGCGCTGATCGGCCAGCACGTGCCCGGCGGCGATGATGCATGCCAGCGGCCATTCGATGATTTCCAGGGCGGCCAGGGTGGCGATCCCGGCGAGGTAGGCGAGCTGGTCGGGCGGCCCGAGGTCGATCGTGCCCAGGCCCGGCACATTGATGCATAGGTCGTGGCGCTTGCGCACCCGCTCAGCGGCGCGTTGCCCGGCTGGTTTCGTCATGGGTGCCTCTCCTTACGGGTGTCGGCCGCTTAGGCGGGGTTTCCAGCGGGTATGCCCGAGTACCCGGCTTAGGAGGAACCATGCCTTCGCGTGCGCGTTCAGAATCGGGCGCCGGCGGCGAAGCCGCCAATCAGACGACCGGCGGCGAGGCGAAGCCCGTCGACGCAGAAGCGGCCAAGCCCGCGCAAGCAGAAATCGGTGCGGCGGTGCACCGGCCGGCAACCGGAGAGACGCAGGGATTCCTGGCTGGATTCCAGCTACCGTCGCTGCCCGGGATGGGCAATGTGGATCCGTTGCGGCTGCTGTGGCTCGGTGGGTTGGCCGCGCTGGCGACCATCGAGATCATCGAGTGGCCGGTGGCGCTGACCTTGGGCGCGGGCAGCTACATCGCCGAGCGCCTGGCCCGCCAGGAGGTTCTCCAGGAGGTTCGCCCGAAGATCACTGCGCGTCCGTAACCGTCGCACGTGCTGACCGGATTGCTCGGTGCAGCGCTGGCACTGCCCGGACGGGTGCTTGAGGCGCTGGAGACCGACCGGGTAGCTGGCCGGCGCGCGAGCCTGCGGCACGGCCGGGCGACGATCGAAGTGCGGTGCGCGCAGCAGCCCAACGGCTCGCGCTACAGCGAAACTCTGGCACGCGAACTCCAGCAACTCCCCGGGGTGCAGTGGGCCTGCGTCAACGCCCCCCTCTCCCGCGTCATCGTCTCCCTAAGCGCCACCCCACCCACCCCCACCCTCCCCGACCTGGTTGCCGTCGTAGACCGTCTCGAAACCCGCATTCAGCGGGCTCAACGGGGTTATCGGGACGTCAAAACCCGCATCGAGCCCGCGCAATGCGACGCGGTGGCGGGCGGGGTCGAGTGGGCGGTCGTGGCGGTGGGGGTCAATGTGATCGGGGTGGTGCTGGCAGGGGTGGGGGCGGCGGTGCGGTTCACGCCGCTGCCGGCTGAAGTGGCTGCGCTGGTCACCGCCGTGGAGGCGCAACCGAGGGTGCGTGGCTTGCTGGAATCAGTGCTGGGTCGCCCAGCGACCGACGTCGGCCTGGCGGTGCTCAACGCGGCCGGGCAGAGCTGGTCCGGTGGCTGGCTGGGCTTGAGCGTGGACGCCGCCCAGCGGATCAGCGCGCTGGGCGCCACCCGCGCGGCCGGCCTCGCGTGGCGGGCCCGGGAAGCCGAGCTGCTGGCCGACCCGCAACGGGCCGCGGCCGAGCCCGTCGTGGTCGAACGACCCCGCGCACTGCCGCCGGGACCGCTGGAGTCCTATGCCGAACGGGCTGCCCTGATCGGGTTGGGTGCCGCCGGTGTGGCGTTGCCCGTCACCGGCAGCCCACGGCGAGCGGCTGCGTTGGCACTGGCCGCGACACCCAAGGCGGCCCGGACCGCCCGGGAGGCCTTCGCCGCCGGACTGGTCCGGTTGCTCGTCAAGCGGGGTGCGGTGGTGCTGGACGCCGCGGCGCTGCGCCGGCTGGACCGGGTCGACACCGTCGTGCTGGACGCCGCGGCGGTGGGCGCCGCGCTGGAGCCGCTGGCCACCGCCGCCCGCCGCAGCGGCACGGCGCTGCAGGTAGCTTCGGAGCGGCTGCTGGGCACAGTGCGCAGCCTGCAGAGCACCGGTGCGGTGGTGTTGTTGGTGTCGCGGCAGGCCGGCGCGTTGGGTAGTGCCGATGTCGGGATCGGGGTCAGCGGCGGCCCCGGCGACCCCGACGGTCCGCCGCCATGGGCGGCAGACGTGCTGGTGGGCGACGACCTGGAGCTGGCCGGCGTGCTGATCGAGGCGTGTGCGGCAGCCCGCCAGGTGAGCCGCCGCGGGGTGATCCTGTCCCAGGCCGGGTCCGCGGTGGGCGGGGTGGCGGCGCTGAGCGGGCGGGGGTGGACTTCCGGTCCCACCCGGGCGGCGATGCTGGGTGTCAACTGCGCGGCGGCTGCGGCCTTCGTCGAGGGCAGCTGGTCGGCCGCCCAGCTGGGCCACCGGCCACCGCTGATGCTGCCGGTCAGCGACACCCCCTGGCACGCGATGCCGGTGGACGCCGTCCTCGATCAGCTCGACGCCACCCCGGCGGGGCTGTCGGAGGCCGACGCCGCCCGCCGGCACCGCCAGGTCCGGCGCCCGCAGCTCGTCCGCACCAGCCTGGCCCGGGCCGTGATGGAGGAACTGGACAACCCGCTGACCCCGATCCTGGCCGCCGGCGCGGTGCTGTCCGCGTCGCTGGGATCGGTCGTCGACGCCAGCCTGGTCGCCGGGGTCAGCGCGCTGAGCGCGCTGATCGGCGGGACGCAACGGCTGCACACCGACCGGGCGATGGCGGCGCTGCTGGCCCACTCGGCGGTCACCGCCCGGGTACTGCGGGACGGCGTTCTGGCGCGCCGATCCGCTCAGCAGCTGGTTTCCGGCGATGTCGTCGAGCTGCACAGCGGGGACGTGGTACCCGCCGATTGCCGGGTGCTGACCGCCGTCGGTCTGCAGGTGGACGAGTCCGCGCTGACCGGTGAGTCGTTCCCGGTCACCAAGTCCACCACACCCGTCAACGCATCAGCCGTGGCCGAGCGTAGCTCGATGCTGTACGAAGGCACCACGGTGGCCGCCGGGCGCGGCAGCGCCGTAGTGGTCGCCACCGGCGCGGCCACCGAGGCGGGCCGCAGCATGGCCGCGACCAGCGGCGGCGCACCGCCCACCGGGGTGGAGGCGCGCCTTGCCGCCATCACCAACACCACGTTGCCGCTCGCGCTCGGGTCAGCAGGCGCGGTCGTCGCCGCCGGGGTGCTGCGCGGCCGGCCGGTGCGCGATAGCCTGGCCGCCGGCGTCAGCCTGGCGGTGGCGTCTGTCCCGGAAGGGCTGCCGTTCCTGGTCAGCGCCGCGCAGCTGGCGTCGGCTCGGCGGCTGTCGAAGCTCGGCGCCCTGGTGCGCAATCCGCGCACCATCGAGGCCCTGGGCCGGGTCGACACGCTGTGTTTCGACAAGACCGGTACGCTCACCGAAGGGCGCATCAGCCTGGCGGGCGTCGCCGACCCCACCGGCGAGCTGCTCACCGTCGAGCAGCTGACCGGCCGGCACCGCCGGATACTGGCCACCGCCCTGCGTGCCACCCCACGAGGCCGGCGCGGGGAGCAGCTGGCGCATCTCACCGACCAAGCCATCGCCGAGGGTGCCCACGCTGCGGGTGTGACCCGGGACGAGGACCTGCCCGGCTGGCGCAGGCTGACCACCCTGCCGTTCGAACCAGGCCGCGGGTACCACGCCACGCTGGGCCACCAGGTCGATGCGCAGATTGCGCTGCTGTCGGTCAAGGGCGCGCCGGAGACGGTGCTGCCCCGGTGCACGCAGCTGCAGGCCGACGGGCAGCCCCGGGCCTTGGATGCCGCGCTGCACACCCGGGTCGACCGCCGGGTCGTCCAGCTCGCCGGGCAGGGCTACCGGGTACTGGCGGTGGCGCAACGACCAGATCGCCACCCTCGGCAACTCGAAGACGACGACGTCTGCGACCTGACCCTGCTCGGTTTCGTGGTGCTGGCCGACCCGGTCCGCCCGGCGGCCGCTGCATCGATAGCCGGCTTGCGCGATGCAGGGGTGCACATCGTTATGATCACCGGTGATCACCCGGCGACCGCGGAGACGGTCGCCGACCGGCTCAACGTCCTCGGCCGCGGGCGGGTGATCACCGGTCCGGAACTCGACGACCTCGATGACGCCGCCCTGGACCGGGTGCTGCCGCAGGTCACCGTGGTGGCCCGGGGTAGCCCCGCGCACAAGGTCCGCGTCGTGCAAGCCTTCCAGCGCTTGCGGCGCACCGTGGCGATGACCGGAGACGGCGCCAACGACGCTCCGGCGATCCGGCTGGCCGACGTCGGGATTGCGCTGGGCCACCGCGCCACCCCGGCCGCCCGCGTCACCGCTGACCTGGTGGTCACCGACGACCGCCTGGAGACGATCATCGCGGCGTTGGTGGAAGGCCGCGCCATGTGGGGCTCGGTTCGCCAGGCGCTGGGCATCCTCGTCGGCGGCAACCTCGGCGAGATCGCCTTCACCGTGCTCGGTGCGGCGCTCACCGGCCGCTCGCCGCTGTCTGCCCGGCAGCTGCTGCTGGTCAACCTGCTCACCGACCTCGCGCCGGCGATGGCGATCGCGTTGCGGGCGCCTCACCCCGGCAAGACTGCCGCGCTGCTGGCCGAAGGGCCGGAAGCCTCCCTCGGTACCGCGCTGACCCGGGACATCACCTCGCGTGCTGCCACCACCGCGGCCGCAACGAGCGCCGCCTGGGCCGCTGCACGCCTGACCGGTCGCGCCGCCCGGGCCCGTACCGTCGCGCTGGCCGCCCTGGTCGGCGCGCAACTCGGGCAGACCGTGGCCATCGGCGGCACCAGCCCGGCCGTGCTGGCCAGCAGCGCCGGCTCAGCCGCCGTGCTCGTCGGGATCGTCCAGACGCCTGGCGTCAGCCACTTGTTCGGATGTACCCCGCTGGGCCCCGTCGGTTGGGCCATCGCGGGCAGCGCCACCGCCGCCGCGACCGCCGTCACCGCGCTACTACCACCGGTGCTGTCCCAGGTGGCACTGCCCGGCGTCCCGTCGACCGCCGTTCACCCCGACGTCGCCGTGCCGTCGGCTGAGCCTTCCCTGCTCGCCACCGCAGGTTCCTAACCTGGCGGCCGTGGAAGAGCTATTCGTCGACGTGCTCGCCGCCGGCCTGGCGTTGCTGTTCGAGATGCTCGTGGTCCGGCTGATCCGCCAGCTACTCCCGGCGCAGTAGTTACCGCCCCGAGCTACCGGGGTACGCCACCGAACTGGCGGCGTACCCCGGTATGGGCTGATTGGCGTCAGCTCCCATTCGGGTTGCCGGTCAGGTTCGCGCTGGCGGGTCCGGCGTACGCGGCCTGGACGTAGGGCTTGCCGTTGAACTGGTTAAAGGCTGCCGGGTCCTGGCCAAGGTTGGTTCCGGTGAACGTCGCTGCCTGGTTGGCGTCGAACGTGGGCTGCAACATGCCGGTGACCTCGATGGGCGCCCCCGGCGTCAGCGGCACGTTGTCCTTGGCCACGGCGAGCAGCGTCTGCGCGTTGTTCCCGCTGTTGTTGCCGGTGGCGGCAATGGTGACGGCGTGCGGGCTGACGACCTGGGCGACCGTCCCGGTAACCGTGACCTGCTGGCCGGCATAGGACTGGGTATTACTCAGCACATCGCTGACGGCGGCGCAATTGCTGCTGGTGTTATTGCCGCTGGTGTTATTGCCGCCGTTGAGGATGCCGCTGCCTTGGGTCCCGTGGGTCAGGTTCGTGCTGATGGGTCCGGCGAACCCGGCCTCTACGTAGGGCTTGCCGTTGAACTGGTTAAACGCTGCCGGGTCCTGGCCGAGGTTGCCGCCAGTGAACGTCGCTGCATGGTTGGGGTCGAATGTCGGCTGCAACGTGCCGGTGACCTCCACGGGGGAGCCCTGGGTGAGCTGTGTGGCGTCCTTGTCGACGGCTAGCACCGGCTGTGCGTTGGTGCTGTTGTTATTGCTGTTGTTGTTGCCGAGGATCCCGCCATTGCTGTTGCTGCTGGGGGTGACAGTGAACGCGTGCTGCCCGAGTAGCTGGGTGACCGTCCCGGTAATGGTGACCGGCTTGCCGGTGTAGGACTGCGCGTTGCTCAACACCTGGTTGCTGGAGACACAACTGGTCCCGGCGGCAGCACCGCCGGAGTTGCCCGGTGCGCTCTGCGGAGGTGGTGCGGCCTGGTGGCCTTCTTGAGCATTTCCACCTCCACCTCCACCGCAAGCGCCGAGGACCAGTGCCGACGAGGCGGCGATAGTGGCTATACCCATCCGTGTTACTGCGCGTCTTTTGTGGTTCATCTCGTCTTCCCTGATTGTCCGGATCGACGCGGGCGACTCACAGCGCCGATTAATATGGCTACCCCGTATGGCAGTAAAGGCGCGCAACTCACACTTTTGTTACTGGACTGTTACCGGGTCGCTCACGCTTTGTTCCGATCGTCGACCGCACCTGCTAGCGCGCCGGATCGGCTGAGCTGCCGCGGCGACCGCCCATACTCCGACCCCCATACTGACGCCGCAGTGCTGCGATCCCAGGAGCAGATAGTGAGCTTGCTCGACGATCTGCAATGGCAGAACCGGGTCTTCACCGGGAGTTGGCAGCCATCGGCCGGCGGGGACGCGGCCGTGGTGGAACCGGCGACCGGCAACGAACTGAGGCCTGGCTGGGCCGCGGTCTGGCGTTGGCCGAGCGGATCCCCACCGGGATCGCGCACATCAACGACCAGACCATCAACGATGAGGCCCACGCGCCCTTCGGCGGCGTGTCGGCTTCCGGCACCGGTTCCCGCTTCCGCGGCGCCGCCGCCAACATCGAAGCCTTCACCGAGACCCGCTGGATCACCGCTCGCGGCGATATCGGCCCGTACCCGTTCTGAGACCGGCTCTATTGCAGCGCCTTCAGAAGCGCGAGCCCATGAGGTTTGCCCCAGCCCGTGACGGCGTCGTAACCCACCTGGGACTGGTAGCCGACGCCTGGCTGAGGGTGGGAGGCGTTGTGGCCCAGGGTGATGTCGCCACACGCCGTCCGGCCGCGGGGCTGGCCGTCGGTGCCGGCTTGGTACAGCAGTGGTGTCCAGAAGCGCTTGGGCTTGCCGGCTGGTAGCGCGGCGCTGATCCGCGCGATGAGCGATGCCCACAGCGGGGCCGAGGCGCTCGTGCCGCCGTTGGGCATGTCTTGCCCGAGGAACGTCAGGTCGTACAGCGGCGGCCCGGCCAGCGCGGCGACATCGGGCATCACCCGGCCGTCGAGGCTGCCTGGGTTCAGTGACTTCACCTTGACGTCCTGCCAGTCCGGCCGGGGGAACAAGACGCTGACCCCGCCGCCGGTCGAGCCGCCACCGGAGCCGGTTCGGCGGCCGGGTGGCTGCCACCATGCCTGCTCCAGCGCGGAGGAGGGCCCACCGGTGATCATCGTGCCACCGACACTGAGCACGAACGGGGAGGAAGCCGGGAAGTCGACGTGCGCGTTGTCGTCGGGCATCTGGTCACCCGAACCGTCGTCGCCTGAGGACACGCAGACGGTGATGCCGAGTGTGGCGGCGGCTGACAGCCGCTCAGCGATCGCTCTGACCGCGCCGACCGACCAGTCGTCCGAGTCCTCGGCGAGGCCCCAGCTGACCGACAGCGCCACCGGCACGTCCTTGATCACCTGATTGAGGAGGTCGATCCAGCCCTTCTGGTCGAACGTCGAGAAGTAGACAGAGATGTCCGCTCCGGGGCAGAGCCCAGCGATGATCTCCACGTCCATCATTACTTCAGCGCTCTCCTCGAGCGCCGCGTTCCGCTCGTCCCGCGGCAGCCGCTTGATCTGGTCCAACGTCAGCGCTGGAGCATCCACCGGTACCGGGGTGACTGCCGCGGTCGGCAGGTTGTGCTTGCTGCAGAAGGTCGCCAGGTCGCTGTCGAAGTACCCGCCGCCGAACTCGGCGATCCCGATCTTTTGGCCTTGCCCGTCGCCGGGCGGGAAGTCGTAGTGTGCCTCCAGCTCAGTTGGTGAAAGCGGGGCCAGCGCGGCCCGGGCCGCCATCGCCTTGCGCCGCGCGACTCGGCGTTGATCCAGTCCGAACACGCCGGTCACGATGCCGTCGAGGGCAGCCGGAATCTTGAGGGCACCATCACGTCCACGGAAGTTGCCCTGGTCGGCGTCGTGATAGATGCCCAGGTTCGTCTGGAATGCGGCGTTCATCGCTGCTGCCGGCCCGCTGACCCGCATGCTGCGGGTGAGCAGGGAGACGTCGTCGACCGTGAGCCCGTAGTTGCGGAACACGTCCGCCGCGGTGTCGGCGTCTTCTTGCCGGGCGCTGTACCGGCTCTCGAACTCCTCCGGGGACAGGCCCTGACTCGGGAGCTGGTTGGCGTCTGGGAGTTTCGGGCCGCGCAGGGAGATCGTCACTTCGACCGGTGCGTCCGGATCGGCGTCGTGTAACCGTCGCGCATCGCCCTTGACGGGTCGTGTGCTGCCGGGAAGCACCACATGTTGTTCAGTCATCGATCGTCCCTCCGTCACGTTTGCACGAGTGCTTGCCGACGACTAAGACGCCGAGCTAGCGCGCGTTAATACGTGAGGAAGAGCAATCACCTGGTTGCACGAACACCGATCGCGGTGCTGATGCGTGCTCAGATCGGGAGGCGCCGGAAGAGGGGGCGGGGGATGTGGCGGAGGGCGGACATGATGTAGCGCAGGGGGGTGGGGGCCCAGGCTTGCTCGTGGCCTTGCGCGACGGCGTCCATGATCACTTCGGCGACCTGCTCCGGGGTGACCGACAGCGGGGCGGGTTTCATGCCTGCGGTCATCTTGGTGTGCACGAAGCCGGGCCGGATCACGCAGACCTTGACCCCGGAGGGCAGCAGCGCCTCGGTCAGTCCGGTGTAGAAGGCGTCCATGCCGGCTTTCGTGGAGCCGTAGCAGAAGTTCGAGCGCCGGGCCCGTTCGGCGGCCACCGATGACAGCGCGACCAGCGCGCCATGCCCTTGCCGTTTGAGCGCATCGGCCAGCAGCACCCCGACCGACACCGCGCCCACATAGTTGACCTGCGCGAGTTCCACGGCGGCAGCATGATTGGTCCAGGCCTTCTCCTGGTCACCGAGCAAGCCGAAAGCCACCAGGGTGAGGTCGATGTCGCCGTCGGCGAAGGCCTTCTCGATCGTCGCCGGGTGCGAGGCGGTGTCCGCCGCATCGAAGGGCAGCGTCGTCACAGTGGCTCCGAGGCCGTCCAGCCGCTCGACGGCGGAGTCCAGGCGCGCCGACGGCCGGGCGGCCAGTATCACGCGCAGCGGGCGGCGGGCGGCGTAGCGCGCCGCGGTGGCCAGCGCGATCTCGGAGGTGCCGCCCAGCAGCAGCAGGGATTGCGGGTTGCCAACAGCGTCGATCACAGTTCGAGTCTCCTGGACAGGTCGGAAGCGAACACTCCCGCCGGGTCGGCGGCAGCGCGTACCTTGCGCCACTCGTCGATCCGCGGGTACATGCGGTGCAGCGCGGCTGCGGAGGTGCGTGACTCCTTGGCCAGGTACAGCCGCCCGCTGGCGTCGAGAACCTGCTCGTCGAGCCGGTCGCAGAACTCGGCGAGACCCCGACGGATCGGGAAGTCCACGGTGATCGTCCAGCCCGGGTGGGGGAACGACAGCGGCGCCTGGCTGGCCTCGCCGAAACGCTTGAGCACGTTGAGGAACGACACGTGGCCCGAGCGCGCGATCTGCTCGACGATGCGGCGGAAGGTGTCCTCCGCACCGAAGGGCACCACGAACTGGTACTGCAAAAACCCGCGCGGACCGTACGCCCGGTTCCACTCACCGATCATGTCCAGCGGGTGGTAGAAGCTGGTCAGGTTCTGGATCTCGCCGTGGCGGCGCTTGGGGGCCTTGCGGTACCACGCCTCGGACATCGCTTTGAAGGTGGCTTTGTTGGCCAGGCCGTTGGGCAGGGCCTTGGGCGCGGTGAACAGTTGCGGCGCGTCGAAGGCCAGCGGGTTCTGGCGCAGCTTCACGGGCAGCTGATCGCGCCTGGCGATGCTGCCGCGGGTGAGCACCGCGCGGCCTAGTTTGGCGCCGGTGGAGATCGCGTCGAACCAGGCTGCGGAGTAGTCGTAGTTATCGTCGGACCCGTCAGTGAGCAGGGCGAGCAGCTCGTCGAGGTCGGCGGTGCGGTCGGTGTCGACGACGAAATACGCCGACTCGACGGGGGTCAGCGCAATGGTGGCGCGCACGATGATCCCGGTCAGCCCCATGCCGCCCACGGTCGCCCAGAACAGTTCGTCCTGCGGCGTCAGGGTGGCGATCGATCCGTCGGCGGTGACCAGATCCAGACCGCGGACGTGGTTGCCGAAGGTTCCCGCGCTGTGGTGGTTCTTGCCGTGGATGTCAGCCGCGATCGCGCCGCCGACGGTGACCTGCCGGGTTCCCGGCAGCACCGGCACCCACAGGCCCAACGGCAGCGCGGCCCGCATCAGCGCGTCAAGGCTGATCCCGGCGTCGACGGTGGCCAGGCCGCTGCTGGCGTCGATGCAGTGGATCCGGTTGAGCCCGGTCATGTCGACGACCAGCCCGCCGGCGTTCTGTGCCGGGTCGCCGTAGGAGCGCCCCAACCCCCGGGCGATCACGCCGCGCTCGCCGGCGTCACGGACAGCTTGCTGGATCGACGCAGGCGACGGATCGGTGAGTACCCGCGCCGTGCTCGGCGCAGTGCGCCCCCACCCACTCAGAGCCCGCATCACGATCTCGCTCATTGCCGCCCGAGGCTACCCACGCCCCCGACATGGAGACATATCGGGGTTACCGGCCCCGGTTTGAGCCCGATATGTCTCCATGCCGGGGTTAGCGCCGCCGTACTAGGTAGGTGTCGCGGGCGGTGGTGCGTTGGAGGGTGCCCCAATCGATCTCGGGGTGGCCGGCCAGGCGGGTGGGGATCTCGGGTAGCTCACCGAAGGTGCGCAGGCCGGCGAAGACGCCGCCTTGGGTCGGGTCTGTGGTCACTGCCGACAGGCGTCCGAAGCGGCGCGGTGCTTCGATCACCACGCGCGGCATGCGGGCCAGCCCGTCGGCCACCCCGACGGTGTTGTGCACGCAGGGGAACAGGAACGCCAGTGGCCAGCTCACCAGCACCGGACCGTGGCCGGCCAGGAACTGCGTCAGCCCGACCACCGAACGCAGCCGGGGCCCGGTGACGGCCAGCCAACCGTCCGGGTCGGTGGTGGCGTCGACCGCGCGGATCCGGAGCCGGTTCGCGCCGCTCGGTACCTGCCCCGCGTCGAGCCCGATAGAGCGCCACGGCCGGTACTCCGGCGGGCCGTCCAAGTGGTCCTGGTTGGACTTGACGAGGTCGAACGGGGTTCGCTCGCCCACTGGAATGACACGGGTGCCCACCGCGCGGCCGAACTCCAGGCCCAGGCGGTTGCCCCGGTCGGTCCGGCCGGACACCGACACCGCCACCCCGCTGGCCGGGCGGAGTGCGGGCAGGGTGAACCAGGGGCTGATCAGGATGCCGGTGCTGCGAGGGCCTCCGGCCAGGCTGCCCCACAGCTGCGTGGACGTGCCGGTGCCCGGCGGATCCGGTGGCGGTACGGCCGGATCGAAGCCGCCCAGCGAAGTGAAGCCGGCCAGGTATGCAGTGCGGCCGGCCAGATATTCCGACGTGTCGGCCGGTACCAGCACGGCGCCGTCGGTGAGTACCTGGATGCCGTCAGCCAGGCCGCACGAGCGGCCACCGGCCAGTTGATGCAGGTTTGCCCGCGCCAGCGAACCGGCCGGCCGCCGCACCGGCGCGGCCAGGAACGAGCCGACCAGAACAACCACCGACGCAGCCGCCGCGGCTACCGTCAGCATGGCTGGTGCGGTGAGCAGCCGTCTGGTGACTAGCACTGTCAGCGCGGCGGCCCCGAGCCACAGCAGGACGGTATCCAGCGGGCGTACCGGGCCGTTGGCCCACGGCACGTCGTAGACCGCCGGCTGCCACCAGGCGTTCGGCCCGGCGAAGGCCAGCCCCGCCGCCCCGGCTACCAACACCGCGCCGGCTACCCCGACCACCGCCGTGACGCGGTCGGCGACCGGTGCACGGCTGCGGCGTAGCAGCAACACCACCGCCACGACCAGGAACGACCCGAACAACCCGGCCAAGGCGCCGAAGTGATGCGTCCATTTGGACGGGGTGAACCACAGCAGGGCCAGCGCGGTGGCCACCACCCCAGCCAGCCGCCCGGCTGCCCGGTCGGTGTCGTCGGGCTCGGCCCGGCGGCGGCCTACCAGCACCGCCACCACCGGTAGCAGGGCCAGCGTGACGAGCACCGGGAGCCGCTTGGTGGCGGTGCCGTCCTGATCATCGATGAGCAGGAACCGGTACCGGTCCGGCTCTTGGTACCAGGGCAGCGACGGCCCGAAGAAGTTGTGCCAGCGAGTGGCGGTGACCAGACCTTCCCAGGTCTGATCGGCGAAGATCACCGTGAGGCCGACTGCGCCGATGCAGCACAGCAGCAGCACGCGAGCCAGCACCTCGACTCGCCCGCGTGCCGAGCCGGGTGCCGAGCCGCCGACGATGCCGACGATGCGGGGCGCGAAGATCGCGATCGGGGCGGCGACCAGCAGGCCGCCCGGGCTGACCGGAATGGTCAGCCCGGCGACCAGCGCCGCCCAGCCCAGCGACGCGAGTCCGCGCGCCCGGTAGAGCAGCGCCAGCACTGTGGTAACCCCGAACGCGACGTACGGCTCGGGGCGCACCCCGAGGTTGAACGGCAGCCAGGCGGCGAGCAGGCACACCGCGGCCAGCAGCCGGACCCGGACCGTGCCCGCCTCCGTAGACGGCGCCGGCAGCGCCGCGCCGAGTACTCCCCGGCTGACCACGAACCAGGTCGCGATCCCCAGCACGGTGCTCGGCAACCGTAGCCACAGCGGCGCCAGGCTGATCTGGGTTAATGGCGCCAGCAGCTGCTCGGCCAGCGCGAACGGCGTCTCCGAGGCGTTCCACCAGCGGTAGTAGTTGCCGACGTTTCCGGTCAGCGCCGCGTTGCGGGCGATCGTGGTCGCGAAGCCGTCGTCGTCGGTCAGCGGGCCGATGATGGCCCACCCGGCCAGCACCGCGACCACGCCGGCATCGACCCATGCGGTTTTGATCAAGACGGGCCGGGCAGAAAAACGCGACACACCGAACAGGAAAGCGCGACACGCGGGGAGGTTGGCCAGCAGGCCCAGCGCGGCGAACACCGCGAGGAGTTGGACCGTGATGAGGAGGATTTTTAGCGCGGTCGGGCTGGTGGCGAACGGGCTGGTGGTGCGGGCGGCGACGGTCATCCCGGCCGCCTGGGCGGGATCCAGTTCGGTGCGAAACGCGAACACCTCGGGCACCGGCTCGCCGGCTAGGTCAAGCCGGCTGGTCCCAGTGGTGATCACGGTTCCACCCGGACCGGCGTGCAGCCGCGTCCGGCAGTCCGTAGCCGTACCGGCGACCGGAATGCTGCGTACCTCGCGCGGGCCGAGCATCAGCCGGGCGGTGCCGGCTTCGGTACGCAGCACCAGCCCGCCACTGGGCGGACCGGTCGCCAGCACGGTGACCGCGCGGTCCTGACCGGCGGCGGCGCGCAGCACCGAGCACGGCACGGTCACGGTCAACTCGGCGGGCCGGTAGGGCACGAACAACGCCATGCTCGACATGACCGGATGGCCGGGCGCCGGCCACATCACGTCGGTCTGTTCAGTGCTTACCGGAGCGAACGGCAAAACCAGCGCGACCAGTACACCGACCAGCCCGACCAGCAGTCCGATGCCGGAAGCGCAATGTCGGTGCGCGACGATGGCCGAACTGGACAGTGAACCGCCCTTTCGCCGGACTTATGGGGGTGCAGGCAAACCATAACGGGCGCGCTGGACGGCCCTCGTGCGCCGTTCTCAAGACCCCAGCAAGGGCGCCGGCCACGACTCGGCCCTGCGGTGGCTGGCATTCGATGAGTCCCGGCCGATGCGGGCCACGGCATGAATAATAGTGACAATAGCCGTCGCGTAGTTTGCACGGTGAAGGCCGTAAAGATGGATCCCCCCGGCTGCTCACTCCGCAGGGGGACGAAATGGGGCTAGCAGTATGCATACCGTCGAGTCAGCGGTGCCGTCAGCCAATTTGTCTTCGACGAGACCTTTCGTGGGGAGCCCCGATGATGCGATCACACATAGGCCAAGCTGTGCAGCCTTCAGAAAACGGCAATGCTGATCTGGCCGCAGCGCGGCGGTCCGCCACCACGGTGTCCTGGCGTACCAGCAGCGCAAGCGGTGCGAACGCCTGTGTCCAGGTCGCGTACGTTGCGGGGCGGGTCTGGGTTCGTGATTCCAAGGATCCTGACGGGCCGGTCCTGAAGTTGCCCCACGAGGGGTGGGGGGCGTTCGTCGATGTTCTGCGGTACGCAACGGTGGGCAATCTTGTCGCCCCCACGCTGACGATCTTAATGATCACTTCTGGATCGGTAACGATTCGCGAGAGGCTCACGATCCGCGGGCGGGTCAGTGTAAGGAACTGGGCGCGTTTGGTGCGATATCGGGTGGCGGTCCTCGTTGACGCTTGCGGTGTTCGTGCGCTTGCCGGCGAAGCGTCAGCGGCATAACTCGCTTCGCCCGGCTTGCGCCGAACAGCAGTCCAAAGCACGACGATGCCAATAGTTAGGTAAGCCTTTCCGGTGGCTGGGGGCGTACGCCGA
Organism: Pseudonocardiaceae bacterium; assembly: GCA_036378735.1. Taxonomy (GTDB): domain Bacteria; phylum Actinomycetota; class Actinomycetes; order Mycobacteriales; family Pseudonocardiaceae. Next base: position 10,963 of record DASUVX010000118.1, on the reverse strand, counting down.
CTATGGCAGCACATGCATCGAAAGGAACCGAATGACTTCGGTCCATACCTCCCGCTGGACGACCCACCACGTCCCACCGGCGAGTGCGCCTATGAGCACCACGACCAGCACGATCCGGAACGATAGGTAGTGCGGCGGTACTGGCGGCCTCACGGCATGGCCGCCAGTCTCGGTGCGGCTACCGACACCCCAGAACGGGCGAGCAACCACAGCAGTGGCCGCGCCGGTGAGGTGGGATTGACCCAACCGTTCACGTCAATCGCAGCGTTGCAGGACGAGACGAGGAAATACCGGACCATGCCGAAGTCGCGCGCAGCGCCATCAAGCATGTTGTCCAGTCCCTTGTCTCGCAGCCAGGCTTCGACCGCTCCCGAGGCCGCCGCTGGATGCAGCTGCGCAGCGGGAGGCAGACCGAACAGCAGGTCGGCTTTCACCACGGCGACGGCGAGTGGCTTGCACTTGAGCTTGACGCCCTGGTCGCGCAGCAGTTGCGCGGTGACCAGGTAAGCCTGTTCGGGGTGCAACATGGCTGGCTGCGCTTCCTCGAGCCGGAACGCCATCGCCCCGGTGAGATCGTCCCTGACGGCGGGAATTGAGAATGGGTCGAGGACGAACACCAAGCCTTGCGCGTCATCGAGGAACGGCAGCTCGCTGGTTTGCTCACGGTTGTCGAAAAACTCGCCGGCCGCGTCGAACAGGTGCAACAGCGCCTTGGATCGCGCGGCCGTGAGCAGGACGGTGATTCCTGCGGGTGGCCGGTCGGCCGCGGTCTTGGTGGTTTGAATCTCGGACTCCACCACTGTGGTGGCGTGGGAGAAGGTATTCACGCTTTCCGGTCCGATCGGATGCAGTGACCCGCTAGCCGCCCTCAGGTTCCGGTCGAGTGCAACCATGCCGGCGAACACCAGCCGGGTCTTGCCGGCCGAGGCAGGTCCGAAGACGGGGACCAGCACGTCGGTCAGCACGGCGGCGCCGGCCCGCAACGGGCGGTCGCACTTCTGGCATACCGCCATCAACCCTGCTGCGGCTTGCAAGACCGTCGTCGGCAGTAGCGACCCGCACTGGCACCGGCGGGCGAAAGCGCCGAGTCGGCCTGCCCTGATGTCGTGGTGGGTCACGCCGCAGGCGCAGCGGTAGGCCGGCAGCCGGTTGCGGTAATTGCAGCCGGCGTGGTGGCAGGTTGCCTTGGCGCCGCGGAGCAGGCGGATGCCCAGGTCGGCGCCGCGCAGCAGACCGACGACGAGCAGCCAGCTCAGCCATGCGAGGGCCAGCACGACTCCGAGCAGACCGTAGAAAACAATGCCGCCCACAGCGGCGCCTGCAGTCAGGCTGGCGGCCGCCGTCAAAGGCAGCAGTAATAGCGGCCCGAAGAGCAGCACGGCCGGCGCGTGGCCGACGAACTCGGCCATCGAGGCCCACATACGCGACACCACGAAGGTGGTGCGCATCAGCGCTGTGCCGAGGTCGCTGCGGCTTTGCGCGAACAGGTAATTCGGCCACGCCTGGTCGCGCTCGAAGTTCGACTTGACGTCAGGTAGCCGCGCCCGAACGTCGAGCGGGGTGACGCTGTCGGCTTCCAGACCCCTGGCCCGCAGCAGCGTCCCCGCCAACATCACGAAGACGAGCAGGATGCCGATACCTCCGGCACCGATGATCAAAAAAGGCCACGCGGGGCCGACGATGAAGACGACGGTGAGGTAGCAGGCCGCGCCATACAACGTGACCCCGATGAGTGCGGCGATCAATGCGGGCACGGCTCACCCGCCCCACTGTCCGGGCTTGGCTGACCGCGCGCCGGACTGACGGCGCAAGCTCCAGCGGCGGGGCGCCACCTGGGACACCCAGTCCCACCACGGCTGTCCCAGACCACCGGGATAGCTGCGCTCGACCGCAGTCCGAACGTCCTGAGGCATCGCGGCGACGAGCTTGGCCAGTTGGTGGAGCACGGCCCGGAAAGCTGCGCGCTGCTGCGGGCTTCCCGGTTTGCTGGTCGCAAGGACAAAGCTGAACGCGATGGCCCGGCACTCGTCGGCTGTTGCAATGCCGGGGCAGCGCGGCCATCTGGCCTCCAGCGCCTCGTAAATGGGTTTCGCGACTTCGTCCGAACAGCTCCCCAGTACGGCCAGCGCGGTATCGCGGGTCGCGGCGAGCAGGCAGTCGACCACGATCGCCGCCCTGACCTCGAATCCGTCGACGTGCACCACCGCCTCGTCACCCAGGTGCAGGTCCGCAATCTTCGGCGGTAGCGGATGACCGTGCCGGCAAAGCTGGTTGATAATCCATAGCGCTTGCGCCGACAGGACTGGTTGTCCTGCGAGCACAGCGGCGAGCTGGGAACCAACGTCGGTAGAGAACGTCCAGTTGCGACCCACCAAGCCAGCCAGGAACGACGCTGCATCAGGCATATCCGGCAGGCGCGTGCCGAAAACGATATTCCAGGCCACCGTGCTTGGATGCACTTGCCCGACCATCCGGGCGAACGCCCACTCCTGGACGTCCCTGATCAGCTGATCCCGCGTTGCGCCCGTGAGGTGCTCGCAGGCGACGGCCATCAGCTCCGCGTCCAGTGGGTCGAGCGGATCGTAGGCGTCCTGCCACAGCGGTCGCCACCAGCGGGTGCGGATCGCCGCCCGGGCTTGGGCCTGCTGCGGACCGGCTAACGCGCCCCGCAGCACGTCGCGTACCCAGTCAAGCGTCTCGCGCGGTGGCTGCCACACCTCGGGTTCAAGATCGGGATCGGGTTCGTGCACCCACCAGGCCGCGAACGCATATGCGGTGCTGCGGAAGTGAGCGCTGACTACCGGCACGGCATGCCGGTGGGCGACGAACAGCAAGGGAGGAACCTGGTCCGGACGTGCTGCATGCAGGGCCGCCTCGACCTCGGCGCTGTCCTGCCGCTGGTCGTCTCCGGAACGGTGCAGGGGCGGCAGCGGCGGGAGCGCGGTGAGATTGCGCAACGCGGCAACGCCGTTGCATGCGGCCAGCGCCTCATCAATCTCGGCGGTCAGTAACTCTCGATGGATTTTCCAGGCCGCTGCCCCCCACCCGCGCGAATCGGCAGCGGCCGCCAGCGCGCGCAACGCGGGCGCACCCGGAGCCGCCTCCAACACCGCGGCCAATACCCGGTCGCGCGCAATCTTCAACGCTTCCTCGGGTGCGGTCACCAACCAGTCGGCCACTTGGTGGTCCTGGGCCGCGGAAGTCAATCGCTCACCACAGGCAACCACGACCGCGGCGAGGCGATCGGCGCCGGTTGGCTCGACCGGCGCGTGGGTCAGGTCAGACCCGTCTGCTCCGCGCCCCCGAGCGAACTGGCCCGCGAGCTCGACGGCGTCCACCACGTCGAACGGATCCCCGGCCAGCAATCGGGGGGCCCAGAAGCGCGCGGCGGCGGTGACCTCCACGTCAGTGTCCCGGTCCCGGTGGAAGTCGAAAACGGTGAGCCCGGTGCCGGCACCGGGCTCTGACCACCGCCCGGCCCACTCCGGGTGCAGCGCGATGATGTCGTGCTGACCGTACTGGCCGTCTGCCACGAAGATCTTGAAGCTGACTCGCAACGCCTCGGACTGGGGCAGCAGAAGGGTCGCCGCGGCGATCCAGCACGCGGCTTCCTCGGGGTCGGTGCTCACCAGCACCACGGTGCGACGGTGTTCCGGGTTGGCGAGGTGGTGGATCGCGGAGAGCAGTTTGGCCAGGCGCGCCTGCCCGCCTGCGACGGTGCGCACCCGGTTGCAGACGGTCTCGACATCCAGCGGCCCCAGCGGCGGGTGGGCTGCCAGCTTCTCCAGTTCGGTGCCGGGCGCGGGTGCTACCGCCCACCATGGTGCTTTCCACAGCTGCGCGGGGCGCACGACCCCGTAGTCCGCGGGATTCCGGGTGACGATGGCGTGGGTGAACTGGTTGCCTTCCCGGGTGCCGTTGGCTTCCTGGCCGAGGTAGCGCCCCGCCGCGGTGGCGAAGACGCCCTCCTCGGTGGTGTGGGCCAGCGACGGTGGGTAGTCGGCCACCGGCCGGCGCTCCCGCATCCACCGCACCGGAGGCTCGTACAGGGCCGTGCGTTGCACCAGCGGCATGGCCTCGGAGGTGGCTCCAGGCGAGGCGGCCTGGAACTGGAAGCCGGCCCCGCCCTGCAGGCCTTGCCCCGGCTGGCAGTCGGTGTAGTACAGCGAGCCGAACCCGCCGCTCACCTCCGGCTCCGGTTGATCACGCCGAAACCGCTGAGCAGCCACAGCAGCGGCTCCTCGACGCGGAACGGTTGCACACCGCCCGCGTCGACCTCCCTGGCCGCGTAGTCGGGGGCAGCACCGAGCGCTGACACCGCAAAGTACCGGAAGCTCACGTAGTTGTGCGCCAGGTGCGTGTCGATATCGTCCGCGCCGTACTGGTGCAATATGGCCCGCACATGCTCATGGGTGTCCCGCCCTGCCGTCTCGGCATAGCACGGCAGGGCCGCAGGTTTTGCCAGCAGCGGATGGTTGCCACCGAGCACCGGGAAAAAGGCGTCCATCTTGGCGAACACGACGGCCAGCGGCACTTTGACTCTTTTGCTTGCCTTGACATGGTGTGACACCCGGAGCAATTCGGTGATCCGGTTGAGCACCTCCAGCGGGGGTTCGGATCCCCGGACGGCTGACGCGGGAACGTCTATGTGATTCGTGGCTCCCGGCAGCTGCCACGGGTCCAGCAGCAGGATCAGCCCGTTGGCCACCCCAAGGTAGGCCTGCGTGTGCACGCGGTCTTGACTGGTGAGGTCCTCACCTGCTGCGTCGTAGAATGACAGCACCGTCGTGCCGAAGGTCTGCTTGCCGAGCCGGCGCCTGGGCTGCCGCCATTCGATGACGACCGGTGCGCGCAGGCCGTCGAGTGCCCCGGCTGTTTGCTCGAACAGCCTGCCGTGCGTGAACAGCTGTTCTTCGTAATCCGCCAGCCATTGCCGCGGCGACCCGGCGCCGCCCTGCTGGTCACCGCTTAGCCGGATATCGGCATGGAACCGTCGCCGCACTGTGGTGCGCAGCTGGTGATGCAGCACCGACAGGTAGACGGTCTTGCCTACGCCCTTGCCGCCGACCATCCCGACCAGCGGGCTGCGGCTCTCCGCGAAGATCGCCGACAGCGGCGTGTGGCAGGTTGGGCAGGCGCGGACGCCGGTGCGGCCGCCGCAGTGCGGGCACGCTGCCGTGCGGGCCCGCCCGGAGGTCGGGGACGAGAAGGTCGGGTATGCCGCCGTCCGGACATTCGTCAGCTGCCGGCGGCGCTCATCCTCCCGTTTCACGCATCTCGGGCCGCCCGGCAGCCCGCGTCCGAGGCATTGGTAGGCGAGCTTGCTCTGGTTGATGGGGGTGTAGCAGTACGGGCAGGCTATGCGGCCTCGCAGGGTGGCCATGTCAGGACACCTTCAGTTGGTCGACTGGGGGGTCGACGAGCAGCGCGGGCGCGGGCTCGGCGAGGAAGCACCGCAACCAGTACGGCTTGGGTAGCCGTGGGACGGGTGCCTTCAGCTCCACGGGCACCGCAGGTTCGACTACAACCGGCTGCCGCAGCAGCTCGACTCCCGCCTCGGGCGATAGCGGCATGGCATGCCCAGCCGCCGCCACGATGATCACGGTGGCCCCGGTGACAGGTACCGCGCCGCAAAGCGTCACGACACACATCACGCCACCGGTGAGGCGGTAGCCGCGGCGGCGCAGCTGGTAGGTCAGCTGCGGGGGCCGCTCCTCGACCACCACGGATGCCACGGATGAGCGGGTTTCCTCCCTCTCGCCAACCATGACCGCGCTCACCTCGACGCGCGAGATTCCCGGACGACCACGCAGCTGGCAGCCGCCCTCCTCGCGGTACTGCTGCATGGTGATGCGGCGCTGGCCGCCCGCCCACTGCACCTGCGCGGCACTCACCTGGTCGGGCCACAGCCACGTGACACGGACGTCGTCGGCGAACCGTTGAGCCCGCAGCCGGCGCACCGGGGGGACCAGGGCCACCAGGGCGGCTTGCCCGCGGACTGCGCCCTGAGCGCCGTGGGTGAACGGCACGCAGTAGGACCGGCCGGGGGGCACCGCCGCAACGAGCGTCATCGACTCGCCCTTCGTGGTGCGGGTGCCGTCCAGCTCGACGCCGTAGCCCGCCAGCTCCGCCGGTGCCACGACCTGGCCGTACTCCCATGGGCACGGCTGCGGCGAAGTCCGGATGACGGTCTGGCTGCCGGGTTGTTGCGACCAGGACAGCTTGACCGTGAGCTCCTCGCTCACCGCCGGCGTCGCGGTCAGTGCGGTGACGGGTCGCGCCTGCGGGCGGGTGGCGCCGCGCACGACGACCGGCGCGGAACGCAGCGTCCCGGTACCGCTTGGGTGCGGGTAGCAGGCGACCAGCGTGTAGAAGTACGCAACGCCGTCAACGGCTGTCTCGTCACAAAACGCGCGGTAGCCGTCAACGGCCACCGGCTCGCCTTGGCCGTCCGCCACGCCCGCGGTGCGGTGCACCTCGACAGCTGCGACGTCGGGGTGGACTCCCCAGCGTGCCGTGACGACGTTGCTGCCGCCCTGGATCACGACGTCGGCGACGGGCGGGACGATCCGCGTCGCAGCGCAGGCGGCCCGCGACCACTGCCCAGCTGGTGGCGACCCGCAGCGCGCGAACACCGCGTAGTGCACCGGCTGCCCGACGGGAGGTGCCTCGTCGTTGGTCGAGTACCCGTTGACCGAGTACCCGGAGGTCGACCGGACCGGGATCTGGTAGCCGTCGTCGGGACTGGCCGGGTCGCGGCCTTGCCTGCGGACCACCTGGAACGTGGTGGCGTCACCATGGTCGGGCGCCGGGCGCCAGGCGATGCGGACGCCGCACCCGTCGGCGTGCGCGGTAACCGCCACGACCGGCGCGGCCGGCACCTTCGCCAGCTGTGCTGCCAGCTCTGGCAGGTCGCAGGCCAACCGCAGCGCCTCGGCCAGCCGAGCCCGCGCTTGCTCGTCGCGGCCGGCGCGAAGCTCGTCTGCGGCGGCCCGTCGCAGGCTGTCCACCTGGTCGCGGTGGCGCTGCACTGCCTGGCGCGCGGTGTCGCCCGGCGGGCCGGCGAGGGTCGTGGCGAGCTGTTGCGCGGCGACCAGTTTGCCCCCGGACAGCAGGTGGGCCACGGCCGCGAGCGGGTCGCGGCGCACGCCGGATTCCGCCAGCACACTCACCACGATCCGGGCCGCGTCGGTTCCGTGCAGCCCGCTTCGGGTCAACAAGCTGAACAACGTGCGGGGCTGGGCGCCGTCGGCCCGCTTGTCCCGCACCTCCTGCAGCAGGTGGAACAGGGCCAGCGCAGCGAGGTCGGCGCCGCCACTGGCCTCACTGATCAGGATGCCCACGGCTTCCCGGCTTGCCCGGGTCGACGGGCTGTCCGGTGCCTTGTCCAGATCCACTGCGCGTTTCTCGACGACCTGCCGCGACAGCGCCGCGTCCCGGTCGGTGGGCAGCGGGGTCACGGTGAACCCGCCGAGCAGGCCGAAGGTGGACAGATCGGGGAACAGTAGGCGCGGAATGCTGTCCACGCCCGCGGCGATCAGCTTGGTGGTCAGGCTGTCCAGCCTGCCGCGCATCCCGGCCGCGGTAGGCAGCTCGACTGGTTCGACGATCTCCAGTCCCGCGATGGTGCGGGCCTGGTCGATCTCGGCGTTCCCGAGCGTGGGATGCGCGGCGGCCGCCGCCCGCAGCTGGTTGTACGTGATCACGCCGAGCGCGCCGTGGCTCGATTCCAGCACCGCGGCCAGGTCCTCCACGTCCGGGCCGAGTCGCTGGTGGCGGACCGCCTCCCGGGCCTGCCACCAGTGCGGGCTGGTGAGATCGGCGCTGCCGCTGTGCTGGAGCTCATGATGCTCGCGCAGCAACTGCTGGCACACCAGGCCGGTCGGGCCGGCCTTCATCGCCGCCTTGTTCCACAACCGCACCACGCTGTCGATCCGCCCGCGCAACGTGGCGGAATCCATGGTCAGGTCGACCGCATAGCGCGTCAGCAGATCGTCGGGAAGGTGCGGCAGCCGCTTGCGCAGCGGCTTGAGCACCTGGTCCTCGTAGGCCCGAGGATCAAAGCCGGGCACGTGCGTCAGCTCGAGATCGAAATCTTGGAGACAGTGTCGACGGCTTGTCCGACTTTGTCCGTGGACAAGCCGACGGTGACCTTGATAACCAGATCGTTGCCGGTGCTGCGCTCGGTGGCCCGCAGCTGCAGCAGGCCGTCCTCGTCGATGGACATGGCGATATCGATCTTCGCGAACTTGCCGACGGGCTGCACAGGGATGCCGGTGATACGGCCGCTGCCGTCGTCGAGCGGGTTGTTCGCCGACGGCTCCTCGCTGGCTACCGTGCCGGCCTGCTCGTAAAGCTGGATGAGCACCTCGGTCTGGTCGTGGTGGATCGTCTCCGCGGCCAGCGTGCGGTCGCCGGTAGGCAGCGGATCATTGGCGAAGGCCAGATGCTTGACGTAATCCCGCCCGCTGCCGCGATCGTGCATTCCCACCCCGAATGCCTTGGGCAAAACGCTGTGGGTCTTCTTCGCGGAAAGCTGCGCGACCGTCTCCTCGGACATGCCGTACTGGCGGGCGACCTGAGTGATGACGTCGGCCGCAGCACGCTCGGCGTCAGCGTCACTGCCGGCGCTGTGCCTGGCCTCCTGCTGCATCTTGTACACGAGGCGGGACAGCGCGAAGACCGCGGCGCCCTTGGCGACAGCCAACTCCGGCTCGTGCAGCTTCGGATCCCAGCCGAACTCCTCGGCCAGCCGGTCCGACACCATGGGCATGCGCGTGGACCCACCGACGAGCAGCACCTCATCGATCGTCGCGCCCGGTGAGCGCTCCTGCAGGGTCTGCAGCGTCCGCCGCAGGATCTCGATGGTCCGGTCCAGTAAGTCTTTGGTCATCGTCTCGAATTCGGCTCGGGTAACCTCGATTCGCGCTGCGGCCCCGGCAAACCGCAGCTGGACCGGCCGGCTCTCCTGCACCGACAGCTGCTTTTTGACCTCTTCCGCCTTGTTCGCGACCTCTTGAAGAAACTCGGCGTCGTCTTCCGGAGACTCGGGGGGAGCGGCCTGCGCGACGAAGCGGTCCAGGAGGTGGTCACGCAATCGGGCGTCCCAATCCGCGCCGCCCAAGTTGGTGTCCCCATCGGTGCAGACGACTGTGATCTCGCTGGCGCCTACGTTGATCACGGTGGTATCGAATGTCCCGCCGCCGAGGTCGTAGACGAGCACCGTTTTATCGGCCCCGCCCTTGGTCAGGTCCCTGCTCCTGGTCACGTCGTAGTGCACGGCGGCGGCCACCGGCTCGGGCAGGATGCCTACGACGTCCAGACCCGCGATGAGACCAGCCTGGTAGGTGGCCTCCTTCTGCCGCGCACCGAAATATGCGGGCACGCTGATGACGACCTGCTCGACGGGACCGCTGGCGTAGTTTGCGGCATCAGCAGCCAAGCGACGCAGGATCAGCGCCGAGATCGACTCGGGCGTGTGGACCATGCCGTGGAACTCGTACTCCCTGTCCTCGCCCATCTGCCGCTTGATCAGGCTGACGACACTGTCGGCGTCGATGAAAGCCGACTGCTTGGCCGCTTCACCGACCACGACGTTCGTCGGCGTCTCGAACTGCACGACTGACGGCGTGGTCTCCGCGTTGTTGTCGTTGCGGCACACCGTCGGCCGCCCGGTCTCGTCGATGTAGGCGATCGCTGAATAGGTGGTTCCCAGGTCGATGCCGAAGACCCGGCTGGCGCTGTCAGCAGTGTTATTGACCCCGTCAGCCATCCATCTTCTCCTTCGTCACGTAGCGGTGAACCTTGACGCGAGCGGGAACGACGACCTTTCCACCGTCGTTCTCCGCGTAACCGTCCTGCACTACCTCAGCAACCGTGCCGTCCCGCTCTGGATCGTTGATCTCCACGACCGCAGCGACCTGCTGGCGGCTCGCAGCGAAGTCGGCCCCCACTCCTTGAGGCAGCACGGTGACGCCGCAGCGCTCCAGCATCTCTTCCACCGTGGCAGCAAAGGACTGGAGCAGGCTGGCAACTTGCCGGCCGGTCATCTCGGCGGGGACCGTCTCGGCCTGCCGGATCAGTCCATTGCGTAGCCGGCACAGGTCCGTGACCACCGGACGCAGCTGACCAGCACGCTCGATCGCTTTAAGCCGTTCGATCTCCGCGTGCTGACGGTCGATGACCCGCTCCCGAGCAAGCGCCCGTGCACTCTCACCGGCGAGCTGCCCCACCATCTCGGCGAGCTGTGCCTCAATCGCGGCCAGCCGATTGGCGAGCGCGGCAGGTAGCGGCGGTGCGCTCGCCATCGGGACGACGCCCAGCTCGTCCGGGATGTAGCCGTCCTCGTCGGGACAGTCACACTGCTCCACCGGTTCCGTCAGCTGTGCCGAGTCAGGCGGTAACTCGGCAGCCGTTCTATCACGCCTGGCTTTGGGGCGCATGTTGTCCATCCCTGCAGCCGGTTGCTGGGAGGGCTGCGGGACCAGGATCACTGAACCCGCCACCACGGCACAGCAAGCACAACTGCTGTGACACGCTACCGCGCTACCCGGGCTGGAGAAATGGTCTCGTTGTGCGCCGCTGGGCAGGCGGTCCCTTCAGGGTCTCCGTAGCTGCTGATGCGCCCATCCATAAGTCCCACGTAGTGACGCGGTGTCAGCTCGTCGCGAAGTAAACGGGACGTGCCGGTATTCTCCTTGTTCTCGTTAGTTGGCAGCTAGCCCTCTGATCGCTTCGGGAGCAAAGGGGCGGGTTGCGGGCTGGGCAAGGAGGGGAAGCGTCGGATGTCCGCGGCCGGAGGACCAGATCCCACGATCCACCGTCGTCGGCTCCGTACTGAGCTGCGTAACGCACGCGAGGCCGCAGGCATGACCCAACGCGACGTCGCGGTAGCCATGGAATGGTCGCAGTCCAAGTTGATCCGGATCGAGAGCGGCGCAGTCAGTATCTCCACTAACGATCT
>DASUVX010000117.1:0-2407 GCA_036378735.1 Pseudonocardiaceae bacterium | reverse complement strand
GTCCGGCGTGCGGCACACCAGCCCGGCATGGGTCAGCCGATCGACCATCGCGGAGGTGGCTGGCGGTCTAGTGCCCAGGGCCTGGGCCAGGTCGGTGAGGGTGACTGGCGCCAGCGTGCTGATGAGGTGCAGCGCGGTGAGCTGCAACAGCGTCATCCCGCGCCCTGCCCAGACGACGGGGCTGGCGGCGACCACTGTCTGCAGGTGGGAAACGAGCCAGCCGATGTCCTCTGTCGCCATCACCTCGCCGTTGTGGCCCACCCCTACACCATCAGCGCCGGGGGAAGCGCTGATGCCGAGGAGTGACATGGCGCTGTGGTCAGCGCTGCGCTGTGCGCGGTCATGACTAGCTGACATGTGATCTCCCCAAGCCCACACCGACACTCGTCAGCCACCGGGGTCTGGGGCGGCACCGCTTTCGACCCGCACCCCTCGAAACCGAGCGGGCTGCGGGCATGAGCGCTGGCAGGGAGCCTACTACCTACTGCAGCCGTCCGCTGATTTTCGAAGAACGCGAGTTTGCTCGCTAGCCGGCCGGGTGGGTGGCTACTCGGGGGGTGGGGTTGTGGTGGTGCCGAGGAGCTCGGTGGCGGTGGTGCTGCCGTCCACGATGGCGGCGGCGAGTTCGGTGAGTCGTTCGTGGTGGTTGCGGGCATAATCGCGGAGGACAGCGAAGGCTTCACTGGGGTTGATACCGCGACGTTCGGCGAGGACGCCCTTGGCTTGTTCGACGAGGATGCGGCTGTTGAGGGCGGTTTGGAGTTGGTCGACGAGGATCTCGTGGTGGCGCAGGGATCGTTCCTGGATCAAGCCGATAGTGGCAACGTCGACCAGGGCCTGCCCGATCCGGGTGACCGAGCGGTCCAGCTGATTAGGGTTGGTATGGAACAGGTTGAACGCCCCGATGATTTGGGCGCGTAGCCGCATCGGTAGGGCGTGCACGGTGCGGAAGCCGGCTCGGGTCGCTGCGGGCGCGAAAAGGGGCCACCGGTCGCGCGCGTGAGTGAGGTCGGAGTGAGCGACGGGCTTGCCGGTGCGGTAACAGTCAAGGCAGGGGCCGTCGTCGTTTTGGAGCTGGAACAGCTCCAGCAGCCTGATGTTCTCGGTGGAGGAGGCCATGACCTGGAGCCGGCCGTAGGAGTCGGCGAGCATGAGGCCTGCGGCGGAGACGTCGAGTAGCTCCACGCAGCGATCCACCAGGACGTGCAGGAATTCGACGAGGTCAAACTCGTCGACTAGGGTGTCAGCCAATTCGACGAAGGTTTGGGCGAGTCGCTCATCGTTCATCGGGTCCGCCCCCTATGGAACGGCAGATGACTACCAGGTGGCGCGCTCACCAGTCTCCTCCGTGTTGGGCCGTTCATCCAGTGTCCTCGTGATCGAATCGGATTCGGCGGGCCACCACGTCGGTGGCCAGCTCAGATAAGGGACGGTCATCGGCGAACGCGCGGGCCCGCAGGCGGGTGAACGCGTCGACCACGCTGATGCCCAGTTGAACCGAGATCATGCCGGTGGCCTGGTGGATCTCGGCTGGGGTTTCGAATTGCCGATAGGTTGGGTAGCCGTTCTGGGTGCCGATCCCGGCCTGTTCGTCGAACAAGAGTTCCAAGGCCAGCTCGGAAAACACCCACGCCTCGGCGAGGGTTTCGGCCGGCAGCCGGGCTGGGCGGTCGGTGTAAAGGGCCAGGGCCCCGCCGCGGATGCCACCAATGCGCAGGGGCAGCACGTGCGTCGCTCGGATGCCGGTGTCGACGGCCTGGGAGGCGAACAGCGGCCATCGCTTCTGGTAGTCAGGTGCGTCCAGGTCCTCGACCAGGATCGCGCTACTGCCGGCGAGGATGTCCAGGGTGGGACCTTCGCCGATGGTGAGCTGCAGTTCCTCCATCCGGCGGCTGAGCGGGTCGGTGACACAGACCAGCTCGGAGGCTACGAAACGACCTCGTATCGCCACGGCCACTCCGGTGATCGGCAGCCGGTCGGCGGCCGTTTCACAGAGCACGCGCAGGGATACCGGGACGCCGAGCGCGTCGGCGCGTGCCGTAATCGCGCCCCATAGCCGGTCGATCCGGCTGGCCTTGGTCACCGGACTTCGACCTCTGGGTGCCCGGGGGCGATCCGGTGACGGCCCCTGCACGTCACCGCGCGGAGGACAGGGGCGCGAGCGGCCGGTCCGGGTAACGCCAACCGCGGCGCCACCGGTGTTGACCCTCCAGTCAATGTCATCGTGCGGCGAATCGGATGCGATGCCGCCCACCGGTCAGCGCAAGCCAACCCTGCTGCGAGGACGCTCGAGACGCTGCCCAGCCGAGCACGTCAAGCACATGCTCATCGCAGTAGTTGACGTTGGAGAGATCTACGGTCAGATACCGGGCACCGGCGTCCAGGACCGCGCCGAGTTGCGTGCGGA
>DASUVX010000116.1:0-4942 GCA_036378735.1 Pseudonocardiaceae bacterium | reverse complement strand
CGGGTGAGTGCGGTGAACTCGACGCCAGCGACCTCCCAGAACCCAAGGGCCTCAAAATGTCGATAGTGTCGAGTTCACGACAGCGCCCGTCCCGGTTAGGACCAACCGCCCACCTCGGCGGTCCGAGGCGGCGCCGCTTAGTCGAGGCCGGGGAGGAACCTAAGCAGGATCACCAGCCGAGCGCTCTCCGCGATGCCGTAGATGATCCATCCCTTGTCGTCACCGATGGGGATCGACCACTGATCAAACTGTGAGTCATATTGTTTGTCTGGATTGCTAATGGGGTTTTCCAGCAATTCTTGGATGCGCCGATCGGCCAGTCGTCGCGTGTCCTCGGGAAGGTTGGCGTATTGCCTGGCGGCTTCTGCGACCGACTTGAGTGTGTAGCGTGGCACTACCGCCGAACCCAGCTCCCGTTTTCGTCCGGGTGCCAGCTGAGCAGCCCACTGAAATCGCCGGCTTTCGCTCGCTCGACCTGCTCGCGTTCCTCGTCGGTAAGTGGGTTCGCAGCCATCATGGCCACCGCCTGCCAGTGCACCAGCACCGCCTGAGGCCCTGACAGGTCAAGAGTCTCTGCGGCCAGTGCGAGGGCGGAGCGAAACTCCTGCTCAAACTGCGTGCACCTGTCGGCTGCATGTGCAAGCAGAGCTGCCCGAATCGCAGGACCCGATCGCTCGACTACCGTCGGCGTATACGCGGGTGTGTCAGTCGCGACGTGCTTGCGCTCGTTGCCGCTCACAATCACGCAACGAGGCTCGCGCCTGATGGGCAACGGTCGGTGAGCAGGCGGGTGGCTACGGTCGGGCTGGTGAAGATTGGCGCTGGTCGGTCGCGGATCCGCCCGCTGGACCGGTCGGGCGGGATAGCAGACCGACTACCGCCAGGGTGAGGACGATAGCGATGGTCACGGCCACCCTCGCCCAGTCCGGTGCGTCGTCGACGAAGTAGACCGGGATGCCCAGGGCCATGGACAGCAATCGGGACGCGACGACCGTCGCGCGCCCGCCGCGCTGGCGGCGCCACGCCATCCACACCCCGATCAGCGTGACCATGCCGAGCGCTGCGCCGGCGATGACGACGACGGCAGGTGGGCCGTCCGCGGTTTTGATCGCTGCCAGGCTGATCAGGTCGGCGAGAGCCAGTAGCACGGCGAGTGCCAGCCCGGTGACGAAGGTGCGGGAATGGGTCACGGGAGTTTCCTCCAAGGGGTAAACCCTGTGCGGCGTGTCGCTCGTCGCGGTCGCGGGTTCGCATGGGACATCGCCCTGCTTGACCCGGTAGTTACCGACGGGTGTCCGAGCTCGCCCTGATTCGGTCGGCCCCGACGTAGACGTTCATGGTGGTGCCGCGAAGGAAGCCGACCAGGGTCAGCCCGGCCTCGGCGGCCAGCTCGACGGCCAGCGATGACGGGGCCGAGACGGCCGCGAGCACAGGGACGCCTGCCATCACTGCCTTCTGGACGAGTTCGAACGACGCCCGCCCGGACACCATGAGTATGCAGCCACGCGCCGGGATGCAATCGTTGAGCAGCGCCCAGCCCAGCACCTTATCGACCGCGTTGTGCCGGCCCACGTCTTCGCGCACGACGAGCAGGCGGCCCTCGGCGGTGAAAAGCCCGGCCGCGTGCAGCCCACCGGTGGAGTCGAACAGCCGCTGGTCGGCGCGCAGCGCGTCGGGCAGCGCGAACAGCGTCTGCGGCGACACTTGCGCGGGGTCGCCGTCAACAGAGAATCGGCTGCGCAGGCGCACCGCGTCAAGCGAGGCCTTGCCACATACGCCGCACGACGAGGTGGTGTAGAAGTTGCGGTCCACCCCGCTGTCCGGCGCGGCGACGCCGGCGGCGAGCGCCACGTCGAGCACGTTGTAGGTGTTGTGGCCGTTGCCGTCGACGGAGCCGCAATACCGGGCGGTGACGACGTCGCTCACTGACCCGATCACGCCTTCGGTCAGCAGGAACCCGTGCACCAGCTCCACGTCGTGACCCGGCGTGCGCATGGTGACCGCCAGCGCGTGGCCGTCCACCCGCAGCTCCATCGGTTCCTCGACGGCCAGCCGGTCGGGCCGCCTGCTGCTGTCCTCAGCGGATAGCCGCAGCACGGGATGGCGCACCGTCAGCCGCCCCATCGCCTAACCGCCGTCCCCGCCCAAGAGGGTTACGCTCGATCTCGTTCATTGCAGTCTGGCACACCGCGGAGAGGTCCGCTGATGAGCAAGTTCCGGCACACGCGCCTGACCGAACCGCTGGTCCGGGATGCCGGTCGGCTACGACCGGCGAGCTGGGAGGAGGCGCTGGACCGCGCCGCGGCCGGGTTCGCCCGCCACCGCGGCAACGCTTTCGGCATGTTCAGCTGCTCGAAAGCCACCAACGAAATGAACTACACGGCGCAGAAGTTCACCCGGGTAGTGATGGGCAGCAACAACGTCGACAGCTGCAACCGCACTTGACACGCTCCCAGCGTCGTCGGTCTGACGACGGTCTTCGGTGCCGGTGGCGGCACGAGTAGCTACCTCGAGGCGGAGCACGCCGACCTCATCGTGTTGTGGGGCTCCAACGCGCGTGAGACACACCCGATCTTCTTCCATCACGTGCTGCAGGGCCTCAAACGCGGCGCGCGGCTGTACTCGGTGGACCCCCGCCGGACCAGCACGGCGCAGTGGGCCGACGGCTGGCTGGGCCTGGACGTCGGGACCGACATCGCGCTGGCCAACGCGATCGGCCGGGAGATCATCGCGGCCGGGCTGGAGAACCGGACGTTCATCGACCGGGCGACCACCGGCTTCGAGGACTACCAGCGCACCGTCGACCCCTACACCCGCCAGCGCGCCGAGGAGATCACCAAGGTCCCCGCGGAGCTGATCAAGCAGCTGGCGCACGCCTACGCGCAGGCCGATCGGGTGCAGCTGTGCTGGACGCTCGGGATCACCGAGCATCACAACGCCGCCGACAACGTCTACGCGCTGATCAACCTGGCGTTATTGACCGGGCATGTCGGGCGCTTCGGCTCGGGCCTATGCCCGTTGCGCGGGCAGAACAACGTCCAGGGCGGCGGGGACATGGGCGCCATCCCGGCCAAGCTCCCCGGCGGATACGACCTCGGCGACGATGAGGCTCGGGCACGCTACGAACGATCCTGGGGCGCCTCGATCTCGCCCAAACCCGGCATGCACCTCTCACAGATGTTCGAGGCGATGGACCGCGGCGAGCTGCGCGCGCTGTACTGCATCGGGGAGAACCCCGCCGAGTCGGAGGCCAACGCCGCGCACGCCCGCCATTTGCTGGACGGCTTGAACGTTCTAGTCGTGCAAGACATCTTCCGGACCGCGACCGCCGAAATGGCCGACGTGGTGCTGCCCGCGGCAGCCGACTGGTGCGAGTACGAGGGCACCGTCACCAACAGCGAGCGGCGGGTGCAGCGGGTGCGCAAGGCGATCGACCCGCCGGGCCAGGCGTGGCCAGACGCTCACATAATCTGCGCGCTGGCGGAGCGGCTGGGCCACGACTGGGGCCGCCCGAGCGCCGAGCAGGTGTGGGACGAGCTGCGCTCGCTGTCGCTGAACTGGCACCACGGCATGTCCTATCCGCGGCTGGACGCGCTGGGCGGGCTGCAATGGCCCTGCCCGTCCGAGGACCACCCGGGCACCCCGCTGATGCACGCCCGGCTGTGGGAAACGGACCCGGAGCTGCGCGGACCAGCGGCGCCGTTCGTGCCCGTGGAGCATGTGCCACCGGTCGACGAGCTGACCGACGAGTTCCCTATCCGGCTGACCACCGTCCGGTTGCTGGACGCCTACAACTCCGGCGTGCAGAGCGGCGGGTACGCCTCGCCGATGCGCCGCCGCGAGGCGCTGCGGATGGACGCGACGGACGCCGCGAAGCTGGGTATCGCCGACGGCGAGCGGGTGCGGGTGAGCTCCCGGCGCGGGTCGGTGGAGGCCCCGGTGGCGTTCGACCCGTCGCTGCGGCCCGGGCTGGCGTCGTTCACCCCGCACTTCTCCGAACAGGTGGACACCAACCTGATCACGAATGATGCCTGGGACCCGAAGTCGGGCACATCGGAGTTCAAGGCCACCGCGATCCGGATCGAGAAGTTGACGCCTGCGGTGGCCGGCGGGTAAGGAGCGGTTTGTGGATCTGCGGCTGTCGTCGGCCGAACCCACCGCGGCCGAGCGGGACGCGGTGGACACCGCTGTGTCTGGCGAGCTGGGCAGGCAGCTGCTGCTGCCGACGTTGCATGCGGTGTCCGACGCGGTGGGCTGGATCAGCCCGGGGGCGTTGAATCACATCGCGCGGCGGCTGACGGTCCCACCCGCCGATGTCTACGGCGTTGCCACGTTCTACGCGATGTTCGCCACCGAGCCGCGCTCCCCGCGGGTAATCCACGTCTGCGACGACATCGTGTGCGGCCCGGCCGGGGGAGAGGCCATTGCCACCACGCTGGCCGCTGAGGATGTCTGTTTCGTCCGCAGCCCGTGTTTGGGACTGTGCGAGCGCGCTCCCGCCGTACTGCACCAACTTGCCGGGGAACCGGACTTCAGCCAGGCACCAGCCACGCCGGCACAGGTGCTGGTCGCTGCACGCGGCGGCACCGCCGATCAGAAATGCGCCGATGCCCGGGTCAGCGTCCCACAAGCTGGGCAGGCCGGGCTTCGGCTGCTGCGCCGGGTCGGAGTGGTGGATCCGACCAGCCTCGACGACTACCGCGCGCACGGCGGGTACTCGGCGCTGCGCCGGGCGATCGAGCTCGGCCCCGGCCGGGTGATCGCCGAAGTGCGCGACTCCGGGCTGACCGGGCGCGGCGGTGCGGCGTTTCCCACCGGCGTGAAATGGGACGGCGTCGCCAGCGCCCCGCAGCGACCGCACTACCTGATCTGCAACGCCGACGAGTCCGAGCCCGGCACCTTCAAAGACCGGGTGCTCATGGAACTCGACCCCTTCGGGTTG
>DASUVX010000115.1:0-2541 GCA_036378735.1 Pseudonocardiaceae bacterium | reverse complement strand
GATCAATCCCGATCAGGTCGACGAGTCTCACTCGGCAGCCCGCGGCTGCTCGGTACGTCTAAGCCTGAAGCCGAGCAGTGCCGCCAGAGGTGCTCTAGACGGTGCATGGTGGCCACGGTCGACCGATCCCGCCAGCGAGCTCGTCGCGTTGTGTGAGGAATTCGGAGTCCGGCGCGCCACGGTCTATCGGATCGGGCTGAACATGGCCGGGTGGGACCGGGTTCCTCGACCTCCCGGTAGCTTCCAGAGAAAAGACAATCTTGGGCTTCCTCTCCGAATCTGGCTCGCCAGCGGCCGCAGGGTTTCCGTGGACTGGTTCCGGATTTCCGGCGGCTCCCTAGTCCGGGTCCTCGGCACTGACGATCAATGGATCGATCTGCTGCTCATCCCTGTCGACACCCCGCCAGCCAGCGCTGAGCTGGCGCTGACGATGGCGACCGACGGCCACGATCCCCAGATCACCACTCCGGATGGCCATCACTCCGCGCCCGCGCGCGCCCCGCAGGATGCCTAGGAGTGCACTGAACAAGGGATGGGTTGGGGCGGGAAGAATGCCGACAAGGCCGTCTTGCGGCGGTTAGGTCAGACCTTTGGGGTCGACAACGTGGTCGTTGTTCCCGCCGATAGCGGTCTGGCTGGTGGTTCGGATGGCGGCAAGCGGGGCTGTTGGCATGCCCTCGCCGTTAGGCCAGGGCCCAGGCCCTGTCCCGGTGGGTAAGGCCGTGCTTGAGGAGGGTGCGCAGGTTGATCGCGGCGCATCGGGTGCGGAGCCAGGCGTGGTTTTTGGTGACGCCGCGGTAGCGCAGCTTGACCCGTCGTCCGCGTTGGGCGGCGGTAAAGGCGATGATCCGCTCGACGG
This sequence comes from Pseudonocardiaceae bacterium, assembly GCA_036378735.1. Taxonomy (GTDB): domain Bacteria; phylum Actinomycetota; class Actinomycetes; order Mycobacteriales; family Pseudonocardiaceae. The sequence goes on along the minus strand of DASUVX010000115.1, from coordinate 1,682 downwards.
TCGAGCGGGTGGGGTAGGCCTGCTTGAATTCCGGGGTGCGGGCCTGGGCGCGGGCGGCTCGCAACAGGTCCTCGTGCGGGTGGATGGTCATCGACCGGCCGTCTTTGGTGGTGGTGCAGCGCTGCCGCAGTGGGCAGTCGGCGCAGATCTTGCCGAAGCTCACCGTCCGTTTGGCGCTCATCGACCGGGTATGCCCAGCGGGGCAGGTGACGGTGCCGTCGTTTTCATCGATGCCGAAATCGTCGAGGGTGAATCCGCCGGCGACGGCCGGGCGCAGCGGCTTGGGCTTGATCACGGTGTCGTGCCCACCGGCACGGTAGGCGGCACGAGCCTGTCCGGTGCCATAGGCGGAGTCGCCATACACCTCCAGGCCCTCGCCCTTTTCCTGGTCGGCCGCAGCGGTGGGCTGGTCGTCACCGGGCTGCTGGTCGGCACGCTTGTCTCGCACGGGCTCGGCGTCGGCCTGGTGGTAGCGGTCGCGGGAGATCATCTGCTCGCCGACCACTGGGTCGCTGCCGGCGTGCCCAGCAGCTTTGGTCAGCTCGCAGTCGGTGATCAGTCCGGTGTCCGGCTCGGCGGCCACGTGCCCGCGGTAGCCGTCCCTGCGCACCGACTTGGACTTGCGGGCATGCCGGGTCTCGGGATCCACAATGGAGATCACCCGGTCCGCGGCGACCTTGCGGGCGATGCGCCACCGCCCGTCGGTGCCATCGGAGTCCTCGGCCGGTTCCACGTCCTGCCCGGCCACCAGCGCCAACAGCCCTAGCGCATCTGCTGCGGCCTTATCCCGCTCCGGCGCGTCGTCGCCACACAGTCCGGCCAGCACGCATCGGGCGTCGTTGACCAGGTCCGACACCAGGTTCTGCTTCGCTTCCGGGTCGTCCCAGTCGATTGACGGCTTGCCCGGCCGCGTGTAGTCCAGCGTGCAGACCCGGCCGAGCACCTCGCCCGCGCCGGGCACCACCCGCGCCACCTTGCGCATCGCCGCCACCAGCTGGGTCACGGTGTCCTGAGTGGCCACCGCGTCGTCGAACACCGTGGAATCCACACAGCGCTTGCGCCGTCCTCGCAGAATCCCGGTCTCGGCAATTACCTGCGCCACCGCATCGAACACCCGGTCTGGACACCGGGAGACGGCGATCCGCCGCCGCCAATACACCAGCGTGGACGGGTCGAACGACATTTGCGTCAGCGACCGCCCGCACGCCACCTTCCAGCGAATATCGAACTTCAACGCCTCCGCGGTCTGCGCATCCGACAGGTCATGTAGCTCCTTGAGCACCAACACCGAGCCCACCAGATCCGCCGGCAGCGACGGCCGCCCCGTCCGCGACGGGAACAAGTCCGCAACGAACGAATCCGGAAACAGCCGACGGCGGTGCTCGGCCAGAAACGCGAACACGCTGCCCTCACCGACCAGCTCCCCGACCATCGCCTGCGCGTCCAGCAACTCCCGCTCCACGCACGCATGACCCTGCACAGCAAGATCATCCCAGCCGGCCGGGCATCAGGCCCTCAGACACGACGGCCACCGACCGACTTATTCAGTGGCGTCCTAGCTCGGCCGCGGTTGGATAGGCGCGTATGAGGCTTGTGCTCCTGGCCGATACCCACGTTCCCCGTCGCGCGCGCGATCTACCCGGAAAGCTGTGGCGGGCCGTCGAGGCGGCAGAGGTCGTCGT
>DASUVX010000114.1:0-33989 GCA_036378735.1 Pseudonocardiaceae bacterium | reverse complement strand
GTATCGCGTTCACCTCGGGGAGGCGCTGTTGCTCATAAGCTCTGAGCGCTGAGCGGAGGTCCTTGTGCTCTGCTAATTTCGTCGCCAGCGCGACTGCATCGCCGACGGCCAGCTTGGTACCCGAGCCGATCGAGAAGTGTGTTGTATGCGCAGCGTCACCGATGAGCACCACGTTGTCGTGGAACCAGCTATTGTTGCGGATGACTCTGAAATTAAGCCAGGGCAGCTTGTTCCCACTGCGTACCTGGTTGATCAGTGGCCGGCCATGCAGGTGCCGTTCGAAGATCTGTTCGAGTAGGCGCATGCTCTGGTCTGCGTCCAGTTCGGGGAAACCTAATCCTTCCCAAGTCTCGGGCGGACACTCGACGATACAGGTGCTCCGGTCGGCATCAAGATAGTAGGCATGCAGCCATATCCACCCGGCAGGCGTGCGTTCGAACGCGTAAGTGAACGCATCGAATGCCTGATATGCGCCGAGCCACAGATACTTGTTACGGCCCACGGTAATATCTGTTTGAAAGTTATTGGCAAAGCGTTGGCGTGTCCGGCTGTTCATGCCGTCGGACGCCACGATCAGGTCGGCATCGGCGAGTTCTGACAGATCTGTGATTTCTTGTTGGAAGCGGAGGTCGACACCGACGTCGATCGCGCGTTCGGCCAGAATATCGAGCAGCCGTTGGCGGCCCATGCTCAACCCATATCCACCGAGATATGCTTTCTGATCACCTCCGACGTGCACTTCCACGCCATCCCAAACACCGGTGAATCGTTGTATCTCACGGGCGCTCACGGGATCATTGCGGTAGAGATTGTCCAGGACGTCGTCCCAGTAGCCGACTCCCCAGCCATGGGTCACTCCAGCGGGGTTGCGTTCGACGACGGTGATCTCGTGGCCCGGTTGGCGCAACTTCGCCGAGATCGCGAAGTACAGGCCGGCGGGCCCACCGCCGACACACGCGATACGTAAGCGTCCGGTCACCTCTCCACCCGCCTCGCGGTCCGCGGGCAGCGCGCTGCCTCATCTTCCGTCAGCGACAGAGGTGGCGGCATCTGGTCACTCCTGTTCACTGGACACGCAGCGATCCGGTCGGCATGTCACCAGGGTCAGAGTAAGCCGGTCGCGAGATATCGGCCAGCTTCATCCGGTGTTGGGCTCGCAGCCCGTTGCGCAGCGCGCTAACTGTCTGCCGCAATCTGCGCAGTGGTGAGAATTGGGTTGCCAAGTGAAGGTGATAACGCCACCGCGGATGACGACCGCGGCGCTTCCACAGCGAATACGCAAACTGGGTGATCGGTTGATCGATGTAGCTCGGCACATTCTCGAACCATCCGGTGCTGGCCACCGCCGCGGACTGAAGGTCGGCGATCTCGGCGCGCCGCTTCTGCTCGTAATGCGCCAACGCTGACTCCAGGTCATCGTGGGTTTCGAGGCTGTCGGCGAGCCCGATCGCATCCTGCATCGCAAGCGTGGTTCCCGAGCCGATGGAGAAGTGTGTGGTGTGTGCCGCGTCGCCCATGAGGACGATGTTGCCGTGGTGCCAGGATGCATTGGTGATGCGGACGAAGTTGAGCCACGGAATCTTGCCGAGATCGCGCATCGAATTCATGAGGGAGTGACCGTCGAGATGGTGCGCGAAGATGCTCTCCAGCTTCTTCAGGCTTTCATCCGGCCCCAAGGTGTCGAAGCCGAGTCCTGTCCAGGTCTCCGCGGAACACTCGACGATGAATGTGGTGGTGTCGGCGTTGTAGGGATACGAGTAGAACCATACCCAGCCGGCCGCAGTCTCTTCGAACGCGAACATGAAAGATTCGAAAATCTTGTTGGTGCCAAGCCAGAGGTATTTGTTTCGACCCACCACTGCGTCAGTCTGGAAGTGCTGATTGTGGAGGCGGCGAACACGGCTGTTCGCGCCGTCGCAGGCGACGACCAAATCGGCGTCAGCGAACTCGGACAGATCGTTGACCTCGCGCTGGAACTGGACGTCGACACCGAGGCCCATCGCTCGATCAACCAGGATATCGAGAAGATGCTTGCGGCCGATTGCGTACCCGTACCCGCCGAGATGGGCGCGGTTCGTATCGCCGACGTATACCTCCTGGTTGACCCATGACGCGGGGCTGTCGAGTATTCTGCGGGCGCTTACGGGATCGTTGTGATAGAGGCTGTCGAGCAACGGATCGGAGAAGGTGACCCCCCATCCGTAGGTCACCCCTGCGGGGTTGCGTTCGATGACCGTGATGTCGTGGATCGGATTACGCAACTTTGCGGAAATGGCGAAGTACAGACCCGCGGGTCCGCCGCCGACGCACACGATTTTCATACCCTCTGCCGCCTCCCTCATCGACGGTGGGCGAAATGGACCTGGCATGACTTGAATCGACGACATCACGGTTCAGCCGGAGGATACTCCGGAGTCGGTGGCGGGCGAAGCCGTCGGACCACGCCCCCGAGAGCCCCGGAGCAGGCTTTGGGCTTCCCGGAATAGCCGACGACCGGTGGCGGAGCGCCACGCTAGGTCGTAGGCGATCCGCAATGGTGCCGGCCTGATCATCTCGACCGCAGCGGGGTAGCGGAACGCGGTACCCCCGAAGGTGACCTTGGGCTGGTCCGCCGTGGGCAACGATTCGGCCCCACCCTCTGCCTGGCGCTCGGTGGTGTCCAGCAACGCCGCCAGGGTCTCGGGGCGCAAGCCGCCGAAGTCGAACCAGCGGTATCCCTGCGCCTTGGCCCACTTGATCATTTCCCACCGGATGGCCGCGGGCACAGACAGGCGCATCGCTTCGCCGGAGCGGTCGAACCCCGACAGCCGGCCGCGGACCATCTCGCCGCATCCGGTCATCAGGTCCACCGCGACCGGCGCACCGTCCACCTCGCCGACGAACATCACGACGTGGCCGGTGGCGGATAGCTCCCGGTACAGCGCTGTGATGTAGTCCAGCGGCAGCGGTGTGTAGCCCTGGTGCTGGGCCGAGCTGGCCATCAGCTCGGCGAGTAGCCGGACGTCGCCCTCGGTACCGGGCCGGACCGTGACCCCGCGGGACTCCCAGCGGTTGGTCCACGACTTGAGGCGCTTGCCGAACCTGCCGCGAATCTCGGTGAGGTCAGCCGTCAAGTCGATGCGGATCGAGCCCTGCGGGGCGATGCCGGCCGACGACGGTCGGAAACCGCGGCGGAGCAGCTCATCACTGGTTTCTTCGGCGTCCTCGGGAGGTTGGATGAACAGGATGCGCAGCCGCCGCCGGCTCAGCAGCAGCAGAGCGTCGACGAGCGCGCGGCGAATGTCCTCGGCGTCCGGTGCATCCGCTGACAGGAGCGGCCCGTAAGGCAGATAACCCACCGAGCCCAGCAACGGAAACCGGCGGGTCAAGATCTGCGCCCCACCGACAAGCTCACCGGCCTGGTAGGCGAGCAGGTACAGCGGAGTGAAACCGACCCGACTGCGCAGTCCCCCCCAGACGGAGAACTGGGTGACATCGGTGCCCGGGGTGCGATCCACCAGCAGATCCCACGCGTGCAGTGCTTCGGGACCGGGCTCTTCGCTGGCAATGACCTGGACCTTGCGGTCGCTATCAGCGGCGTGGCTGGTCCCCATGGCGACTCGATCCTCTGGTATCACGCCTGCCGTGGCGTTCCTCGTCCCCGCCCGCATCATCATCATGTCGAGTCCAGACCGCCACCCGGATCCCGTCACAATCACTCACCCCCGCAATCCCCAGAACGCCGAGCAGTATCGCCTCGCGATGTTGCTTCGGCTGCGGCGCCTCAGCGCGGGCGCACGCCCAGCCTGATCACCCTCAGCTAGGGTGTCGTCAACGCACGGTCAGTCGTTACGTTTTGTCCCCACACGTGGCAGCGTGGACGGGTGGGCCACGAAGTCACGGTCGGCGGTGACGGTTGGGTGCGTTGCGACGATGGGCAGGACCGGTGGGGCCGCTTCGGAGCGGCCGGCCTGCTGTTGCGGGCCCCCGATGCCCAGCGCCGGCCGCTGGTGTTGATGCAGCATCGTGCACCGTGGACACACCACGGGGATCTCTGGGGGATGCCGGGTGGCGCCCGGCATGGCGGCGAGACGCCGGTGCAGACCGCGCTGCGCGAAGCGGCCGAAGAGGCCGCCGTGGACCCCAGTCGAGTGCGCATCCGCGGCGAGCGGGTGGACCGCCCCGCCGGTGATGCCTGGTCGTACACCAGCGTGGTCGCCGACGCCGCCGCACCGCTGCCGGTACATCCCAATCCCGAATGCACGCAGCTCGCCTGGGTCCCGGAAGACGACGTCACCGGGCTGAACCTGCATCCGGCTTTCGCGGCTAATTGGTCCGCGCTGCGGGTGACCCGGATAAAACTCGTGGTGGATGCGGCCAACGTCATCGGCTCGCGCCCCGACGGCTGGTGGAAGGACCGGGCCGGCGCCGCCGCGCGTTTCCTGGCCGAGGTAGCCGCAGCCGGCCCGGGAGTGCTCGCGCTGCCGAAGGGTGGTTTTGGTTGGGTGGACAGCGCGGTGCTGGTGCTGGAAGGGGCGGCCGCGCGCGCTGCCGATGTTCCCGGTGTTGAGGCGGTCCGTGCTCCCGGCGCCGCCGACGACACCATCATCGACATCGTCACCGCCCCCGGTACCTGGCTGGTCGTGACCGCCGACCGCCCGTTGCGCGCCCGCCTCCCGCCCCACGCCCACCCCATCTCCCCGTCCTCCTTCCTCTCCTGGGTGGGGGCCTGACCGCAGTCTGGATGCAGACTGCGGTTTTTCAGGGTCAGATAACCGCAGTCTGCATCCAGACTGCGGTCGAGGAGGGGGTCAGGGTCAGAAGGTGAGGGCTAGGGCGGGGTCGGAGAGGAGGGCGCCGATGTCGGTGAGGAATCGGGAGCCTTGTTGGCCGTCGACGACGCGGTGGTCGACGGATAGCGCGAGCTGGCAGACCTGGCGGGGCACCACGGCGCCGCCGACCACCCACGGCCGCTCCCGGATCGCGCCCAGCGCCAGGATCGCGGACTCGCCGGGGTTGAGGATCGGGGTGCCGGTGTCGATCCCGAAGACCCCGATGTTGGTGATGGTGATCGTGCCACCGAGCATGTCACCCGGCGCGGTACGCCCGTCCCGGGCCGCTGCGGCCAGCTCCTCCAGCGCGACGGCGAGCTCGCGCAGCGGCACCCGCTCCGCGTTGCGGATCTTGGGTACCACCAGCCCCCGCGGCGTGGCGGCGGCGATGCCGAGGTGCACGTAGTCGAAGTAGACGATCTCGCCAGTCGTCTCGTCCCAGCTGGCGTTGACCTCCGGCGTGCGCCGCACCGCCAGGCACAGAGCCCGCGCCGCGAACGTCAGTGGGGTCAGCTTCACGTCCCGGAACTCAGGCTGCTGCGCCAGCCGGGCCCGTAGCTGCATCATCGGCGTGACGTCGGCGGTAAGGAACATCGTGACGTGCGGCGCGGTGAACGCCGAGGACACCACCGCGGCCGCGGTGGCCTTACGCACACCGCGCACCGGTTCCCGGCGCTGTCCTGCCTCAGGCGCAGCAGGCGCCACCGACCCAGCGCCGTTGCCGGCGGGCACAGCAGCCGCGGCGTGCCGCACATCCTCCCGAGTGATCACTCCACCGGTTCCCGAGCCGAGCACCGTACTCAGGTCGATTCCCAGCTCCTTGGCCAGCTTGCGCACCGGTGGCTTGGCCAGCGGCACAGATCCCCGATCCTCAGCGGCCGGGACAGCGGGAGTGGGCTTGCGGGGGCGGCGGGTCATGGTCGCGGTCCGCGGGCCGTAACCGACCAGGGTGGTGATCCGCCCGCCTGGACCCTCCTCGCCGATCACCCCCGCAGCGGCAGGTTCCAGGTCGGCATCACCGGTGTCGATCGCGATCAGCGGGGATCCGACCGCCACAGTGGCGCCGGGTTCGGCGAGCAGCTCGCTGACGACTCCCTCGAACGGGCTGGGCAGCTCGACGGCGGCCTTGGCGGTCTCGATCTCCACGATGATCTGGTTGAGCGTGACGGTGTCCCCCGGCGCGACGTGCCAGCGCAGGATCTCCGCCTCGGTGAGTCCCTCCCCGACGTCGGGTAGCGCGAAGATGCGAGTCATCGAGGGTCAGTACCTCAGCACCTGGTCGACGGCGTCGAGGATGCGGTCCAGGTCAGGCAGGTAGTCCTCCTCGCACTTCGCCGGGGGATAGGGAGTGTCGAACCCGGTCACCCGCAGTACCGGAGCTTCCAGCGAGTAGAAGCACTCCTGCGACACCCGCGCCGCCAGGTCACCGATCAGCGACGCTTCGCCGGGCGCCTCCGATACACAGATCAACCGGCCGGTGCGGCGCACCGAGTCGAACACCGGCGCCAGATCCAGCGGGGACAACGTGCGCAGGTCGATGACCTCCAGCTGCGTCCCGTCCTGCTCGGCGACGGCGGCGGCGTCGAGCACGGTGCGGACCATCGGCCCGTAGGCCACCACGGTCGCGACGGCCGCGGGGCCGCCGGGGCGCACCAGCCGCGAGCGCAGCAGCGGTGGGGGAGCCACCGCGACATCCAGCGAGGCCTTCTCCCAGTACCGCCGCTTGGGCTCAAAGAAGATCACCGGGTCATCGCAGGCGATCGCCTGCTGGATCATCCAGTAGGCGTCGACGGCGTTGGCGCACGACACCACCTTGAGTCCCGGGGTGTGGGCGAAGTAGGACTCCGGAGATTCCGAGTGGTGCTCGACCGCGCCGATCCCGCCGCCGTAGGGCACGCGCACCACCACCGGCATCCGCAGTTTGCCCTGCGAGCGGTAATGAAATCTGGCGAGTTGGGTGACGATCTGGTCGAACGCGGGGAAGACGAACCCGTCGAACTGGATCTCGCAAACCGGCCGGTAACCCCGCAGCGCCAGCCCGACCGCGGTACCGATGATCCCGGACTCGCCCAGGGGGGTGTCCAGCACCCGCTGCTCGCCGAAGTCCTTCTGCAAGCCGTCAGTGATGCGGAACACGCCTCCGAGCTTGCCGACGTCCTCACCCATCACGATGACCTTGGGGTCGTGCTCCATCGCGGCTCGTAGTCCGTGGTTGAGGCCCTTGGCCAGGGTGATCGTCTGCGGTGTCATCAGTGCTCACCCTCGGCGAAAGACGCGTGGTAGGCCAGGTAGTCCGCGCGGGCCGCCGCCAGCGACGGTGGCGGTTCGGCGTAGATCTTCGAGAAGATCCGCTCGGGGCCGGGGACGGGCATCGACGTGCAGTACTCGCGCAGCCGGCGCGCCAGCTCGTCGGCTTCAGTGGCAAGCCCGTCGAAGAACTCCGGCCCCGCCAAGCCCTCCCGCACCAGGTGCACGCGCACCCGTTCCAGGGGGTCCTTGAGCTTCCATTCCTCCAGTTCGTCGGCGAGCCGGTAGCGGGTCGGGTCGTCGGAGGTGGTGTGCGCGTCCATCCGGTAGGTGCACGCCTCGATGAGCACCGGGCCGTTGCCGGTGCGGCACTCCCGCAGCGCCCACCGGGTCACGGACAGCACGGCGAGAACATCATTGCCGTCCACCCGGATCCCCGGAAAGCCGTAGCCGCGGGCCCGGCGATACAGCGGCACCCGGGTCTGGCGATCTAGCGACGCCGAGATCGCCCACTGGTTGTTCTGGCAGAAGAACACCACCGGTGCGTCGTAGACGGAGGCCCAGACGAAGGCCTCGTGCACATCGCCCTGGGAGCTGGCACCGTCGCCGAAGAAGCAAATCGTCGCTTCGCTCGTCTCACCGTTGCCAATCTTGCCGTCCAGCCGCTGCCCCATTGCATAGCCGGTGGCGTGCAGGCCCTGGCTGCCAACCACGATGCTGTAGAGCTGGAAGCCGGTGCTGACCGGATCCCAGGAGCCCTGGTCGATACCCCGGAAGATGCCGAACAGTTCGGTCGGGTCCACCCCGCGGCACCAGGCGACGCCGTGCTCGCGGTAGGACGGGAAGGCCATGTCCTGAGGCGCCATCGCGCGACCGGCACCGATCTGCGCGGCCTCCTGCCCCAGCAGCGGGGCCCACAGACCGAGCTGGCCCTGCCGCTGCAAGGCGTTGGCTTCCCGGTCGGCCCGGCGGATGAGCACCATGTCGCGATACAGCGCCTGGATTTCCGCTGCGGAGATCTCCAGGTCGAACTGCGGATGCGCGACTCGCTGCCCCTCGGGAGTCAGCACCTGGACGAGGTCTTCACCTTCGCTGGTGGCGCGGAGGCCGGCGATCACCTGCTGCGGACTGTGCGGCCCGTCGAACTCCATCGCGGCGCCGACAATCGGGCCCACTGTGGGGCCTCCAACTGTAGGGTCTCCGACCGGTTTGGCAGCAGGAGCGGAGCGGGATGGTGCGCGCTTGCGAGACGGCATGGGCATCTCCTTGCTGTTACGCCTCGCTCCACTTGTGATGGATACGTCGGCGACGCCGCAACACAGCGTTACTCCTGTCGTGGATCGCACTGCCAGGAGTCGACGCTGCCAAATCACTCCACCCGCAATCCTCGCACGGGCCGCAGCGATCGTCACACAATAGGAGCTTGATGCGCGGGCTGCGGGCCATCCTTGCGCCGCTTGGGCAGCATCGCACCGCCCGTGATGGCCGCACCCGGGCCGAACAAGGTGTCCAGCACATCCTTCACCCGGTACAGGTCCGCATTGATCTCCTCCTGCAACCGGGCCAACTGATGCAGCTCGTGAGCACTGGAGCGTTCCCGCTGCGTTGCGTTCTCGGTCGCCGCGGCGATCAGCCGGTCGGCCTCGGCGCGGGCCTGCGCCAGGAGTCGATCTGCCTCGGCGCGAGCCGCCCTCGTCATGATCTCGGCGTCTGCAGTGGCCGTCCTGACCAATTCCTCGGCGTTCGCGCCCGCCGCCGTGCGGACCTGCTCGGCCTCTGCTCGAGCCTGCGCCCGGAGCCGTTCGGCTTCGCGTTCCGCCTCCTGGCAGGCGGCCTCGAGCTCGCTGGAACGCCGGCGCAGCGCGTTGTCCTGCTCGGCGGCCTCCCGGTTGGCCTCGGCGCGCCAGGCGGCAATCTCCTGCTCGGCCCGTTCCCGCTCCTCAGTGATCTGTGCCCGGCTTTGATCGAGCAGTGTGGCCGCCGCTGTCTCGGCTTGGGCGCGCACCTCGCGCGCCTCATCCTCGGCCAGCTTGAGGATCTTCTCGACCCGCGCGCCGAAGTTCGCGTCCGCTGCCGATTCGCCTTCGGGCGCCCAGCGCGCCTGGCTCAGCGCGTCCTCGAGCATCGCGACTCGCTGGGTGGCTGCTGCCAGCGCGTTGTCTGCCGCCGCCAGCTCGGCGGCGAGATAGCGAAACCGCTCGTCCACCTGCCGTTTGTCATAACCCCGCAGTGCCACATCGAATGTGATGTCCGTTATGTCCTTACGGTTCAAGCGATTCATGTGTTACCTCCCCGACGGTGGTGAGGCATCCTTACACTTGATCACAATATGCGCCTCGGCAGGTCGGGACTTTCCGCACTCAGCCGCCAACCGCCGACCTCGGTACGGCTATCCTCGCGACGCGGTCCCCGTAGGGGTCCGTAGGAGGGGCCGACCCACAGGAGTCAACGCTGAACTATCAGGATCCGTCCTGGCGTCCGACCCAACGCTTGCCCGTCACGCGGGTAGCTCCGCGAGGTCCAGTCCCGCCCCGGGGCCCAGCCCCGCCGCGCGGTCCTGTCCGGCCGCCCGCGGCGGCGCCCCGCGGTCGCCGTCGCCCTGGTCGCCCGGGTCGCATTGTCGCGCTGACCTGCGCCATCGTCGCACTGGCGGTGCTTTGCTTGGCGGTCTACGTGGATCGATCGCTACAGCGCGTCGACGCGCTGGCCGATTACCCGGGCCGGCTCGCGGCCACCTCGGGCACCAACTGGCTGATCGTCGGATCGGACAGCCGCGCCGGCCTCACTGTCCAGCAGGAGGCTCGGCTGACCACCGGTGACGAGGCAGCGGCGGGCGGCAACCGGACAGACACGATCATGTTGATGCACATCCCAGCGCTCACCAGCGGCGGGCAGCTCACCTTGGTGAGCCTGCCTCGGGACTCCTCGGTGCCGCTGGCCGGACACGGCCGGGTCAAGCTCAATGCCACCTTCGCATTCGGTGGCCCCACTCTGCTGGTGCAAACGGTGGAACAGGTCACCGGGCTACATATCGATCATTACGCAGAAATCGGATTTGCCGGCTTCGCCGACCTCGTCGACGACGTCGGCGGGGTGCAGATGTGTCCCACCGAGCCGATCAACGATCCGCTGGCCGGGCTGAATATTTCGGCCGGTTGCCAGACGTTGGATGGGCCGAAGGCATTGGGCTATGTCCGCACCAGGCACTCCCCGCGAGGTGACTTGGACCGGGTGGTGCGCCAGCGGGAATTCCTCGGTGCGCTGATTAGCCGTGCTGCCAGTCCGTCGGTGCTGCTCAACCCGTTCCGCGCGGTCCCGGTGGTCTCCGACGCTCCGGGCACGATCACCGTCGACAACGGCGATCACGTCTGGAATCTGGCCAGGCTGGGGTGGGCGATGCGCTCCCTGTCGCATGGCGATGCGGTGACCACGACGGTTCCGTTCGCGGGCTTCGGACCGGTCAGCGACGGCTCCTCCGGCGTGCTGTGGGACAAGCAGCAGGCCGGTCAGCTATTCAGCCGGCTGGCTCGTGAATGAATAACTGTGATCTCACTCACGACCCGCGCGCAGTGCGGCCCATCGTGAAGAACTCGTCGTTGGGGCGTAGCGCCATCAGGTGAGCGAGCCGGTTGGACATCGCGAACAGCGCGGTGATCGCCCCGACGTCCCAGACCTCGTCGTCGGACAGACCCGCGGCCCGGGCCTGCTGGAGATCATGCTCGGTCAGTTCGGCAGACCGAGTGGCGATCACCAGGGCGAGGTCGACGATGGCGCGTTGCCGCGGGTTCAGAGTGGCAGCCCAGGGATTGCTGGCCACCTGGTCGGCGAGCTGCGGATCCCGGGCCCGGATTCGCAGGATCGCGCCGTGCGCCACGATGCAGTAGGTGCAGTGGTTGGCTCCGGAGGTGGCGACGACGACCAACTCCCGCTCGGCCTTCGACAGCCCGCCAACGGCTGAGCCGTCGCCTCGATCCTGCGAGCAGGTCTCGGGATTCATCAGAGCGTCGTGGTAGTCCAGGAATGCCCGCAGCTCGGCGGGACGGCGGGCCAGGGCCCGGAAGATGTTCGGCACGAACCCGGATCGCTCGGCGATCATGCCAACGCGTTCTCGCAGATCAGCAGGGAAGTCTTCGAGCTCCACGATGCCGAACCGGCTCACCCCGGTCATCACTGTCATGCCTGCAGACGCTACTGCGCTCCGGTGGCTGGAGCGGTGACGGTGAGACCGAGACCCTGGGCAGCGACTGCGAGTTGGCGGTCATAGGTCACGAACTCCAAGCCAGCGCTGACGTTCCCTGCGGCGGCGTGGTCCGCGTTCCCCGCCGGGTACGCGCCGGCCAGTTCGACTAACCAACCAACGAACGGGCCCCACCTGACTCCAACGGGGTGAGCCAGGTGGGGCCCGTTTCACGCGCCTATACCGGCTTGGGTCGGGCGACGAACCGGCATGCCCCGCGGTTTCAACGACCCCTGTCTCGACCGGATGTGTCACGACGGCCGCGAGGAATGTCCGCTACATCACAGGCGGCCGGGGCCGCCTCTACCCGCCGAGGATCAGGGTCATCGCGCCGTATGTCCCCGACGCCGCTAACGCGAGCATGATCGGCATAACCACCGCTGTCAGCAGCACGAGTAACGCGGTGTTCCGCAGGGGCGAGTTCAACCGGTGACGTCGCACACTGTGACGAGTCATGTCCAGTAAGTAACCGCCCTGGCCGGTTGGTAAACATCGGCTCCGCGGCTAGCCACCACCAACAGCCGTCACTCACCACGTGCCAACGGTGAATTGGCAGGTCGGTGGGGGAGCGGGGACCGACTACACGGGTGGCGGCGATCGACCTAACAGTGGTCGATGAAATGCGGGTGTCCATCGGGGCAGCTGCCCGCATAGTGATCAAAGCCCCAGTTGAAGGCGGGCTGGAGCACCCAGTGCTCGGCGCAGAACGAACGCTCGCAGCGCGGGCAGTAGAACGGGACCCAGGTCTGATCGAGCGCGTGCAGCGCGGCCGCGTCGATGGCGCGAACCGCCTCGATAGCTGCCGCGAGATTGATCACGTGGCGGGAGAAATTCGTGTACGGCAGGAAACCGGTGATCTGGATGGTGCCTTGGGCTTCGGGAAAGACCCGGTAGATGATGTCCTGGTCGTCGTTGACGTACAGCTGCCCTCGCCGGCTCACCTCGACGATCGCCGCCACCCGCGGGCAGCCGACCTGCTGGCACGGGAACGCGATACGCAGCCGTGCCGGATCGTCCACGCCGACCAGTGTCGCGCACGCTGCCTAGCGTTGGCGGTCGAGGAAGGCGCTGGTGAGCAAGTTCGGCAGCTCGTCAGGCCACACCGGCGGGCCGAAGTGCGCGCCCCGGGCGGCGTCCGCCCCGGCGTCGCGCCACCACTGCGCCTGTTGCGTGGTGTCCACGCCGGCAACCAGGACCGCAGCGCCGACGCCGTGCACCAGGGGAATGGCCTGACGCACTGCCTCGGCGACTGCCGAGTCGTTTCCGGGACGTTGAGCAATCCGGGAGACGGTCTCTGTGGCGATCTCCACCGCCCCCACCGGCAGATCCTCCAGGTAGGCCAGGTAATCCGGACCGGCTCCGGCGCCCAGCAACACGATCTCGACGCCCAGCTCGGCGAGCACCCGCACGTTGTCCAGCACATCGCCCCGACCGCGCGCCAGCGTCGCCAACGGCACTCCGAGCCGCAGCTGGTCGGCCGGCAAGCCGGTGGCCGACAGCGCGCTGTTGACCACCGCGAGCAGGTCGGGGTCTTGGCTCAGCCGGGTGGTGAGGTCCACGCGCATCCGCGGCGATCCACTGGTCGGGCAGTGCGACACCACCTGTTGCACGCGGCAGGACTGGTGCACTAACCAGCGGCCCAGCTCGATGACCAGCCCAGTTCGCTGCGCCAAGGCGAGGCATTCGGCATGGTCCACTGCTGTGCCGTCGGCCCGCTGCCAGCGCAGCAACGGCTGTAGCGCGACGATCCACCCACTATCCAGCGCGTAGACCGGCTGGTAGCGCAGTTTGATCTCGCCGCTTTCGAAGCCGCCGGGCATGTCGGCGGCCTGCTGGTACTGCGCCCGCTGCCGAGCATCAGCCGGCGCGTCATATAGCGCCCACTGGCCCGCGCCACTGCGCTTGGCCTCGTGCATGGTGGCGTCGGCAGCACGCAGCAGTTCGGCAGGAGAGACCTCGGTAGCGAGCCGGTGGACGACGCCGACGCCTGCGGACACCGCGAACCCGCGGTCGTCGAGGTAGAACGGCTCGCACAGCGTGTCGTTGATGCTCGCGGCGAGCACCTGGGCGTCGAGCCGGCCTGGGCCATCTTCGACCAGGATGGCGAAGTCATCGGCGCCCAACCGCGCCACCATCGCTCGCTGGCCGCTGACCAGGTCGGAAAGCCGGTGGGCGACCGAGCGGAGCAGCGCATCGCCGGCTGTCCGGTCGATCCCGTCGGTGATGACCGAGAAGTTGTCCAGGTTCACCCGGCACAGCGTGACCATGGTCCCTGGGCCGGCCGTGCCGAGCACCTCCTGCAGATGAGACATCAGGTACTGCTCGTTGGGCAGCCCGGTGAGGACGTCATGCAGTGCCTGGGTGGACAGTTCCTGTTGAAGAAGGTGCAGCTCGGTGACGTTCTCCACGACGGTGAGGTAGTGGGTCGGCACCCGGTCGGCGTCGCGCAACAGTGATATCCCGATGTGGGTCCAGGCGACCTCGCCGGTAATGGCGGTGAGCTTTCGCCGGTGCCGGAAGCGGGTCAGCTCGCCGCTGGCGAGCCTGCGGTACGCCTCGGCCAGCGTCTTGTCGTCCTGCGCCTGCAACAGTTCCGGAAGTGACGCACCGATGATGTCGACCGGGACACGGTGCACCATGTCGGCGAAGGCCGGATTGGCGGTGACGACCGTGCCGTCGAACGTGCTGATCGCGATACCCACCGCGGAGGTGAAGAAGATCTCCCGGAACCGGGTCTCACAAATCCGCAGTTCCAGCTCGGCCTCGTGCCCGGCTCGCTCGAGTGCCTGGGTGGCCTGATCCTGCGCGTCAAGGAGGCGCTGCCGGTACGCCTGAGCGTAACCGCCGGCCAGCGACGCCAGCACCCGCAGCACTGCGAGGTCACGCCGGCGGACTGCTCGCAGTTCAGCCAGCCGCGGCAATCCCTCGGCGAGGATCTCGATGCTGGTGCCGATGCCCCCTGGCTCGGTCAGGCCGTGCGCGACCAGCTCGGCGGCCACCTCCACCGCGGCCTGGTCATCGACCGGTACCGCGGCGGCTGCCGCGGCCAGCTGAGTGATCAGCCGCGCCAGGAATTGCTCGGTCTCTTGCCCGGACGTCGGACTCGCCGCTGCCCAGGCCGAAGCGAGCTCCACCACGGTCAGGCCGGGCTCGGGCCGGTTTTCGACAGTCATGATGTCAGGGTTCGCTCGCGACGCGGGGCCGCGCGACGTCCTGTCCTCGCGATACCCAGCTGGTCAGCTGGTGCACATCTCGCCTTTCGGACACCAAGTAGGGTGTCGCCCAGGATACTGAGCACCGCATCGATGTGATTACCTCATCAAGGTGATCTCGTCCCGCCGGTGCTTGTGGTCAGGCGGTGGTGGGGGCGTTGCGTAGGGTCCGTTGTCGCACCCACGGCCAGGTGATCAGCGCCCAGGCCGCGGCTCCGAGAACAAGCTCGGAAAGCAGGTACCACGGCCACGGCCCCAGCAGGTCGAGCAGCGACGCCGCCAGCGGCTTGGTATTGAGAAAGCCGTAGTTGGTGCCCTCCGCGCGGTTGAAGACGAACATCGCCACGCCCCAGCCGAGAGTCACCAGCACCGCAACCCGGTAGCTGCGCCACCCCGGCCGCAACCCCACTCCCCAGGTCAGATAGATCGCCGCCAACGGCGCAAGGCTATGTATGCCGAAGAACGACAAAAATTGCAGCGAGGGAAAGTCCGGGCCGGTCAGTTCCGGGCTGACGAACGCTTGCGAGGTGAGCGTCAGGCCCCAGAAGTAGGTCAGCGCGAACGCCGCCGAGGAATACGACCACAACGCCCACACCGCGGCTATCCCGGCCAGATCACACAGTTGCAACGGCAGTGAGTACTTGATCCCCCATTGCCAGGGCAGCAGGTAGTAGACCTCATCCGCTACCAGAAACACCCCGAAGACCAGCGCTAAGGCCTTGCTGAGCCGCGGTCCGGCACGGCTGCCGCGATACCGTCGCCCGATGCTGACCAGCGCCGCCGCAACCACGATGAGCACTGCGACGACGGCAGCATGCGACCACCCGAAAGCCACGAACTGGTGCACCGGGACCACACCCGTCGAGCGTAGCCACGCTGCGCCCACCCCGGCGTGTCCGGCGCTGGTGCACGTTATGTCGTGATCGTCTGCCCGTCCTGGGCGCGAGCGGTGTACTGGGAGACCGCCACCACTGGACAGCGCGGACCTGCCTCGCGCGCAAGTCGACCGTCGGCGGTCACCAGGGTGGTATCGAGCGACTCGGCGAGGGCGACGTACCAGCTGCCGTACACGCTGAGGTTGTCGCGCAATTCCCACACGCGCTCGACAAACGGCTCGAAGGGGTACTGCACCGTCTGCAGCACTTTGATCTTCGATACTGCCCCGCGGGCCAGCCCGCGGCTCACCTGTCCCCGGGCATGCATTGAACGGATCGCCGACGTCGCTTTGGCGGCGAAGATCGACGGAACGTGCAGCACTGAGCGCTCGCGTAGCGGATCACGTGCAAGCGGTTCGTCGTCGATTCGGTGGCGCCCGCCGGATCATGACCAGCTGGGCGGGATACTGTGAAGTATGGGTGACGGGGAGGTGGGTTTGCCCGCCGTGCTACTGCGCGGCGTGGAGAAGGCCATCAGCATGCAGCAGGCGCCCGTCGCCGGCTACGTGGCGCGACTGCGCCGATCCCAACCGAACGCGACACCGGCACAGATCATCACCGTGCTGGAGAAGCAGTACCTGACGACGGTCACCGGCACGGGAGCTGCCGTCGGTGGTATCGCAGCGGCGCCGGCTGTCGGAACTGCTGCCGCTTTCGCGCTCAGTGGTGCGGAGACAGTGCTGTTCTTCGAGGCGACCGCGCTGTTCGCGCTGGCGGTCGCAGAAGTGCACGGAATCCGGATTGCGGACATCGAGCGGCGCCGGACGCTGCTACTTGCAGTCGTGCTCGGTGACAACGGCGCCATGCTGGTGGAGAAGATGGCGGGACGGACCGGTCAACACTGGGGAGACCTGCTGCCCGAGGCGATCCCGCTGTCCTCGATCACCACGATCAACAAGACCCTCGGCCGCTGGTTCCTGCGCCGGTACGGGCGTAAGCAGGGCATGCTGGCGATTGGCCGGCTTGCACCACTGGGGATCGGAGCGGCGATCGGGGCCGCCGGTAATCACGCCTTCGGCCGTACCGTGGTGACCACGAGCCGGCGAGTGTTCGGTCCTGCACCCGCGCGCTTTCCCGACGGCGGCCCGGTAGTGATCATCGAGGGCACTGTCGGCTGAGACCTCAGCGCCAGGCGGACACCAGGTCCGCTGGATGGTAGACCGCTGCCAGGTCCCGAGCCGTGCACCCGGAGCGGCTCACCGCCACTAGTGGTGCGTCGTGACGTCCGGGTACCACCTTGCGGTGGGCGGCGAGAACGGCGAGGTCGTGCTGGTCGAACGGGCTGTGGTCGCGCCACTTGATCGAGCCGACGGCATTGACCCTGCTGGCGCCCGGCCACCGATCGACCCCCACGAGATCGACCTCGACGCTCCCGGTGCGCGTCCAGTAACCGCCGACGACTGCGGTGCCGATCAGTCGCGGGTCGCTGGTGGCGAGGCGCCACACTGATCAGACTACCGCGGTCGTTAGTATCATCCATGTTAGTAACATGCTGCCGGCGCATCGAGGCTCATACAGCGCACGAGCACAGTGTGCGTTTATCCGGCAATGCGGAACCGCTCGAACCGAGAGGCGAGCAGGTCACGGTCCGGTTGGTCTGCGCGCTTGGCGGGCAGTTGGAGGGCCATCCCATGCATGGCCTGCAGTCCATGCAGAAGCATTGGCCCATCGGTTCGTTTTAGGAGTCGCGCGTGGATCCGAATCTCGAATTGCGGACTCACGCCCAAAAGATGGCGATCGAAAGCGCGGTGATGGATCGTGCACATGGAAAGGCCATTCGGCACGATCGGCTCTCCACCCTCAGCGTCGTCCAGCATATGTGAGGCTTCAAGCAGCGCGGGTTCCTCAAGCCGACAGACGGCACAACGGCTTTGATAAGCGAGAAGCACACGACTGCGGAACATCACCTGGTGGAGTCGCCGACGCGCGATCGACGCCGCGTACCGACGCTGCTCAGAAGCGGGCACGCCGAGGGGTTCTACTCCATCTCCCGCCGCGGTCAGGTCTAGGAACACGCCACGACCGTTGCGGTCGACCTCGACGGCATAAACAGGGTAAATGGCGGAGTACACACCGGGTTGAACGCGCACGAAGTACACCAGCGGCACACCGATGCGGACAGCTTCGACAAGCTTACGATTGTCACCTGTAGCGGGGTTACCGCTACGGAACGCGTATCTCACTAACCCAGAACCGTCGTCCACGTCTTCATATGGGCTATCGGGCACACTGACAACCGATAGACTCGCAAGAAGGTCTGCTGGGTTGCGAATCCCACGGCCTGCGTCTATTAGACCCATCCGTCGATTCGCGACTACCGCATCGAGGAGTTCACGCCGAGACAGCAGATTGCCGGTTTCGGCGACACGGTCGTCGAGCACTCAAACACAGCCCCGCGCAGTCGCTCGTCATCCTGCACCGTCGTCACCACGTGAGCAGATCATCCCTATGCCGCGGTGACAAGCTTCACTTTCAATGACCCGATGCAAGTTCGCGGCGGGCGCGGCCAATCTGCTGTGCGGATACGACCACCGGCGACCGCGGTGGTGTCCACGCAGTTATGCAACAGCGTCCACTGCGACTTCAGGGCGAAAGCGAATGGTTGGCACAGGCTGGCGACCGCTCAAAAGGGCGGGGATTCGTCCGGCTCGGGTGTGGGCTGTGTGGTGAGTGGTTCGGGGTCGGTCAGCGGTGGTGGTTCGGAGTGGTACAAGTGCCCCGTAGGGGTGGCCCAGGTGGTGCAGCCGTCGGGGTGGTGGGTGACCGACCAGCCCGGCGTTTGTTTGACCTGGTGGTGGCGTCGGCATTTGATGCCCAGGTTGGTGTCGCTGGTCGGACCGGTACCGGTGTCCGGGTCGTACGGGATGCCGTGTTCGATATCGCAGCGATGCGCGGGAATGCGGCAGCCGGGGAACTGGCACGTCTGATCCCGACTGATCACGAGCTCGGCAAGGTGGGTGGGTGGCCGGTAGCGGGTGGTGCCGTAGTCCAACGGGCGGCCCGACTGTGGATCGGTGAGGATGCGCCGCCAGGTGCCGCCGGCGGCGAGATCCCGGGCAACGGCAGCGGGAATCGGCCCGTAGCCGGCGAGTTCGCCCGGTAGGTCGTCGGCACCGAGCAACGCGGTGTAGGGAATGGTGACCCGTACATCCACGCCGCCGCCGCGGCGGCATCGCCCGCACTCGCAGCGGCAGCCGGTCGGCGCGCTCGCGTCCTCGTCGGGGGAGTCAGTGCGGGAGTTGCTGGCGGGGTCGGTGGGAGTCGTAGCGTGGCGGGCTGCGGTCGTGGCGGCACTGGCACAGCCAATGGGGTTGAGAACGAGATCGACCAGGGCATCAGCACGGCGGGCATCCATGCCGCGCTCATCGCCGGGGATCCCGGCCCGGCGGGCGTACTCGTCGAGCACCGCGTACACGCCGACGGCCTCAGCGGGCGGGAAGGTAGGCCGACAGGGTGGCCATG
The DNA here is from genome assembly GCA_036378735.1 of Pseudonocardiaceae bacterium. Taxonomy (GTDB): domain Bacteria; phylum Actinomycetota; class Actinomycetes; order Mycobacteriales; family Pseudonocardiaceae. Next base: position 15,085 of record DASUVX010000114.1, on the reverse strand, counting down.
CCGTCGGGCTCGGGCCACATCTGCACTCCACTCTCGCGCTTGGCCTGCTCGGTCCGTTCCTGCGCAGCAGAAGGTTCAGCGGACAACACGGCACGACGAGTCGCGGCGCGCAACTGCCCAGGAGTCTGCTTCTGTGCCGTGGTCAGTACCTGTTGTTCGACCTGCGCGGTGTGCTGCTCGGAAAGATTCAGCGTCTCCGCGGCGATGATGCGTGCCTTGGCGAGGGTGATCCGGCCGTTTTCTAGCGCGGCGAGCGTGGCCGGCAACCTGTCGCAGAGCGACTGCGCGGTGTCCACCCGAGCAGCGGCGGTGCGGGCCGATACCCGCAACATCAATCCCACCTCAGCCACGGCCGAGTCGTGTGCCTGCGACGTGCTGGCCCCCACGGCGGCATTGCGCGCCTCCGCGCTGTGCATAAACGAAGTCATTTCCCGAAGCTGCCGGCTCTGGGCCCAGGCGATCACCCGCTCCCAACCCCCCATGCGCTCCAACGCTTCGAATTCGCGGTGCTCCGGCTCAACCTCGGCGGATTGAGCCAGCAGGTCGGCCAGCAGACCATCCGGTAGGTATTCCGACCAGCGCACCGGCTGCGCCGCGCCGCCAGGTGCGTCCTCGACGAGGCAGTCAACGACCTCCTCAGGCGGCGCGATCACCGGAGGCGGCGGCTTCTCCCACTCACTTGTCTCGAACGAATGTTCGAATATAGCAAGGAGGCGTAGGGCCCGGCAAGCCCGGCGCGCGATGCAAGGTGGGCGAGTCGACCTCTGGGAACGAACTAGCACCGCGTGCGTGATTAACGATGTGATGGAGCATCCGGCCCCTTTCCAGGACCTGACTGCTGGAAATGGGTGCGCCGGCGGTGGGACGCCGCAGCGTTCGTCGCTGAGTGTCACAACGTCCGCACCGCAGACCGCGCCCTGTTCGCCGGCATCCGCGATGCGGGCACCAAGCTGGTTTTCACGGTGAGGGTGCCGATTAGATCTTCGGCGGCTACCGGCCAGAAGCACCCGTTCACGACGACTCCGGCCCGGGACGCGGCGACGGGCTCGCCGTGTTCTGCCGGGACGTCCTAAGCTCCCAGTACGTCGCGGACCAGCCGTTCTTCGAGCCGTGCCGGGTGCAGGCTGATGGACCACCTGGCGGCGATGCAGCCGGCCGATCGGGCAGCGTTCGAAGGCGTCGTCTTGCGGATCGTTCGCACCTGTATCCTTGCGCAGCGTTTCGGCATCGCCGCCTGAACCGACCCGACAATCGTGCGATTGCGGATCAAGGAATTTGGGCAGCCCGGTGACTGTCTGTGATTTTTTTCGGTGTACTGGAAGCCGCAACGTGAACGAGGACACAACAGTGGAGTGGTCGACTCCCGGCGCGGCAGCTTCGACTGAGGACAGACCAGCGGGTACGCAGCTGAGATAAGGAGCCCCTATGGGTGGATCTTCCACCGGCCTCCTCCGGTACAAGTCCGAGGGCCACGAAGAGTTCGACCTCGAAAAATTCTTCCGGGAGGGCATGTCGCAGGCGATGGGCGGAAAAGCCCAGCTCAACGTCATGCTCGCCGGTCGCGTCGGGGTGGGGAAGAGCACACTGGTCAATGCAATCTTCGGCGAGTCGATCGCTCCGACCGGCGTCGGTCCGTCCATCACCCGGAGCATTCAACGCTATGATCGCCCGAATCTTCCGATCTCCGTGTACGACACCCCGGGCATCGAGCTGGGTATAGAGACAGGGCGGATAGCGGACACATATCTCCATGAGATCAGAAAGCAGATGGGAGATGACGAAACCCGCGTTCATTTCTGCCTGTACTGCGTCCGGACCCGCGATGAGCGTTTCGAGACAGTCGAGTCTGAGATTGTCCGCGCACTGGCGAAAGAAGTCCTGGTCGCGCTGGTACTCACCCAGTGTCCTACCCCCGACGACGCCCGCGCGAACCGGTTCGCCCAATACCTCGCTTCGCTGAGACTCCCCGTCCTTGACGGGCAGTGCTTCAAGACGCTGGCGGAACAGGACAATGTCGCCGGCGTGACGCTCGCACCGTTCGGCCTTCCCGATCTCGTCAGCTCGATCTACGAGCAGCTGCCGGATGCCCAGCGGCATACGCTGGCCAGCTGCCAGCGGGTGTCGCTAGAGCTCAAGATCGCTGAGGCGCGCCGGTCGGTCAATGTCAAGATGGGTACGGCGGCCTTGATCGCGGCCACTCCGATCCCACTCGCGGACGCCATTCCGTTGAGTGCCTTGCAGATCAGCATGCTGGGTCAGATCGCTACCATCATGGGCCTGAAGGTCGATCCCAAGGCCGTTGCCACTGCTTTTGCGACTGTGCTCGGGGTGGCCTCGGTAGCCCGCACAACGGCCAGCTTCTTCAAGCTCTTCCCGGGCAGCGGGACGACGATTAACGCGACGATCGCATCGACCACGACGAAGATGCTGGGCGAGGTGTTCATCACCGCATGCACGAACGTCGTCACACGCCAGATGACCGGTGAGCGCATCCACCCGGACGATGTTGTCGGCGAGCTCGTCAAGGAACTCCCGGTTCTGCTCAACGGAACCGTTCGCACCATCCCGGGTCGTAGCGCAGCGTAAACCGGCGCGATAGCAGGCACCCGGAGTTCAGCGGGGCGTGTCGGCCAGCTCAGGGAAGGGCGTGACGAGCCCTTCCCGCATGAGCCTGACGGTGTCGTGCCGCCGGCGCAGGAATTGGCCGGCGGCCAGGGCCCCGTATACCACGGAGAGGACGATGATCACTAAATGATTGGCCTCGGCCGGTAGTACGAAGCTGGCGACGACTTGCACGGTGAACAACACCAGCAACGTCACCGCGCCGGAGACGGTCAGGCTGAGATTCACCAGGATGCTCACCGCGAACAACGACTGCGCAGCCGTCAGTAGCAGTTCGAAGCGCTGCTGGGCGTCCAGTGGGAGGCCATCGCTGGTGGTCGCGGACATCGCGAACACCAACGGGATCGTGCCGACCAGCAGCGTCCACTGGTTGACCTTGCTGGACAGCAGCGCGCCGAGGCCATCCGAGGCCTTGAGCCGCCAGGCGTACAGGCAGGCCACGAGCAGTTCGGGAGACTCGCTGGCCAGCGGGGCGACCCACTGCACGAGGATGAACTGGTCGACGCCCAGCTGGCCGCCGGTGGTGACCAGGCCCTGGGCGAAGTGCTCGGCGGAGCACAGGATCACCACCGCAGCCACCCCGAACATCGCGCCCACCCAGCTCCGACGCGAGCCGCGTGGTTTGTTCCCTACCCACTGCGCAACCCCGGCCAGATCCGGTTGTTCAGCCGGCGCCTGGGACAGCCGCCAGGCATATCCCACGAAAATCGCGACGAGCACCGCAGCGTCGATCAGCGTGAGGGTGTGCCGCAGCGGCAGCGTCAGCGAGTACAGCGTGGCGATACCGAGAAACACCACTTCGGCGGACATGGTGGGGGCCAGCGCAACGCGACCGGGATGGCTCGACGGGCTGTCCTGGCTGCCGTGCCGGCGCGCCCGCCACGAGGCCAGGCTGGCGACGAGCACCACCAGCGGCCATCCGGCGCCCACGAGTACCCGGTTCGCTCCGGTCATGTTGGCCAACGCCAGCGAGCAGGGATTACTGCCGTCCGGTTGCGGTATGCAAGACCCGTGCTCCTGGTAGATCCCACCGGCCTGGAAGGTGAACACGAAGTCCACGGCGTACTCCGGTAGCACTGCCAGCAGCGCCAGCAGCGCGAGCGCCAGCCCGGCGCTGATATCGACCTGGGCGGCCTCGGCGGCCCAGGACAGCACGAACGCGGCGCCGATGATCGCTACGCCGAAGGCCAGCGCGGCCAGCGGCGGGGGTAGGTGTGGATGCGGCAGCCCTAGGTAATCTGCGGCTCCGAGGTAGGCGCCCAGCAGCCCTACCGAGGTGGCGGCTGCGAGCTGGGGCGGGAAACCGCGCGGCATCTGCGCCGCCTAGCCGGATTGCACGCGTCGGCCTCTAGTGGTTGGTAGAGCCGTTGCGAGACGTCGCGCATATGCTGGTGCAGCTTCCGCATAGCGCGCCGCAGGATCCTCTCTCCGCGCCGCAAGACTCGGCGTGCGCTTCGCTGGCGAGCCGCTGCTTTTCCTCATCTGTCAGACGACCGAACTCTTGTGCGATGCCGGCGAAGACCACGTTGCTGAAGGCGGCCGAGCCGGCCGCTTCGACGAGGCTGCACCGGCCGGCCAGCACGTCATCAACGAGCGTGCGGAACTCATCGTCGTCGGTGTACTGGCGCAGCAGGGTGAGCGCGTCCCGAAGTTGTTCGGACAGCTCCGGCTCCGCGCATCCGCCGTCCATCATGGGCTCGTGGTCGGCCATTGCTCCTCATCGGTGGTCGCAGGTGCAGCTGGCGGCGCGACCCGGCAGTCCGCGGTGCGCCCCAAGATGCCATTGTGCACGATCGCGCACATCGCCCGCCGGAACCACGCTCTTGCCAGGGCACACCGCGGCCCTGGTGAAGCTCATCCGGCGGGAACCTGAAAGTGACGCCCTGGCTGACTGGCTCGATGCGCGATCCAGCACCATGCTGGTGACCTCAGCCTTCGCCGAGGTCGAGCTGGCTCGGGCACTGCGGCGAACCGAACCGAGCTTGGTTGCCGCCGTGCCCGCGTTGCTCGATTACGTTGCCCGCTATGAGATCGATGAGCTCGTACGCGTGACGGCAGCCGGATATGCGTCGTCTGACTTGCGCTCACTTGAGGCCATCATCTGGCCACCGCGCAGGCCGTGTTCGGCGCAGCGCTGACGTCGTTTGTCACCTACGACAAGCGCCTGCGCTGCGCTGCGGAGGCGCTTCGCTTGCCGTCGTCGCGCCTGGCGTCGCCACAGCGTAATGCTGTTCTCGTCACTTTATGTAGTCATTCGGTACGGCTCTGTAACGACTTACGGAGTGCAAGCGAATAACTACGGTACAGATGGTTGAAGATGACCATCGCGAGGATGGACGGGAGATGACGCCGTGAGTGGGTACTTCAAACCATTCGACCGCGCGCGTAGTGGATGGAGCAAGGACAGTCACTGCAGCCGCCACCACAGCCGCAGCCACAGTCGTCACCGCCGTAGCCGCCACAGCTACGAGCGCTGGCACCGGTGGGGCTAACTAGCCGGTAACGGCGCGGCCTGGCAGCGGGGGCCTCACTTCGGATACTCGGGGGCGGGCCCCCGCTCGGTGATGCGAGGACGAACGTTCGGTGACGAAGCAACAGGGTGAGCCGCCGGCTCGCGATTCGCCGGCTGGCTGCGCGGCACCCCGCGGGCCGGTGGCGCCCGCTGACGCCGCCGGCATCCGGAAGATCTTTCGCACGTTCTGGCCCGCGACCCGGCGGTACCGTGGTCGCCTGCTGCTGAGCTTGCTGCTGGTCGCGGTGGGGCCGTTCTTGGACACCGCGCAGATCTGGATGTACAAGCTGCTGATCGACGACGTCTTGGTCCCGCGCAACTTCGGTGCCTTCCCGCTGATCGCGGCCGCTTACCTCGGGATCGCCCTGGCGCAGGGCGTCGGCTCGTTCTGCGATGAAATGTTGTCGACCTGGTTGGGCGAGCGGTTCGTGCTGGATCTGCGCACCCGGGTGTTCGACCACCTGCACCGGCTGCCGGTGGACTTCTTCGACCGCCGCCAGCTCGGCGACACGCTGTCGCGGCTGACCGGTGACATCGATGCGATCGAGGCGCTGGTGCTGTCCGGGGTGACCCGCACGCTGGCGTACCTGTTCGAGATCGTGCTGTTCACCGGCGCGTTGTTCTACCTGAACTGGCCGCTGGCGCTGGCGGCGATGCTCGCTGCTCCGGTGTTCGCGCTGGCCGCGCGGTACTTCTCGAGGCGGATCAAGACCGCCTCCCGGGAGCAGCGGCGGCGCTCGGGTTCGGTCACCGCAGTAGCCGAAGAGAGCCTGAGCAACGTGGCGTTGGTGCAGGCCTACGACCGTCACGCCACCGTCACCGAGCGGTTCCACCGGGAGAGCTTCGGCCGGTTCGCCGCCGAGATGGCCGCGACCCGGCTGCGCGCGGTGTTCCGGCCGTTGACCGAACTGCTGGAGGTCGTCGGTGTGGTGCTGGTGATGGGCTTGGGGGTGTGGGCGCTACGGCACAATCAGATCACCCTGGGTGGGTTGCTGGTGTTCTTGACCTACCTCGCCCGGCTGTACAGCCCGATCCGGGGCGCCGGCCGGCTGTCCAACACGGTCTACGCCGCCAGCGCCAGCGCCGAGCGCATCATCGACCTGCTCGGTCACCAACCCGGCACCCGTGAGCCCGCGCAGCCACGCAGCTTGCGCGGTGCCCGCGGCAGGCTGGTTTTCGACGGGGTCAGCTTCAGTTATCCCGGCGCCACCAGGCCGGCGCTGGAGAACATCACCTTCGCAGTCGCTCCCGGGCAGACGGTCGCGCTGGTCGGCGCCAGCGGCGCCGGCAAGTCCACGCTGGGCAAACTGCTACTGCGATTCAACGATCCCGACACCGGCCGTATCACCCTCGACGGCTACGACCTGCGGCACCTGACCCTGACTGACCTGCGTAGCAACATCTCGGCGGTGCTGCAGGAGACGTTGGTCTTCGACGGGACCATCCGCGACAACATCCTGTGGGGCAAACCCGACGCCACTGAGGCCGACGTGGTTGCCGCAGCCACCGCTGCGGACGCGCACGAGTTCATCACGGCTCTGCCCGAGGGCTACCAGACCCGCATCGGGCAACGGGGCCGGCTGCTGTCCGGTGGCCAACGTCAACGGCTGGCCATCGCCAGGGCCATGATCCGCGACGCCCCCGTGCTACTGCTCGATGAACCGACCACCGGGCTGGACGCTGCCTCCATCCAGCGCGTCCTTGCTCCGATGCGCCGGCTGATGACCGGGCGCACCACGTTGATCATTTCGCATAACCTGCTCACCGTCACCGACGCCGACCAGATCCTGTTCCTGCGCGACGGGCGCATCACCGGCGCCGGCACCCATCAGGATCTCCTGGCCGGCAACGCCGACTATGCCTCGCTGTACCGGGCCCACACGTACCGGCTGCACCACCAGCCTCGACTCCAGCCGGAGCTGATATGATCATCTCACCCGACCTCGCCGAACCTGCCATTGACGGCCCGGAGCTCGACGGTCCTTTGGTGCATCCACCGGGGCACCAGCTCGCGCCCGGCTACCTGGTGGTCGAGCACGTGCGCCGGGGTGAGGATCTGGATTGCTACGAGGCCTGGAGCGTGCAGCGCTACTGCCGGTGTTTCGTCAAGACGCTGCGACCCGATGCCGCCGCCGACCCCCCGGCTCGCCGTCATCTGGCGCGCGAAGCGCGCTTGCTGCTCTCGTTGTCCCACCCTCACCTGGTGCGCGCCTACGATTACATCGTCCCCACTGACGGGCAGCCGCCGTTGCTGGTCCTGGAGAATCTCACCGGTGCCACCTTGAGCTACCTCCTCGACGGCGGCCGGGAGCGTCCCGCCAGACTCGGTGCCGCGGACCTGGGCCACCTCGGCCAGCACCTGTGCTCGGCGCTGCGTTACCTGCACAGCCGTGACCACCTGCACCTGGACGTCAAACCCAGCAACATCATCGCCAGCGACGGGGTCGCTCGCCTGATCGACCTGAGCCTGGCCCGGCGCCCCGGCCGCTACGCTGCAGGTATCGGCACGCCGGGTTACATGTCACCCGAGCAGGTCTGCGGCGGCCACCTCGGTCCACCCGCGGACGTCTGGGGCATCGGGCTGGTGCTCTACCAGGCCGCGACCGGATTCCAGCCCTTCGACCTACCCGACCGCTCCACCTCGGCCGGCTCGAATACCTGCACCATGGCCCGCTGCCACGCTCTGCTGTCCCGCCCCGCGCCCAAGATCCGCGGCCGCCGGCGGCTGCCCACCGAGGTGGCCGCGGTCATCGACGCGTGCCTGCGCCGGGAGCCCGACCAGCGACCGACCCTGGAACGCCTCGACGCCGCCCTCGCCACCCTTACCGGCCGCAGCTAGCGGCCGCGAGGCTTCAGTGCCGGCGTTGGTACCTACCGGTGAGTTGGGCCTGGGCCAGCACTTTGCCCGAGAGCGCGTACGGCAGATCCTTGCGAGGGCTGGCACCCTCGGCGAGACCGCTGGGCTCCGACAGCGCGAGCAGGGTGAAGATATAGCGATGCGCCCGGCCACGGGGCGGGCACGGTCCGGCCCAATCCGTCCGGCCGTAGTCGTTCTTGCCGCCGATGGCGCCCGCCGGCACTTTCCCCTCTTCAAGCCCACCGCTGGCGGGGTCAAGGCCGAACAGCACCCAGTACACCTGGGTGCCTCCCATACCGCCCGGCCCATCGGGATCCTCGAAAAGCAAGACCATCTCTACGGTGCCGTCCGGGACATCCGACCACTTCAGCGGTGGTGAGATGTTGTCGCCATCACAGGTGTACTGGATGGGGACGAACGCGTGGTCGGCAAAGGCGGGGCTGGTCAGTGTGAGTGTCATAGTGGGTGGATCGTATCGCTCAGCCCGTGCGGATGCCGTCCACGAGCTGGCCGATGCGCTGGGCGTGCGGGGCGAGAGCCGGCGTCAACTCGGTCAACTCTTCGGCGGCACGTTCGCCAGCACCGCCGCGGCCACCCGCTTACCGACCTCACACGACTGCTGCGGATTCTTGTTGAGCGCTTTATCCTCGTAGTCCACCGAAATGCCCTGCTGTTCCGCCACCTTGATCTTGACCGTGCAAATCGGCAGGTTCGGGTTTGTCCTGGTCACGATCGCTGGGTCGCCGGCAATATTGGTGAGGTCGAAGTACGCAAGGCCTCGATCTCGACTGTAAGCGGCTTCGAATGCTGAATTATCTGCCGACAGGCTGACGTCGACCATCCGAACTATTTCTCGCGCGCTGCCAGTCGTGGTCGTCCATTGGCAGCGCAAGGTGCCGTGCAGGCCGGTCAGTTGATCGCCAGGCAGATCGAGCCGGAACCCGGTCGCCTGCTGCGGGGTAAGCACATCACAGGGGCGCCGGGTCATGGTCGTGATATCACGCGGATTGTTCACCGGTGGGATTGGCCCCACTGCTTGGGTGGGACTCGGACGTAGAGTCGCGGGGGGACGCGGAGCCGCGGGGGTGGGGGCGCTGGTAGCGCCCGCGCATCCGGCCAGCAGGATTACTGAGCTGGCCGCGACCAGGCTGGCGGCGGCGCCGGGCCGCTGGCTGCCACTACTCACCGTGTTCCCCTGTAGGCATTGTGTGCACGTCGGCCCAGCAGTCTGCCACACAAGTCGCTGACTATCGTGCAGCAAATGGCAGCGCAGATCGTTGTGGTGCGTGGTGATATCACCGATCAGCACGTCGATGCGGTGGTGAATGCCGCCAACAGCTCGCTACTCGGCGGCGGCGGGGTGGACGGTGCGATCCATCGTCGCGGCGGGCCGGCGATTCTGGCGGAATGCCGCCAGTTGCGGGCCACCCGCTACCCGGATGGCCTGCCCGCCGGCCAGGCAGTCGCTACCACCGCCGGTGACCTGCCGGCCCGCTGGGTGATCCACACCGTGGGCCCGGTCCACAGCGCGGCCGAAGACCGCAGCGAGCTGCTCGCGTCCTGCTACCGAGAATCTCTGCGAGTCGCCGACGAACTCGGCGCGCAGACCGTCGCGTTCCCCGCGGTGTCCGCCGGCGCCTACGGTTGGCCGCTGCCCGACGCCGCCCGTATCGCGCAGACGACTGTCGCGCAGACCTCCACCCGCGTGCGCGAAGCCCGCTTCGTGCTGTTCACCCAGGCAGCCTTCGACGCCTTCCGCGCCGCATACCCGCCTGCCGATATGGAGACATAACGGGGTAATCGGGCCTCCCGCGAGCCCGTTATGGCTCCATGTCGGGGGAGGGGGCGCCGGGGTCGAGGCAACCGAGGCGGTCGAGGCGGACGCAGCAGAACGGCGGAGTCGGGTCCAGGCGGGCTGTCAGTCCGGTGGAGCCCAGACCATCGAGGAGACCGTCGAGCAGGGACAGGTTCATCCCGCACACCAGGTCGGTGTAGTCCTGTGCCAGGGCGTGGAACGGGCAGTTGGCCAGGATGACGCTGTCGCCGTCCAGGCGCGGTTCGAAGCCGTGGGTTGCCAGCACCCGCAGCGCGGCTTCCCGGGTCTCACCGTCCCGGGTCTCACCGTCGCCGGTGGCACCGCCCGCTGCTTCGCCGAGCTGCCTACCGAGCTGGTAGGCGCGCTGGTCAAGGACTGCCCGCGGCGAGTCGCCGGAGCGTTCGGCGTGCTCGAGTGCGCTGGACAGCAGCCGCCCGGCGAGCTCGTAACGGCGCTGGGGCAGTGAGACGGAGACGTGCCGATCCGACCTCCGGTACAGCTTGGCCGGCCGTCCCGCGCCGGGGCCGGTGCGCCCGGTGCGCCGCCGGTAGACCACGTCGAGCAGTTTCTCGCCCACCAGCCGGTCGAGGTGGAACGCCGCAGTTGTGCGCGGAAGCTCGAGAGCCTCGGCGGCATCGTCGCGGCTGACCGGCTCGGGTTGGTGCACCACGTAGTCGTACAGCTGGCGGCGGGTCGGTTCGTCGAGCGCGGCGACCGCCGAGATCTGAGCCTCCCGAGTCTCCATTCTATAACCAATCTTTGTTGACGAAACAGCTGGGGGAGTTCTAATGTTAACACATTATGTCGTTAGAGTGCGAGGAGGCTGAGGTGAGCGCGCAGTTATTGGCTCCTGCCGAGTTCAGCCCGGCGCCTGCCGATCGCTGCGAACCCGATGCACTCAAGCCCGTTCCGGTTCAGTCTGCCCGCCGGGTGGACAGTAGCGCCTGGTGGCACCTGCCCGTCGCAGTGGGCCGCCCGCTTGCCCTCGCGGTGGACACCAGTGCGGCGCTGGTGGCGTTGCCTGGCCGGGTCATTGAACTGGTCACCGCGGCGGAGCAGACGCTCACCGCGCTATGCGCGGTCGTGGTTCGAACCAATGCCCTGCTGGAGCGCGCCGAGCGCATCACCGATACCGCCGAGGACGTCCTGCAAGCCGCCGACCGGGCGGTCACCGCCGCCGCCGGGACGGTGGAGCAAGCCCAGACCGCCACTGACCGCGCCATTGCGCTGCTCGGCGCCTACTCCGGCGCGCTGAACCGCCTCGCGCCGATGGTGAACCGCCTGGCCGACACCACTCACGCAAGCGATGTCGATGCTCTCGCGCACCTACTGGCACGGCTGCCGCAGCTCGCTGACGCGATGGATCACCAGGTGATCCCCCTGCTGGGTCACCTGGAAGAAGTGGTTCCCGACATGAACCAGCTGCTCGACCAAGCATCCCAGCTCAGCCACATGGCCAGCCGGCTGCCCAAGGTTTTCCGTCGAACCAACCACCAGCTGCCATGATCACGCATACGCGTCACCGCCCCAAGCCGTCCACCAGGAAACCCGACGAGAGAAAGAACCTGATGAGCATTCTGGAGCCCACTGCATCGCTGCCCGAGGTGGCAGAACCCGCGCGCCACCCCAGCTTGCGGGTGGTTCCGCCCCGGCAGGGTGTGGATTTGGTCGCGGCGGAGCGGGCGGTGGCCGATCTGCTCGTCGCGCTGGGTAAGGACCCGAGCTCGGAACACCTGGCAGACACTCCGCGACGAGTCGCGCACTCGTTCGCCGAGCTGCTCACCCCGCGGGAGTTCGATCTGACCACGTTCCCGAACGACGAGGGCTACGACGAGCTGGTGCTGGCGAGAGCTATTCCGGTGCAATCACTGTGCGAGCACCACTTGCTGCCCTTCCATGGCATCGCCCATATCGGGTACCTGCCTGGGGAGCGCATCCTCGGGTTGTCGAAGCTGGCCCGGGTCATCGAGCTGTTCTCCCGGGACCTGCAGGTTCAAGAGCGCCTGACCCAGCAGGTCGCCGATGGGCTCCAGGAGCACCTGGCGCCCAAGGGGGTCGGCGTGGTGATCGAGGCCGAGCACCTGTGCATGTCATTGCGAGGCGTGCGGGCCACCGGCTCGCGCACCGTGACCTCGGCCCTGCACGGGCTGCTGCGGGAGGACGCCCGTTCCCGTCAGGAATTTTTCGCGCTCGCCGGAGTAGCGCGCTAAGCAGCGAGGAGACGATGAAGGCTCACGAACATCGTGCGGTAGGCGAGGCGGCCACCGGTGGCGCCTGCGTGAACGTTGGCGGCGCCGGTGGCGAGCAGCGTCTCGTTCTGGGCTACGGCGATGTGGTGGCCCTGAGCGGTGACTTCTTCGCCGGTGCCGAGGCCGGACCGCAAGACGACCTGTTCAGCTTGGCCGCCATCCCTGGCAGCCAGGGAACCCAGCTCGGCACCCGCGATGAGGTCATCTGCGCGCTCAAGGTCATGACCGTGGACGGCGCCTTCGTCGACGCCCGCTTCGAGCCCGGAGGGGAATTCAGCCACTTCGGCTTCACCGAGAAGGCGGCGGCTACCGCGGTCGAACGGCGGGTCCGGGACCGGTTCCTGGCGCTGGCCACCGCAAACGGCGACCACTTCGTCGCTCCCGGCCGAGGCGCTGCGGCGCACTCCAGTGGCTTCGCGTCAGCGGTCGTCGCCTACCGCCGCCTGCACGAGTCAGCCATCGACGAGGCGTACCGGTTGGGGCAATGCGGGGGTGACGAGTCGCACGCGATGGCACGCGAAGCGGCAGCCCAGCACTATCTCACGGATGCCTTCGCGGCGGGGCACCTGCGGACTCCGGTATCGGCCATCCGTGACTTCTGGCATCACCGGTACCCGACGTTTTGGCCGAATCTGCAACGCAAAGTCGCTGCTGACACCGCCTCGGCGCTCAAAGAACTTCTCTGGCCGGCGCGGCTTTTGCCTGACGACTTTCTGTATGACCGCACCCATACCGCGGTCAAGGCCCGGACGCAGGGCTATCCGCCCATCACCTTCGGCGACCTGCTTGCCCGGGTCTTTCACGACTGGGACAACACGCATGGGTTGACCGTGGAGTCGGGTGGAAAACTGTTCGGCGACGGCCTGCTCGAGCAGGGCGTTGGTCGAAAGCTGGTAGTCGCTGCGGTCCGCGCGGGCATTGCCGACATCGAGGTCGCCTACCGGCTCGGTGTATCGGGCAGCCGGCTGCACGGTGCGGCCCTGTACCAGGCGGTCCGGTCAGCCACTGGTGCCCTCAGCACCGCATTCATACCGGAGACGTTGGTCCCGGTCCCGTCGGCGGATAACCCCCCGCAGAACTGGCGGGTGCCGGACATCGAAACGTTGTGGGACTGTCCCATCGTCGGGACCACGGGGACAACCGTGGGCATGGCGGTCGAGCAGACACTGCGCCCTGGTACAGAGGTCTTCCGCCGGCTGGACGGCCTGGGACCAGGCGTCTTCGATGTGCCAGGTTTGCGGCCCGTGCCGGCGCTACGCCGATGGGTGGCCCGCAAGGCCGGCCAGGCCTATCACCACGGCTTCATCCGAGGACTGGCCCAGGATCCGAAAGCGGTGACACTCGCGATTGTCGGTACCGAGGCGGGTCCCCGGCTACCCGAACCCATCCCCGCAGGTGAACCCCTTGCGGCAGGCAAACCTCTTGCTCTGTCGTGAACTCGCCACCGACGTTTCCATTGTCAGGTGCCTGAAACCGTCCGTAGCGTCGGCAGGAATGAACATCGAAGTAGTACGCGTGTTTACTGACGCCCAGGGCGCATGCGGCAACCCCTTGGGCGTAGTGCTGGACGGGGCAGCTGTGCCGGAGCCGAACCATCGCCAGGAACTCGCCACCAGGCTCGGCTACAGCGAGACGATCTTTTTTGACGACCTCGACCGAGGCGAAGTGCGGATCTTCACCCCTACCACGGAGCTGGCCTTCGCGGGACATCCCACCGTCGGCGCCGCATGGGTCCTGGCCCGCGAACTCGGCCGCCAGCCGGAGATCCTGCACACGCTGGCCGGCGCCGTACCGACCTGGGTCGAAAACCGAGACGTCTGGGTGCGCGGCCCGCTGGCCGCAGCACCACCATGGTGGCACGAACGACTGCCCACCAGTCAGGACGTCGCTGAGCTGGCCGGCCCCCTGAGCGCCACGCAGGATGCTACCCAGCTGTGGGCCTGGCAGGACGAGCGCGCTGGCGTGGTCAGGGCCCGTGTTTTCGCCGCCCGCTACGGTATTGCCGAAGACGAGGCGTGCGGATCGGCGTCAATGCGCCTGGCAGCAGCGCTCGGCCGGGCGTTGACCCTGCACCACGGCGACGGCTCGCTTATCCACGCCAGGCCCGGCCCGCCCGGAACCGCGGAGATCGGTGGCCGGGTTGTCAGCGATGGCGCAACAGCTGACCCATCCGACTCACCCGCCTAGTCTGGTCTGGAGTCGGGAGAATGCAGTGGCCGCCGAGACCAGTTTGAGTGACCCGTACACGGTGCCAACGAGGTATTGGCATCGGTTGGACGATGGTCGGGTCCAATGTGATGTGTGCCCGCGGGCGTGCCGGTTGAACGAGGGCCAGCGGGGGCTGTGTTTTGTGCGAGGCCGGATCGACGACCGGGTGGTGATGACCTCCTACGGGCGATCCAGCGGGTTTTGCGTCGACCCGGTCGAAAAAAAGCCGCTCAACCATTTCCTGCCGGGTAGCGCCGTACTGTCGTTCGGTACTGCGGGCTGCAATCTGGCTTGCCGGTTCTGCCAGAACTGGGACATTTCCAAGTCCCGGGAGATCGATCGACTCGCCGCGGCAGCAACGCCCGAGGCTATTGCCGAGGCCGCGCTACAGCTTGGCTGCCGCAGCGTCGCTATGACCTACAACGATCCGGTGATCTTCCTGGAGTACGCCATCGACGTCGCCGACGCCTGCCGCGCCCGCGGGATCAAGGCCATCGCGGTCACCGCCGGCTATGTCACCGAGGCGCCCCGCCGGGAGCTGTTCGTCCACCTCGACGCCGTCAACGTGGATCTCAAGGCGTTTACCGAGTCTTTCTACCGGCGCACCTGCGCCGGTCACCTGCAGCCAGTGCTGGACACCCTGATGTACCTGCGGCACTGCACCGACGTCTGGTTGGAAATCACCACGCTACTGATCCCTGGCCACAACGATTCAGACACCGAGATCGACGCGGAATGCGCCTGGATCGCCGGCCACCTCGGTAATGACGTGCCGGTGCACTTCACCGCCTTTCACCCCGACTTCAAGATGCGCGACGTGC
>DASUVX010000113.1:0-24047 GCA_036378735.1 Pseudonocardiaceae bacterium | reverse complement strand
ATCCTCCTCGCGGAGTCGGTAGACCGGGTAAATCAACTTCACGTCCTCGAATCGATCGGCAAGGACCAGTACCTTCTTGTCAGCAAGCGATACTCGATCGTGGATTAATCAGCGTCTGTCGATGTCGGCGGTGGTCAACTTCGATGAGAATCGACACGCTGTATTGGTATCAGGCCAAGCTGGGTGAGCAGGTCAAATTGGTCGAAGTAGATGTGCGAGGTAAGAAATTTGCCGTCACGGATCTTGTGAACCTGCGCGACCGGTAGGCACAGCTGCCGACAGGTAGCGGGGATCTGGCTGCCGTCGGCAAGGTACAAGGGGCCCGTGTGAGTGCCCTCGACGGTCCCTTCGGCGCAAGCCTGACCACCAGCTGCGAAGATATTGCTGATGGTGCCCTTGTTGTCGGGGAAGGCGCCTTGCCAGACTTCCCAGAACATCTCGACCCCCTGCAGACCGTGTAGGGTTACCCCATCCGGTCCGGTGATCTCTGAGCGTTCGGTGAAGTGGGCAAGAAACGCTCCCTTATCCTTCTGGTTCCACTCGTCCACGCTTTTCAGGACAAGTTCCTTGACGTCCATGGCACTCTTTTCGGGTAGCTGTGTGGGATCTGGTCTTCGGTTAGCTGTACAAGTGGTGCGGCCGGGGCATTTAGACCTCGTGCAGCGAGTCGCAGACCGAGAAATTTCTCAGCGATGTCGACCCTTGGGTAAGGAGGACAAGCGAGGCCTGATACGTACGTCATCCTCAACTTCGACCAGGTGAACTTTGCACGGTGACCGAGGGCGTCGCCGCCGGATCTTGCGGTCGATCTGTCCGGGTGTCCGCGCGTTCGGCATCCAGGTCGGTCAGCGCGGCGGTCAGGGCAGAGGCGTGGAGCGACGCCGCCTTGCCCCTCATCCAAGTCTGGCGCCGACACCTTGTATTCGCAGCCTGGAACTGCCAAGGAACTGCCAACAGAGACAGAGCGAACCGACGGACCAGCACACGCAGCGGAGTCGATCGCGTGATCTCGGCGCTCAGCTGATCGGCGGGGTGCGTCAGCTGCCGGTCAGCTGAGCGATCGACATCCAGCTGTCTGAGGTCGAGAAACCCGAACTGTTTCTCGGCGAGGACCGCCAAATGTTGACGTCCAGCGGGATGTCGCACTCCGTGCGTCAGCTTCAACTCCTGTGACCCACACTTCGAGCCTCGCACCAGCAACCGCACGACAAATGCGCAGGTCAGCCGTCCCCTATGGTTCTCCCTGGGTGCCCCCGGCAGGATTCGAACCTGCGACACACGGTTTAGGAAACCGATGCTCTATCCCCTGAGCTACGAGGGCTGACCTGCGGTCTTTCCGGGTCCAGAGCCTACCGTGTCGGTTCTGGTCCGCGTCTGGTCCGCGGGTTCGGCTGGGCCGCAGTGTCCACGGCCGGCGCCGCGGGCAGTGTCTCACGGTCTTGACCGGCCGGGAGAGCGGTGGTGACCCGGTCTTGAATGGCCGCCGCTTGTCCGTCGGTGCAGCTGGCGTAGCTTTTGGCGCGGATCCGGATCGGTCTGTCCGGTAAATGAGTACCCGGGGCGTCGAGTGGATTTCGCCGAGTGGCTTGTCAGCGGATGTCACTACTTGATTTCGACCCAGACGCGGGTGGAGGGTATGCGGCGACGAGCAACTTCATAAGTTTCGGGAACGTGGGTGTGAAGCGACCCTGCCACCAATCGAGGTCAGGCTCGTTGGCCATCGCCAGGCTGAGCACCCCGGCGATCAGTGTCGACACGAGACAGACGGCCTCACCAGAGTCGGCGTCGGGTCCGCGTTGCCCAGTGCGAACGGCGTCGGCCATTGCGGCACGCTGGAGGGCGACCATCTCCACGCTGGGGGCGAACGCTTCAGCCGAGGGCTCGAAGCTGGGGACGGGGCGCCAGAACATCAGCTGGGCGATCGCCCGGTTGGCCAATGCCCAGCGCCCGCTGGCCTCCAGTCCGGCGGTTAAACCGTCACGGTACCCGCGTCCAACAAGCCGCCGGTCTGCACGGACGTCAAGCCGAACGTGACCGCACTGTGGCCGCCGAACCACCAGTTTGTCCCGGTGAAGCTGTCTGTTGCCACTGATCCGGATGGTGACCCGGTCACCATCGCGGTCGGCGGCGTCACCCAGGACGAGCCGCTCAACGGCACCGGTGACGGCGACATAGCGCCCGATGCACGAGCCAGCGCGCCCGGCAGTGTCGACCTCCGCGCGGAGCGGGCCGGCACCGGCGACGGACGCGTCTACCGGGTTGCCTTCACCGTTGATGACGGCAAGGGAGGCACCTGCACCGGCTCCGCCAAGGTGACCGTCCCGAAGAGCCAGGGCCGCGATGGTGCCGCGGTAGAGAGTGCTCCCGTGGTCAACTCGTTCGGTCCGTGATTTTGCAGATCGTACTGACGAGGGGGACTTCCGGCTCTTGATCGGGAGTCCCCTCCCTGGGCTGCGCGTACCACTCGCAGCGATCAGCGTCAGTCGGCGGCTTGACGCTGCGGGGCCGACGTAGCGCGGCCGATGTAATTAGGTTAGGCTCACCTTCGCGTACTCACAGGCGCGGTAGAGAGGTGACGTGCACCGTGGGTGACAGACGGTACATGCAAACCAGGTCGGACGGTCGACGCACGAGCGGGCACCCGCCCACACAGGTGGTGAAGGCCGAGGACGTCGACTGGCTCGTGACGCACCTACGGTCCGTCGTCGCCGCCAGCCCCCCGGCCGTGTGGGCGGGTCGCGGGATGACGCTGTTGCAGCTGGCCACGATGCATCTGATCAGCGCACTGGCGCCGGTCAGCCTCACCGATCTCGCCCAGGCACTGGGGACGAGACCGCCGGCGACGTCCGCGATGGTTGATCGGCTGGCGCACGCCGGGATGGTGTGCCGCACACCCGACCCCGACAATCGCCGGCGAGTCGAACTGACCCTCACCACTGCCGCCACTAAGATCATCGGAGACACCGGCGCGGATACCGCTAAACGGCTGCATGCGGTACTGACCGGGATGAGCCCGCAGATCCGCCGTCATCTGATCGACGTGCTCAGGGATTCTGTCCACCCGTCCACTGCCTAGCCACGGCAGGGCGTCTAAGGGCCCTCTCAGGCGGTGGGTCCACACTGGGCGCATGCGCATCCTCGTAGTCGACGACGACCGGGCCGTTCGGGACTCGCTGCGCCGGTCGCTGCAGTTCAACGGCTACACCGTGCAGCTCGCCGGAGATGGCCAGCAAGCCATGGAAGCGATGGCCACGGCGCGACCCGACGCGATGGTGCTCGATGTGATGATGCCCCGGGTGGACGGCCTGGAGGTATGCCGGCGGCTGCGGGGCACCGGCGACGATCTACCGATCCTGGTGCTCACCGCTCGGGACGCCGTATCCGACCGGGTCGCCGGGTTGGACGCCGGCGCGGACGACTACCTACCCAAGCCCTTCGCGCTGGAGGAGCTGCTCGCGCGGTTGCGCGCGCTGTTGCGGCGTTCGCCTCCCGATGGTGCCGGGTCCGCCGGGCCGGCCGGAGCGCGGCTCGAGTTCGCCGATCTCGCGCTCGACGAGAACACCCGCGAGGTGACCCGCGGTGAGCGCCGGATCAGCTTGACCCGTACCGAGTTCAGCTTGCTGGAGCTGTTCCTGCGCCATCCCAGGCAAGTCCTGACCCGCAGCCGGATCCTGGAGGATGTGTGGGGCTACGACTTTCCCACCTCTGGCAATGCGTTGGAGGTCTACGTGGGTTACCTGCGGCGCAAGACTGAGGCCGGGCGGGAACCGAGATTGATTCATACCGTGCGCGGTGTGGGCTACGCGTTGCGAGAGACGCCTCCGTGACCCAGGCAGACGCCTCAATGACCCAGGCAGTGGACGCGAAGGTCGGAAATCGGCGGATGTCGCTGCGCACCAGGGTTACCGCGCTGGCCGCGGTGTGCGTAGGGAGCGCCGTCGCGCTGGTGTCGCTGGCGGGTTATTTCACCGTCCGTACCAGCCTGTACGACCAGCTGGACACGACGCTGCTGCAGCGCGCCGACTCGCTGCGCAGCACGCTGGCCAATGCCGAGCAGCTCGGTGGCATACCGGATAGTTTCTTCAGCGCGGCCGACATCAGGGTGGGTCTGCTCGACGGCCGCACTGGCCGCAGCGTGGTTGGCGGCGACCTGTCGATGGGTCCTGAGGAGCTCGCCGTGGCGCGCGGCCAGCAGCTCCAGTCGTTGCGCACCGACCGGGCACGCGACCTGCGCGTCGCCGCCGTGCCGGCTGCGCCGGGCGCTGCACTGGTGGTGGCTCGGGGATTGGACGCCACGCGCACCACCTTGGCCCGGCTCGGCCTGGTGTTCACGCTGGTCGGCGGCGCCGGTGTGCTGCTGGCCGCCGCGGCGGGCACCGCGGTCGCCCAGGGCGGCCTGCGCCCGGTGCAACGACTGACCGAGGCGGCCGAGCGGGTGGCCCGCACCGGCAACCTGCAACCCATCGCGATCTCCGGTGACGACGAGCTCGCCCGGCTCACCGGTAGCTTCAACAGCATGCTCGCCGCGCTGGCCGAATCGCAGGAACGCCAACGCCGGCTGGTCGCTGACGCCGGCCATGAACTGCGCACCCCGCTCACCTCGTTGCGGACCAATCTGGAACTGCTGGCGGCGTCTGACCGCCCGGATGCGCCAACCCTGTCCGAGCAGGACCGCAAGGAGATCTCCGATGATGTGCGCGCCCAGGTCGAGGAGCTCTCCACCCTCGTAGGCGATCTTGTTGAACTGGCCCGGGAGGACGCCCCGCAGGTGGTGCACGAACCAGTGGAGCTCACCGAGGTGGTGGAGCGGGCGCTGGCCAGGGCCGGCCGGCGAGCGCCAGACGTCCAGTTCGATGTCGACCTCGCGCCTTGGAGCCTGCTCGGTGACGCCAACGCCCTGGAACGCGCTGTGCTCAACCTGCTCGACAACGCCGCCAAGTGGAGCCCGGCGGGGGCGACGGTCGACGTCCGGCTGGTGCCCACGGGTCGGGGTACGGCCGCGGTGCAGGTCGCCGATACCGGACCAGGGATCGCCGAGGCAGACCGGCCCTACATCTTCGAACGGTTCTACCGCTCACCTGATGCGCGTACGCTGCCCGGGTCCGGGTTGGGCCTGGCTATCGTGGCGCAGGTCGTCGCCCGTCACGGGGGTAGCGTGCGTGCTGGTCAGCGCCCGGAGGGTGGCGGCACGCTGATGACCGTCGAGCTGCCCGGCAGGCCATCCACACAACACGTCTAGCTCATTCACATGCACATCTCAGGAATTCAGGACAACCTAGACACATGACTGACGACTCGCCGCGACCGCAACAGCCTCCCGAACCGTCCTGGTCGCCGGGCCGGCAACAAGCCGGATGGAACCAGCCCTACGGCAGCTCTGCTGCGGGACCTTGGTCCGCCCAGGGTGGAGCCTCCCCGCCCACCGCTCCGATCGGGCTGCCGCCCTCCGGTACGCCGGGACCGCGCCGCAGCAGACCAGTCGCGGGAGCCGTGGTGCTGTCGTTGATCGTCGGCCTGGTCGCCGGAGGGGTTGGCGGTGCGGTCGGTTACCAGTTCGCCAGCCAGGGCAACGGCGCGATCAGCGCGCTGGACCTACCCGTGCCCGGAGCCTTGCCAGCCGCCAACCTCCCGAACGGCTCGGTCGAGCAGGTGGCACAGCGGGTGACGCCCAGCGTGGTTCAGCTGCGGGTGCACGGTTCCCGGGTGGCCGCCGAAGGCAGCGGAATCGTGCTCAGCGCTGACGGACTGCTCCTCACCAACAACCACGTCGTGGAGCCCGCCGTAAACGGTGGTGACCTCGCCGCCGTGCTCCAGGACGGGCGCTCGGTGCCGGTGCAGATCGTCGGTAGGGCGCCGTCTTTCGACCTTGCCGTGGTGCGAGCCCAAGGCGTCACCGGTCTGGTCCCAGCCCAGCTGGGTAGCTCCGCCAACGTTCGGGTCGGTCAGGAAGTGGTGGCGATCGGCTCGCCGCTGGGCCTATCCGGCACCGTGACCAGTGGCATCATCAGCGCCTTGGACCGCCCGGTGCGCGCCGGTGGAGAGGGCAGCGGTCAGGAAACCGTGCTGGACGCCATCCAGACCGACGCCGCGATCAACCCAGGCAACTCCGGTGGCCCGCTCACCGACATGCAGGGCCGCGTGATCGGCATCAATTCCGCGATCGCCTCGCTCGGCTTCGGTGGCGGGCAGGCGGGTTCGATCGGGCTGGGTTTCGCGATTCCGATCGACCAGGCCAGGCGGATCGGTAACGAGTTGGTCCACACCGGCCAAGCCACGCAGGCGTTGCTCGGCGTCACCGTGCCTGCCGGTTCGCCGGAGGACAATGCCGCCGTCGTCCAACAGGTCACCCCCGGTGGCGCCGCCGCCGCCGCGGGAATCCAGCCCGGCGATAAGATCACCAAGGTGGATGACCGGTTGATCGACAGCGGGGATGCGCTGATTGCGGCCATCCGTTCCCACCCACCGGGGTCCCCAGCCACGCTCCTCGTCAAGAACTCGGCCGGGGCCACCCGCCAGGTCCAGGTCACCCTCGGCAGCCAAGCGGTGGGTACCCGCTGACGGTCGCCGCCCGCGCGGAGATCGAGACCTGCTTGGCTCCTGGAGACCTCGCCCGGCTACGGTGCTCGGCATGGAACGCAGCGTGCGCAATCTGGGGCGGGCTCTCGTCGTGATCGTCGACGATCGGGTAGCGCACGGGGAGCATGAGGACCACACGGGTCCACTGGTCACGGAGCTGCTGGAAGAGGCCGGTTTTGTGGTCGACGGTTCGGTGGTCGTGGCCGGTGAGTCGGTGGACATCCGCAACGCCCTGAATACCGCGGTGATCGGCGGGGTGGACCTGGTCGTCACCGTCGGCGGTACCGGCGTATCGCCCAGAGACGTCACCCCGGATGCCACAGCCGGCGTGCTGGACCGCCCGATACCGGGTATCGCCGAGGCCCTGCGGGCCTCCGGTCTGGCCGCCGGCGCGGTGGATGCGGGGCTGTCCCGGGGATTAGCCGGAGTGTCGGGTAGCACCCTCGTTGTGAACCTGGCACGATCGCGTGCCGCGGTCCGTGACGGAATGGCCACTCTCACGCCGCTCGTCGGAAGGGTGATCGACGAGTTGTCCTGGCCAGATCAGGACTGAGCGCCCACACTCACCGGGGCGCTCACCCCGACACGACCGGCTAGCCAGGAAGCTGGAGCATCCACCACGACAGGCCCGAACATGCACCGTCACGGGCCTGCACGGGTGGTCGCTCAGGCGCTGCCGGCTCCGTTTCGGCTCAGCGCCTGCCCGACCAGCTGGCTCACACTTTCGCATTGGTCGTGGAAGCGCCCGCCGGTGGCCGTGTCCACCGCAAAGACGGCTGCCTCGACACAATCGCGGGCGACAACGCTGGCCTTCGCAACCAGCGGGCCGGCCGCCTCCATCGCCTGATCGACGATCGGCCCAGCCGTGACCGATACTTTCTCGGCGAACGGGCCGACCTTGTTGATCGTGCTCTCCAGCAGCGGGGCCGTCATCTCCCTGGCCACCTCAACGTAGGGCGTGGCCACCTCCTTGGCCTGCTCGATGTACGGGTTGGCTTTCTCCAATGCCATGTCGACGAGAGGAGTGGCCTTCTCCAGAGCTTGCATGACGACGGGTCCGGCCATGCCGATCACTGGGCTAGCCGCATCCTTAACTTTTTCCACTAAACTCATGGTGGGAGCCCTTCCGGTGGTGAGAGATGGAGAGACCCTATCCTGGCACTGCGATCTGATAGCCGGAAGTGATCGGTGCAGGCGGAGTCCTGCGATCACGCGGTCGGGGGGATGTCATCGTGCCGGACAGTGCTCCTGACCGCGTCAAACGACGTCACCGCGGGTTGGAAGACATGCTGCCCGACGATACCGTCGACGACCGCCCGGATCTCGCGGAGGCCGACTCCGAGGCGCACGACCGGTGGCTTCGGGACAACCGGCCACCACACCATGACATCGCCTGGTGATCAGCTCTGCTGCTGTCAATGAACAGTGACGGTCAGGCCCTGAGAGATCGACGTAGCGGCGACCCTGGTCGCTGCAACTGGATCCAGCGCGATCAGCACCAGCTTCCCGTCGCGTTGCGCCGTTCCGGATTCCAGCACGGCGAGCACCCGGGCGCCGTGGGCCAGCACCACCGGCTCGCCTTGCTGGGGGCCGACGGTCACCACGTCGACGGTGCTACCTGTACGCAGCAGCGCGGCGACGCCCGGATCCGCCAACCGCAGCGGCACGCTCATCAGCTGGGAATTGCTCGCAACCGATCGGGTGAGATCGGGGCCGGTCAGCCGGACATCGGTCAGGGCCTCACCGCGCCGGACCGGTGCGGCCAGCGTCCGGCCCAGCACCGCGGCCGGAGACCGGGCGGCGCCGTCTGGCACCGCCTGCGCGGGTAGCCGGCGCACCGTCAGCTGGCTTGCTTCGACAACCGTGCCCGGGGTCAGGTCGTGGGCGGCCACCACCATCATGTCGCCGGGGTACGGATCTCGGGAGGAATACAGCGCCATCACCGCGGCGAGCCCGACGAGCACCGCGGCGGCGACTCGGCGCAGCAACAACGTCTGGCCGAACGCGGCGGCCTGCCTGAACTCCTCCCACCGCTGCCGCAACAGTGGCGCCCCACCGGCGTGGTGTGGCCATCGCCCCATCATGACCTCCCGGTCTTCCTCGTCACGGCCGTGACATTAGGCAAGATCGGTTGGGTGGGGTAGCGCCGTCGCCGCTGGCTGTGGACAACTGCGCAGCTGTGGATAACCGGGTCGGTCAGGAGGCAGCGGAACTTGCTGAGCCCGACGACGCCGCAGCTGTCTTGGAATCGGAGGCGGGTTTCGAATCCGATGCTTTGGAGCTGGACTTGTCCTGCGAAGTGACCTCGGACTTCCCGTTCGAGCTTGGCTTGTCCGAGTTGCTGGAACGGCTGTCGGTGCGGTAGAAACCGCTGCCCTTGAACACGATGCCCACCGACGAGAACAGCTTGCGTAGCCGGCCAGCGCACTCCGGGCAGTCGGTCAGCGACGGATCGGTGAACTTCTGCACGGTGTCGAACCGGTGCTCGCACGCAGTGCACGCGTAAGAGTAGGTCGGCACGTTTCGCCCTCCACGTAACTGGCACTCTACGCACGAGAGTGCCAACCCGATGGTAGCAAGTTTAGCGGTCCTGCATGATCTGGGCGGCGCGGTCGGTGCGCAGCGTGAACAAACCGCGTGCGGGAGTCAGCGCCGCGGTGACCGGGACATCGTGCGGTTGCACCGGCACCGAGGCCAGCACCTCCTCGTCGCGCACCATAGCGACCACCGGAATACCGGGGCTGACCAGCGGCAACGTCCGGTCGTAGTGCCCGCCGCCGCGCCCCAGCCGGGCCCCGCGCCAATCGACGGCCAGTGCCGGCACCAGCACCAACGCGGCGGTGGCGATCACGGCGGCACCCAGCGGTGTTCCGGTCGGTTCGCGCAGTCCCAGCGGCCCGGCTCGCAGTGCACTCGCGCCGGTGTAATCGGCCCAATCCAGCGGGCCCTGGTGAGTAACCAGCGGAAGCAGCACCCGGCAGCCGCGGTGCACCAGGGCGTCGAGTAACTCTGGAGAGCCCGGCTCGGCACCCACCGGCCAGTAGGCGCACACCGTGGCGGGCCGGTCAACCGGCAGCGCAATCGCGGCCAGCGCTGCCGCCTCCGCCGCGCGAACTGCCTCTGGCACCGCCCGCCGCGCCGCGACCACCCGCCGCCGCAACTCCCACTTCGCGCTGTCTTGCACCCCGCCTGCCTGCCTCCCCCTCCTGCCATAACCCCGAGATGGAGACCTATCGGGGTCGTGGAGGCCCCACAACCCCGATAAGTCTCCATGTCGGGCGGAGGAGGGGGGCCGATAGGGTCGGGTCTTATGGGTATATCGATGGATACGGCGGGGTTCCGGACTGCGGTGGTGCCGGCCGCCGGGCTCGGTACCCGATTTCTGCCGACCACCAAGGCCGTGCCCAAGGAGCTTCTCCCGGTGGTCGATACACCCGCGATCGAGTATGTCGCGGCGGAGGCGGCGGAGGCCGGCGCGCAGCGTCTGGTACTCGTCGTCTCACCGGGCAAGGAGTCGGTGGCGGCGTACTTCGACGCCACCCCTGATCTGGAAGCCGAACTGCGTGGCCGGGACAAGGACGCGCTGCTGGGCAAGCTGCGCCGAGCCCCCGGATTGATCCGGGCCGAGGTTGCGCTGCAGCACAAGCCGCTCGGTCTGGGACACGCGGTGGGCTGCGCCGAGCCCTTGCTGGACGAGTCCGACGACGCGGTGGCCGTGCTGCTGCCCGACGACCTGGTGCTGCCCACCGGAGTGCTCATCACGATGGGCGCGGTCCGCCAGCGATACGGCGGCAGCGTGCTGTGTGCCTTCGACGTCCCGCGCGAGCAGACCTGCGCCTACGGCGTGTTCACCGTCGAGGACACCGCTGATGAGGATGTCAAGCGGGTGCACGGGATGGTGGAGAAACCGGACCCCGAGTCGGCGCCGTCCACCTTCGCCGCGGCCGGCCGGTACCTGCTCGACCGCGCGGTGTTCGAGGCGCTGCACCGGATAGCGCCCGGATCCGGCGGTGAACTCCAGCTCACCGATGCCATCGCGCTGCTGATCGACGACGGTCATCCGGTGCACGTCGTAGTGCACCGCGGCGGGCGCCACGATATGGGCAACCCCGCCGGGTTGCTTCGGGCGTCGGTGGACTTCGCGCTCGCCGACCCCGAGATCGGCCCGGAGCTGCGCAGCTGGCTACGCGACAGGTTGGAGCAGGAGAGCACGTGAGGTCGCTGGACGAGCAGCTCGGGCGGGTGCTGGACGCTGCGGTGCGTCCCGCGCCGGTACGGGTGGCGATCTCCGAAGCGCAGGGCATGCTCTGCGCGGAGGAAGTGGTGGCGCAACGCTCGCTACCGGGTTTCGACCAGGCCGCGGTCGACGGGTACGCGGTGCGCAGCGTGGACGTCACGGAAGTGCCGGTGACCTTGCCGGTGGTGGGTGAGATCGCTGCGGGCTCGCGGCAGCCGTTGCGGCTGCAACCCGGCCAAGCGGTCCGGGTGGCCACCGGCTCGGCGCTGCCCGCGCTGGCCGATGCCGTGGTGCCGCTGGGGGACACCGAAGATGGGGTGGTCCATGCGCCCCGGGTCACCGTCATGCGTGCGGTGCCGTCGAAAGCATTCGTGCGCCGCGTCGGGGAGGACGTGCAGACCGGTGACGTCGCGGTACGACCCGGCGCGGTGATCGGTGCGGCGCAGGTGGGCCTGCTAGCCGCGGTGGGACGGGCCAAGGTTCGGGTACACCCGCGGCCCCGGCTGTCGATCCTGTCGGTTGGTGAGGAGCTGGTCGACATCGACCGCACTCCCGGCGTCGGGCAGGTCTACGACATCAACTCCTACTCGCTGGCCGCAGCCGCCCGTGATGCCGGCGCCGAGGTGCACCGGGTCGGCATCGTGTCCAGCGATCCGTCGCGATTGCGCGAGGCGGTGGAGAGCCGGCTGCTGGTCTCGGAGATCGTCGTGGTGACCGGCGCGGTAGGCGGGGCGACGGGTGAACAGCTCTGCGGTGCGCTGGCCGAACTGGGTCCGTTGGACGTCGAGCGGGTCGCCATGCACCCCGGCTCAGTGCAGGGTTTCGGTCGGTTGGGCGCGGACTCGGTGCCCACGTTCTTGTTGCCGAGCAACCCGATCAGCGCACTGGTGATCTTCGAGGTGTTGGTGCGGCCACTGATCCGGCTGGCGCTGGGCAAGCGCAATCCCCATCGCCGTACGATCACCGCGCGTCTACTGTCCCCGGTGACGTCCACCGCGGGTCGCTGCGGGTTCCTGCGTGGCCAGCTGTTGCGCGATCCGGATACCGCGGAATACCTGGTGCAACCGTTGGGCACCTCCGGTGCTCATCTGCTGGCGTCGCTGGCGGAGGCGAACTGCCTGATTCTCGCCGATGCCGACACCACCGAGGTTCCCATGGGCGAGCAGGTGGCCGTGAGTTTTCTCGCGCAGCGCGGATGAGGCGTCGTGTTCGGGTCTGGGCCTGATAGCCGCCATCCCGGGTGGCCGGTGCGGCTGGGTCCGGTGAAGGTTGCGGCGGGGGAGGTCGGGCTGCGTCCGGTGCGGTTGCGCGACGGTGCGACCTGGAGCCGGCTGCGCCTGCGCGATGAGGACTACCTGCGGATCTGGGAGCCCGAGGCGGAAGGCACCTGGGAGGAGCGATTCACCCAGATGGCCTGGCCGGTGTTGTGTAGCGGGTTGCGCGCCACCGCCCGGCGGGGGCAGGCGCTGCCGTTTGTCATCACGCTCGACGGACGATTCACCGGCCAGCTCACGCTGGGCAACGTGGTGCGGGGATCGTTGCGTTCGGCTTGGGTCGGTTACTGGGTGGAGTCGCACGCGGCCGGGGGTGGCGTGGCAACGGCGGCAGTAGCGCTGGCGGTTGACCACGCGTTCGGACCCGTCGGGCTGCACCGGGTGGAGGCCACCGTTCGGCCGGAGAACGCGGCGAGCCTGCGGGTACTGGCCAAGCTCGGGTTCCGCGATGAGGGCCTGCTGCAACGCTACCTTGAGGTGGACGGCGCCTGGCGGGACCACAGACTGCTCGCCGTGACCCGGGACGAGGTCGGCGACGGCTTGGTGTCACGCCTGATCCGCTCCGGCCACGCCCACTCTCCCTAGCCTCGGCGTGTCGCGCCCCGGTGCTCGGTGTGTCGCGCCTTCGTGTCCGGTGTGTCCTGCCCGAGCGCGCACGATCATCGCGGCGCGCCTCCGGCATCCGGATGGTGGTGATGGCTACCGTGATCGGCGAGTTCAATATCGGACAACTCGGGATGGCGGACGGGGTGGGGGCGACAAGTGCCCAGCTCGCTGATCTTTGCTGCGCTGGCAGGGGCATGGCTCGTGGTTCTCGTTCCGATGGTCTCGAAGCGACGGCAAGAGGTGGTCCGCACTGCCGAAACTGCGCTCGCTGCTCGGGTACTGCGCCGGCCCGACCCTTCTCGTGCGGCGCCTCAGCGTGGTCAGGAGATACCCATGATTCCCGGACGGGTCGTGCAGCGGGAGCCCGCGGTGGACGAGCGCCGTTATCGAGCGGGGCGCGGTGGGTACGACCCGGAGGTCGCCGCACAGCAGGCCCGAGCCAAGTACACGTTTCGCCAGCGGGTGGTCCTCGCCCTGGCGCTCGCAGCGCTCGCCACCATCGTGCTGGCCTATGCGGTGTCCTCCCTGCTGTGGTGGCTGCACGCGACATTGGATGTCGCGATCGTCGCTTACCTGGGCTACCTGCGCCGCCAGGTGCGTATCGAAGAGCAGGTGCGACAGCGTCGGGCCGCCCGGCTTGCCGGTTCTCGGCCCCGGGACTCCGTGGCCGCCGACGTTCCCGCCGAGGTTCCGCGGGATGTGGAATCAATCCACGAGCCGACGGTATGGCCTGCCCCGGAGTTGCCGGCGACGCACCCCACCGCGGTGGCGCTGGACTTCGATGACGAGGACCCAATCTTTGATGATCTACAGCCCGTGTTCGAGCCGCCTTACCGCCGGGCGGTCGGCGAGTAGCCGATGACCGGCTGCTAAACTTTGCGCGCACCTCGGGGGCTGTAGCGCAGTTGGTAGCGCGTCTCGTTCGCATCGAGAAGGTCAGGGGTTCGATTCCCCTCAGCTCCACTGCTGGTCAGAGCCCCTATCCAGTGATCTTCGTAAGGGGTTCGAGACCCCTGTACAGCAGCAAAGTACAGCAGTAGGTCATCCACTGAGGCTGTCTCCCAACCGCTTCAGTGCAGCGCGGGTGGCGTTCGAGGACGCTTGAGCGTAAATCTCCATCGTCACGGCGATCTGTGCGTGGCGGAGGATCTGCATCACTTGGCGGGGGTGCACGTCCAGATCGACCAGCAGTGTCGCGCAGGTGCGGCGCCCGTCGTGCACCGTGATCTTCCGCACCCTGGCCTTGACGCATCGGGCATCCCAGGAACGGTTGAAGTTGCGTGGCTCGATCGGTGTGCCCCACTTCGTTGTGAAGATCAGCTTGCCGCCTTGCCAGGCTGTCCCTGCCTTTTCCCTCGCGTCAGCTTCCTCCGTCGCCCGGAGCTTCAGCGCGGCTGCACAGATGTCCGGTAGCGGCAGCGTGGCATCGGAGGTGGAGGTCTTGGTCTCCCGATGCAGCAGTTGCTTGCTCACGCGCTGCAACTGACGGCCAATCGACAGTTCTCCGACATCGAGATCGACGTCATCCCACGTCAGGCCGAGCACCTCGCCCTTGCGTAGACCGAGCACGAGAATCAGCACGTAGACGGCGTAAAGCGGATCACTCTCGGAGCGTGCTGATTCTAGGAATCGCCGAGCTTCCTCGCTACTCCACACTTTGCCCTTGCGCTTGCGCACCGCAGGAAGCTTGATCGATGTCGCCGTGTTTTTGGCGATGAGATCCTCTGTCACTGCCTGAGATAAAGCCGCGCGCAGGCACGCTCGGATGTCGTTGACCGTCCGGGCCGATAGCAGGGCCTCGCAGCACTTTCCTACTGCGCAGCAGCGTCGTTTCTTCTCCGGACGAGCGGCATCTTTGCCCTGTGCGCAGCACTGACAAGTACGTGCCACGTTATTAATCCACGTTTGGATCTCCCGCACACTTAGCCGATCGAGCCGTTTAGTGCCGAGCTCAGGCGTGATATGTCGACGAACAAACAGCTCGTAGTTGACGTATGTGGTGGGCGCCAGGTTTGGCCGTACAACTTCCTCGAGCCAGTACGCGAGGAACTCTCCGAGCTTCGGCACGCTCGTGGCCATCGGTCCTTGCCGCGCTCGCTGCTGCAGCTTTAGCCACTTGTCGTGCACCTGCTCCCGAGTCTTGCCGTAGATGTACTTGCGCTGCCGTTGCCCGTTGGGCTGAGTGACCCAGACGTATGCAGCGAAGCCATTGCGGTAGGGGAAGATCGAGCCCTCACCGTTGGCTCTTGCTCGCGTACTCATGCACAGGCCTCGGCGACGCGGCGGGCGACATATTCGTCTACCCACTCAGGCAGGATGCGCCGGTGGCCGCCGTCCTTGAGAGAACGGATCTGCCCGGTGGCGACGAGGAGCTTGGTTTTGGAAAGGCCGTAGCCGAGTTGTTCGGCGACCTCGGCCACGCTGTACCACTTGGGTGTTAATCGCGGTCTGGCGCGCAATTCTCGCGGCTGGTTCACCGATGGTGTCCCTTCGGATGTTTTGGTGGTTTGTTTTGTCCTTATGCGGCGTCGCGGGCGGCTTGTCGTTGTTCGCGTGCTCGGGCCGCCGCGGACAGCGCTAGAGCGGAATCTCCGGTAGTGAGGTAACCGGTCCCGGCGAATTCCCAGTGCGAGACGACGAGGGTGGTGTCTTCGTCGAGCAGTTCGCGGACTTGCTCAGCGGCCTGGCGTTGTCGGTAGGTGCGGCGTTCACGCCGAATGGCGCCGAGGGTGGTGGAGTAGCGGCGACTTTTAGACGCGAAATGCCCTCGAAAGCCGAGCATGTGCACCCACCGGCGCAGCCCTTCATAAGCCGGGTGCTCGCCGAGCTGCCACGCGACGCGGACCAGCCGATCGACGTGATCCGGGACATCGAGCAGCGCCAGCGCTTCTGGAGTGATGCGCCGTTCGCCGAGGCCGAAGTCTTCGGCGCTTTTGGTGGCGTATTTGGCGATGTAGCGGGCGGCGTGCTCGGGAGTCAGCTCACCAGCCGGGCCGCCGTTGACAGTCTGGGTGTCAAGTTGCGTCCCGAAGCGCAGCACCAGGTCGGGCCCTTCCGGTAGCTCGACGACGAGCCGCACGTGGGCGGCGGCTTGGCGGATCGCTTCAGCCAGTTCGGCGGCATCGATGCTGAGCTGGGGCGGCTGGTAGTCCTCGCCGGGCCCGTCGAGCCGGATCAGGGCGTGGAAGTGCACCACGCCACGGCGTTGAAACTCCGCGACCTTGACGAACGACACCCGGCAGCGCCGGGCGAACTCGGCCGCAGTCAATCCGGTCTGTCGAGCCAGGGCGCGGCGCAGGGCGATGGTGAACCGGCGCCACAGTTCGGGAGCGTTCCAGTTGAACGCGACGTGCCCGGGGTAGTCATAGCAGTCCGGGCAGATCGGCTGCCCCAGTCGCGGGTCCTCTTCGGTGTGGATCGCAGTGCACCAGGTGAGCCGCCCGTGCGGGCACAGCCGTGGTGTGCCCTGAGTGGGTCGGCAGCGCGCGGGTCCGGATCGGTCGGCGCGGGTGGTGTGCACCGGCCCGAAGCCCGGCGCAGTGAGGGTGGCGAACACCAGCGGATGGGCTCGGATGGAGTCGGGCACGCCCTTGCGGCCACCGGCGGCTCCGGCGTAGAGCAGCTGCCACATGTCGCCGGCGTATTCATACGAGCAGGACGGGCACACGGCCGCGCGCCGGTTGCCGCAGCGAATCAGCAGCACCCGATCCGGCTCGGCGTCTGTCGAGTAGGTCACCTGCCCGCCGGTCGTGGTGCGGTGCTCGACGCACCCGCGCAGCCGCACCGGGTGTGCGCAGTGCCCGCACCGGGTGACTTGCTCGGCCCAGCGGTCGAAGTCCGGCCGGCCGGCCCGGGTGACGACCTGCTCCACAACCTCGGGCGGGAGGATGGTGGTCGGGGTCATCGCCGGTCTCCGGGCACGTCGAGAGCCGCCCAGTTGCGTAGTTGGCCCAGGGATACCGTGCGGCGGTCACCGCTAGTCAGGCCGCGGAATTGGGCCGGGTCATAGTCCACGGCGCCGAAGACGTCCAGCTCGATGCTGCCTGCGGGGCCGGTCAGGGTGCTGGCGATGGACAGGTGCACGCTGTCACCAGCGCGGACCCGCCACGCCTCAGCGGTGACGGTGGGCAGGGTGTCGGCCCAGGCCAGCAGATCTCGGGTGACTGTCCCGATAGTGGTGGCGCCCAACTGCACGCAGACCTCTGACTGGGCGCCGCGGGTATTTACGCGCAGGTAGGCGGGTTCGGGCAGGCGGTGGCCGTCCAGGTGCACGGCGAGCATGGCCGCCGCACGCTCGAAGCTCACGCTAGTGGTGGGAGTGGTCGTGGTCATGCCAGGCCTCCAGGAGTCGAGGTGGTGGATAAGGCCAATACGGCGCTATCGCGGGCGAAAGGGGCGGTGACGAAGGTTTCGAGTTGCCTGATCGTCTGGTCGGGCACCCACCCCGCGCGGACTCGTAGCGGTTCGCGGATGCCTTCACCGAAGACGTAGCCGACGCCGGCCTCGGCGTCGGTGATCCGGTTCGCCCAGGCGCCCCGGTCGTAGGCCTGATCGCCCAGCACCATGCCCACGTGGGACTTGGCGGCTACGCGCAGGCAGATCCGGCGGGGGAACAACTCCCGTACGGGCACGGTGTCTTTGGTTGGTTCTTGGACGTAGCCCCGTACTGTCACCCCGAGTGCGCGGCCCTGGGTGGTCAGCAGTGCGACCCGCTCAGTGATGGCCTCTCGGGTGCGCCGGTCGGTGTATTTGGTGAGCGCCCCAATCTCGTCGAATTCCAGCAGCTCTAAGGGATGCTCAGGACTGATCGGCACCGTCCGGACCTGCCCGGCGAAGGCGGCTTTGCGGGCGGCCATGGAGTCGATCAGGTCATCGAGCACGGCCAAGGCCTCGCTGCCGGTGACCGCGTAGCGGTGGAAGACCCGCCGCCCGTAGGCCAGCTCCATGCCCTTGGGGTCAATCCCGGACACCCGCACCAGACCATCGCGGATGGCCGGGGCGATGGAGACCAGGGGGCACCAAGTCAGCGAGTTCTTGCCCGCACCCGACTCGCCAGCGGTCAGGGTGTGACTCGCCGCGCCGGTCAGCGGGATGTGCCAGTCGTGGCCGTATTCGGTACGCCCGGCCCACACTCGCCGTAGATCAATCGCGTTGCCGGGCACGTTGGCCAGCGCGGCCAACTCGGGGCAGGGCACCGGCTCGGCGAGGAGATTACGGCGCTGAAAATCGATCGAGACCACGTTGGGGGTCAGTTCCCGGACTTGGCAGCGCGCCACCTGCCGGGCCGAGGCCAGTGCTCGTGCGGCCTGGTCGAAGTCTTCGGGTTTCTGCCCGGGTACCAGCCGCACCCGCACCATGTCCCACGAGGCGCCCGAGCGCACCCCGATCACCGTGGGCAGCTCCGGCCGTGCATGGCGCCGGTTGGGACGCAGACCGCGACTCAGCGGGGTCAGCGCCACCACGACCGGTGTGGAGTCGTGCCTGATGCCTAGGCCGCAGGCCTGCAGCCAGCCGGGCAGCTTCGACGCGTACACCGTCCAGCGAAGCCACCACGACCGCAGATGCCGACCCGCCCAAGCGTCGAAGGACACCACATCAGCCACCCGCCAGCCGAGCAGCACTACCGCCAGAACACCCACGGCGACAGCCAGGGTGGGCCAGCCCCACCAGCGTGACCAAGCCGCGACGGCCAGGACGGTGAGGCTGGTCCGCCAGTAGATGACTGCCTGCCGGATAGCCCACACCAGGGCCTTGATCACCAGCCAGATGGTGAAGACGACGACCGCCGCAGCGGCGAGTGCTTCGGCGACCTTGATCAGGGCTTGACCGACTTTGGCCAGCAGCCACACCACCACACCCAGTGCCGCGCTACCCACCAGCAACACCGCAATCAGTTGCGCGTCCATCACCGGCCACCGCCACGGCTCTGGGCGCGCTCGTTCCGCCGTAGGCTCATCACAGCTCCTCGTGTCTTTGTTGATGGGTGGAGCGGGGCGCCCGACCGGCCTTGGTTTCCAGGCCCGACCGGCCGGGCGCCGCACTACGGGGCAATGGCCCCGGCCCAGGCCGCCCACGCGGCAGCCGCCTCATCACGGGCGACCTCGTAGGCGCCGTAGGCCTCCTGCCAGCGCAGAAACGCGGCCCGCTCGGCCTCGGCCGCCTCCTCGCGGAGTTGCTCGGCGTGCTCGTGCATCGCCTTGAGCTGCGCCAGGTCCGCGCTCACCATCGGCGCGCTCACGAGGCACCCCCGGACCCTGTAGCACCGGTGGCCGCTCGACCCGCACCAGCCGAAGTGGTGGGCACCGGGACGATCGCGTCCGCCCGAAAGGCCACTCCACCGCGGCCGTCGATGTTCCACGGGGTGGCCACGAGCTTGACGACCGTGACCAGCTGCCGCTTGGCGACCTGCGGTTGTCCGGCCGTGGTCACCTTGATGACCTCCGCGCCGGTCTCGTCCATCGCGACCAGCTCGGTCACGTGCAGCAATTCGCCGGTCTCCCGGTCGGTCTTCTGCCGCCCGTCGTTGTCATTCTTAGGCTGCGGTGCGCGAGACACGACGAAATCCACGCCCTCGGTTCTGATTTCCAACTGCATTGTTTGCTGTTCCTCCAGATAGGTTGTTGCGGGCTGTTCGACCCGCACACCAATCAAACGGCGAAACAACCGTTCTGAGGGGGTCCGCGAGCTAGTCCTGAGCTAGTCCCTTGCTAGTCCCGGAAACGGGCTCGGACGGGTAAGCTCACCCGGCGTCAGCGGAGGGAGAGACAGTGACAGCTGCGATCGCCGGGCAATGTGCCCACTGCGGTGCACCGCTGAGCCGGTACAACCCGGGCTCGGTGTGCGCTGGCTGCAACCGCTCGGACGAACCCGGTTCCGCCGCGGGGGAGTGGCTCAACCGACCTGCCGGCGTTCCGGCCGACGACACAGGGGCAGTCCTGCGGGCTTGGCGTGCATCGACGGGCCGCAACCAGGCGGACACGGCGGAGCTGCTGGGCATGACGCAGCAGAACCTCAGCCAGATCGAGAACGGCCGACAGCCGATGTCGTACCAGCAACGGCAGCGAGCGGTGATCGTGCTCGGCATTTCAGCCGAGGATCTCGGGCTCTCACCGGGTCGGCCACGTGCCGAGCTGGATGCCGCTGTTGCTATCGACCAGGCGCGGTGGCGTCAACAGCGGCGCTGGCTCAACCAGCATCGATCAGAGCTGGCGCAGCTCGCGGTCGGCCTGTATCCCGCAGAGCACCGGGTGCCGGGTACACCGCTGATCGCCGGTCGTGGCTGGATTCCGGACGAACCGGCCGAGTTGCGGTCACTGCGGCTGACCCTCGACGAGCAGCCGCACGCGGCCGCCATCGACGGCAGCGAAGCCGAGACGCTGCCGACGCGTCCACTATGCGCGCCGGGCCAGCGTTTCGATCGGTACACGGCCGCTATCCGGCACCTCGACCCCCCACGGCTGTTCGAATCGCGGCCGAGCTACCGCCTACTCAGCGGCCACCTCGGCGCAGAGTCCCTCCACTTCGGGCTAGCGGCGTACTTCGACAAGATCGACGTATCCGAGGCACTCGGCCACGAACTGGCCATCGCCTGCCACAACGGCATCCCAACCTCCGCCGAAACTCTAAAGGGCGTGCTGCCGTTCCGGAGCTTGATCGGCGACCCGTTCGACCCGGCCCGGCGAGCAATCATCCCGGCGGTGACGACGCTGACCATCCGGCTACGCCGCTACCCCGCCGAGCCGAGCTTCCTGCTGCACTGGCGTG
Organism: Pseudonocardiaceae bacterium; assembly: GCA_036378735.1. Classification (GTDB taxonomy): domain Bacteria; phylum Actinomycetota; class Actinomycetes; order Mycobacteriales; family Pseudonocardiaceae. The sequence goes on along the minus strand of DASUVX010000113.1, from coordinate 3,590 downwards.
ATCCAGCCAAGGTCGCCACCGCCGCCGGTGTCTACGACGTCATCCCAGCTGGAGAATTCCAGCCCGCAAGTGTCGCGCTATGGGATCGGCACAACGACTTCGACCTGTGGCGCAACATCGTGCGGGAATACTCCGAGGAACTGCTCGGCACTCCCGAACATGACGGCACCCGAAGCAAGCCGATTGACTACGGCGCCTGGCCGCTGTACCGCGAGTTGGAGGACGCCCAGAAAGCCGGCGTGCTGGTCCCGTTCGTATTCGGTCTCGGACTCGATGCGCTCACCCTGGCAGCCACGATTCTGACTGTTGTCGTGATCGACGATGACATGTTTACCCGCGCTTTTGGTGCGGCGACGCGTTACAACGAGGAAGGCGAAATCGTCGCGATCGGCGACGGCCGGGCAACCGAGGGAATCCCCTTTACCGAGGAATCGGTACGCCGAATGCTCACCTCCGAGCCCATGGCCTCACCGGGCGCCGCCTGCTTGGCGCTGGCCTGGCGCCACCGTGACCATATTCTCAGCTTGTAACCGCCCCCACCCAGGAACGAGACGGCGCTGACCAGCAAGCTCACCGACAGCGAACAGCATTGGCTGCGTGTCCGCAATCACTTGCGCGAACACCGGTACCAGCTCGCTGTCTCGGCGGCCCGCGACTATCCGGAATCAGCAAGGGTGGAAGGAACACCGCTGCTCAGCACGCCAGCATGGCTGCCGGATGCCCCGATCCCGCTCGACGAGATCAAGTTGCAATACACGCCAGAGGCAGAATTCAACGGCATCACCGGCACTGAGCCCGTTATCCGGCGCCTGTTGCCCGTCCGGGCCAGTGGCAGGAGGTATCGCACCTACTCAGAGGTCGTCGCCGCGCTCGCCTCGCCGCGTACCTTCGAAAACCGCGCCACTTACCGTCTCCTTGCCGCAGACCTGCAATCAACCCCGCACATGGTGTTCGGCGCGGGCACCTATTTCGACGGCATCGACGTAGGCGACGCCGCTGCGCACGAATTCACCGCGAGGCAACTCGGTGAGATCGGTACGCTCGACTTCCGGACCGCGATCGGCGACCCGTGCGACCCCGCCCGGCGTACTGGAAACGTGGCTCTGAGCACCCTCACCCTGCGCCACGATCCAACGACGGGACAAGTGGCGTTCCCGCTGCACCGCCGCGACGGCGCCAATGTCGGCCACGCCGGAGGCCTGTACCAAGTACTGCCGGTAGGAGTATTCCAGCCAGCAGGCGAAGAACTGTGGAATGCCGAAAACGATTTTTCACTCTGGCGATCCATCGTCCGCGAACTCGCCGAAGAGTTACGCGGGGAAACCGAAGACTACGGCACCAACCGCGGGCCGATCGACTACCGCTACTGGCCATTCGCCGACCACCTGACTCGGGCGCTCGACACTGGCCAAGTTCGCGCGTTCTGCGTGGGAATCGGGGTTGATCCGCTCACGTTCGCCACCGATATCCTTGCCGTCGTCACCATCGACGCACCACTGTATGACGAGTTGTTCGGCCAGGTCGCCAACGTCAATACCGAGGGATCGATCATTCCTGATGTGCCGTTTACTACGGAGACCGTCGAGAGATACACATGTAATGAGCCCACCCAAGCGGCAGGGGCAGGCCTTCTCCGGCTCGCGTGGCGGCAGCGCTCATTGCTGCTGAACTGACCCACACTGGCCGCCGTCGAGTCACCTGCTTGCCAGCAGATGATCAATTTCAGGCCACTGGTAGGTCTCATCACTAGCTAGATCGGCCACCGACTCACGACGGCCGCGGAAGCTGATCCGTCGCCCGACAAACGGCATCACCGCGCCACGACCGAAGCGCCGTAGACAGCAGAGATCCATGAACTCAGCTACAGCCTCCGCCTTGTCAATTAACTCCCGCTGGGACAGCATGATCCGCCAGGCAGAAAGAGCACACATCCTTGCGAGATCACGCGCCTCCTGTATCTAGGCAAAGGTGATCAGCGCAAGATGTCTCCGCAGCTGTCCGATCGCGTCTCATAGAGCAGACGCAACGAATCAGATAGAGAGGACGCAACAATACAGCGCACGATCATGCCCAAACGGCCGAGTACACGCCGATCACAGGTCCATTATCCCATGGGCAGTGCGGACGCACCTCATCGTATCCCGGAGACGCGCGGCGGAGTCGATCGCCGAGTGCCGTCGCCAAGCATGCCAAGCGACAGTTAGTAGTCGGAATGGAACAACTATCCACTGATGTTAACATCATCGCAGGTCATGGGCTCGACAATTCTTCCCCAAGCGGATAGCTTATTTCATTCAGTTACTTAGCCTCAAACTAGCTCTATCGTGTACGTACCATTGGAACCGTTGAGAATCAAACCCCGGTTACCTCCTTCGGCGGCAACCCCGTCTACGAGTCTTTGGTTGTCGAAGTCCTCGGTTGGCGAATAGTGGATATATCCGAGAGATTGCCACACGGCAAGCCTCTGCGCGTTGCTAGTTGTAATAAGCAAATGAGCGGGGCCCGTGTTCGGCCCAAAGGGGAACTCAGGCTTACCGAACTCGAACTGCTCCTTCGAGTCAGCCCATGGCACCCACATATTCACGGGGCCGTTGTCGCCAGGGTTTACCGAACGGCTAGGATCGCCCGGGTTCTCAAGGTTCTCCAATTTCATGCTGACGTCCGAGTGATTCGTCACCGACAAGATGGCGGTAATTGCCACTGCTCAACCCTCTCCGAGAAGGACGCTTGCGGACCGGTTTGCATTTGACGATAGCACGGCTGCGGACCGGCGACATGTCTACGCTAGAGTGATATCGTCCCGTGTCGTCAAAATTGCACAGAGTATCCATGTTTGCAGTAGGCCAGTAAAGTGCACTTATCGGACTTGTCCTCGACTAAATCTGCGAGGCGGAATCTTCTCGCGACATGAGCTTGTCCCCGCCAGGCCGGCCCGGCATCTCAACAGCCCATTTCGACAAGTGCTGCTTGTACAGCTGCCGCTTGTTAGCTCCCGTGCACCCTTAGCCGGGACGCTTCTCCCCATCGTCGGGCCACAGCCGCAGGGGAGGTGCTCAGTCGTGACCACCGATGCCGAGCGCCCCCGGCTGCGTGAGTTGCGTAGCGAACTCGGGTGGACGCAGCAGGAGATGGCTGAGCGGATCGCGCACCTGGCGTGGATGGAGCGCCGCGAGCGCGTCGGGGTCAACGCAGACATGGTGGCAAAATGGGAACGCGGCGCCAAGGGCATCAGCCCGCGATATCGTGAGCTGCTCTGCCGTCTGTCCGGCGTGACACCCGATCAACTTGGTCTGAAGAACACGCCCGCCGCCGGAAATACTCGGTCGCGGATCGATGATCAGTCGCTGGTAGTGATGTTGGATAAGGCCGCTAACCTGCTCGATCAGCTCGGCGCGGCTGGGACCGCACTGGCTCCGCACATGTTGCACGCCTGGAAGGACGCGGTCACCAATCGTCGCACCATGCTCGGCCTGCTCGACCCAGGTGCCACCGACCCCGCTGGGCACGCCCGCGCCGCCACCGCCTCCGTGGCCGATCTAGAGCAGCTCGCTGAGCGCTACCACGCGTTGTACGAGACCGCCGACCCGGCA
>DASUVX010000112.1:0-52629 GCA_036378735.1 Pseudonocardiaceae bacterium | reverse complement strand
CCGTCGTGTATTGCGCCAGCGGCTACCGCTCGTCGATCGCCGCCTCAGCGCTGCGGGCCGGTGGTGTCGCCGTGGTGGCGGATCTCCTCGGTGGTTTCCACGCATGGTCGGCCAGTGGCCTACCAGTCGGCGAGGTTTCCCGCCCTTGACAGATCACCTGACAGTGTTCAGTCTTACTGACGATGTCAGTTTCACCGATACGCGACAGGCGTGCTGAGCGGTTCGAAGCCACCCGGCGAGAGATCCTCGACGTCGCTTGGGAGTTGGTGAGAGCCAATGGCCTCAGTGCCTTGTCGATGCGAGACCTGGGTGCGCGGGTCGGGTTGCGGGCCCAGTCGCTGTATGTGTACTTCGCGTCCAAGCAAGCGATCTACGACGCGATGTTCGCCGATGCCAATCGGGATCTCCTCGATCGGCGTCGCGCACTGGGCACGGACGCCGACCCGACGGCGGCGTTGCGGGCGCTGGCCCGCCAGTTCGTCGAATTCTGCGTTGAGGATCCGGTGCGTTACCAGCTGCTGTTCCAGCGCACCATTCCCGGCTTCGAGCCATCGGAGGAGTCTTATGCGGTGGCGCGTGAGGTGCTCGACTGGGGGCGTCGAGTGCTGGCCGGAGTGGGCGCGACAGATCCCGCTGACGTCGACCTGTACACGGCACTGATTGCCGGCCTGGTCGCGCAGCAGAACTCCAACGAACCGGGTGGGGACCGGTGGACCCGGCAACTGGACCGGGTGATCGATATGTATCTCGCCGAGGTGGCTCGGTCTCAATCCCAACAGTGATTCACATTTTCTCCCAGGAGTTCCCCATGACTGCCCCAGCCCCGCACGACGTGCTGCCCTACCAGATCGCTGATGACACCTTTCTGATCAGCTGGGGGTTGGACGCCCCACCGGTCGGTCACTTCCCCATGCATTCGATGCTGATCCGGGGCCGGGAGCCGGTCATCGTTGACACCGGCGCGCCAGCCTGCCGCCAGCAGTGGCTGGCCACCATGGCCGAGTTGGTCGATCCGGCCGACGTCCGGTGGATCTTCCTATCCCACGACGACCGCGACCACGCCGGAAACCTGCTGCCGGTGCTCGACGCGTGCCCGAACGCGACCCTGCTGACCACCTGGTTCAGCATCGGCCGGATGGCCGAGGAGTGGGATACGCCGCTGCCCCGCTGCCGGTTCGTCAATGACGGTGATCAGATCGACGCCGGCGACCGGGTACTCGTCGCGCTCCGCCCTCCAGTGTTCGACAATCCGACGACGCGCGGGCTGCTCGATGCCTCGACCGGTGTGTACTGGTCGGTGGATACCTTCGCCACCAACACGCCACAACGGATGCTTGAGGCCGACGAGCTGGCCGAGGACGAGTTCCGGGATGGGCAGTTCCTCGGTGCCCGGCTGGTCGCGCCGTGGCACCGCTACGTCGACCAGAGCAAGTGGGACACCTGTCTGGAGGCGGTCCGCCGCCTCGGCGCTACCACGATCGCCGGCTGCCATACACCCGTGCTGCGCGGTCGCCGCGTCGACCAAGCGTGGGGCTTGCTGCGCCAGCTGCCCGCGCTCGACCCGTGGCAAGAGTTCAACCAGGCCGATCTGGAGGGCTGGCTCGCCCACGCAGGCGCCCTGTCCGAGCCCGTCCCTGCCGCCTAGCCCGCTCCGGAGGCCGCCATGCAAACGACCGCCATTGCTGTCGGACAGATCCCACCGCTGGAACACGAGGAGGCCATGCGGCTGGCGCAGACCGAATACCAGCGCCTGATCGAGTTGGTCGACCAGCTCACACCGGACGACTTCACCCGCCCTACCGACTGCACAGGTTGGGACATCGCTGCAGTGCTCAGTCATGTTCTGGGCATGCTGGAACGCAACGCCGATCCTGCTGAGGCGGCCCGGCAGTCGACGGCTGCCGGGCAGCGGGCGGCGGCGACCGGGCAGATATGGATCGACGCGCTCACCGCGTTGCAAGTCGCCGAGCACGCCCAGCTCAGCCCAGGGCAGCTGGCCGCCGCCGTGCGCGGCGCAGTACCGCAGGCACTCGCCGCGCGTCGCCGGGCGACGCCCGAGCAACGCGCCATGACGTTCAATCCGGGTCCGCCTGACGATGAGGAGTGGACCTACGGCTACCTCCTCGACGTGATCCACACCCGCGACCCGTGGATGCACCGCGTCGACATCTGCCGCGCCACCGGCGCGGAGCTCACGCTGACTCCGGAGCACGACGGGCGCATCGTCACCGACGTCGTCGCCGAATGGGCACGGCGCCACGGGCAACCCTGCACCCTCGTTCTGGACGGGGCCGCCGGCGGTAACTACACCCACGGCACGGGCGGTCCGTACCTCCAGCTCGATGCGGTTGAGTTCTGCCGGGTGCTCTCCGGGCGCGGGCCCGGTGACGGGCTACTCGCTCAGCAGGTGCCCTTCTGACGAACTAGGCGCCGCCGGCGGTGAGCAACATGTCGGTGGCGAACCCGGCAACCAATCCGGTCCAGACCCCCCAGTACAGCAGTGACCGGTGCCCGCCTCTCAGGGCGATAGCCACCAGCTGGATGATCACGTACAGGATCGAGCCGGCGGCCAGGGTCAGGAACACCAGGCTGACCGGGTCACTGCTGAACTGGCGGCCCACCAGCGTTCCCAGCATCGTGGGACCACCACCGATGAGACCCAACAGCAGCAGGAACCCCCACCCCGGTGTCTCGGTGTCGCTGGCCAGCGGGGCCACGATGCCGAATCCTTCGGTTGCGTTGTGCAGGGCGAATCCGGTCACCAGCAGGGTAGCCAGCGCAATCTTGCCCTGCGCCGCGCTACCGCCGATGGCGAGGCCTTCACCGAAGTTGTGCAGCCCGATCCCCACCGCGATCAGCAACGCGAGCCGGCGCGGCGGCGTCAACGAAGCGGTCTGCCGGATCGTGAGTTCGCTGGCAGCCATCGCGCCCGGACCCATAAGCGGGATCTGGCCTTCGCCGACGAGCCACCGCTCGTATCCCGCCAGGGTCAGCAGCCCCACCCCCAACCCAGCGAAGAGCAATGCGCCTAAGCCGATCACCGGCACCACGCTGCCCCCACCGTCGTGCATCTCGCCCAGCGTGGAGTCGATCATCTCCCAGGCATGGGTCAGCACGTCCCACAAGATGAACAGCAGGATGCCGATCGAGGTGGCGTTGAGGAACACTCGCACGGCGGGCGTGGTGCGGCTGTGGCGCGGACTACGCATCCGACCCAGCGGTAGTCCAAGCAGAATCGTGACCCCGGCGATGAAACCCAGGGCTAGCGTCTGAACCTCGTCCACGAGCGATCAACCGCCACTTCTGTTGAACAGCATTTGTCCCCCTACCCCTCGCGAGCTGCCAGCCTTCCGTCCATGAATAAGATCTGTCAAGAAGGCCGAAGTGGGATTGCAGAAAAGCGACGCAACTGTGACGGCCGAGTATCACCGGACGGTAATTGCGCGGGCACCGAACGTGATCAACAGGTTTGCTTAAACGACTATCGACATTTCGGCTGTTAGGCCGTCCTTAGACCGCATTAGTTAGGCCGCACTGACCAATCGCGCTTCGCGTGGCCATGACAAACTGTGATCTTCTGGTCACGCGCCCGCGCCAGCAGCTGCCCGAAGTCGAAGGGATGCAATCATGATCTTCATCGTTGTCAAGTTCACGATCCGCCCCGACCGAAGCCACGAGTGGCTCGCGCTCGCCGACGGATACACCCAGGCGACCCGCAACGAGGCGGGCAACCTGTTCTTCGAGTGGTCCCGCAGCGTCGACAACCCGCACCAGTTCGTGCTGGTAGAAGGGTTCGAGTCCAGCGAAGCGGGCCAGGCCCACGTCAACTCCGAGCACTTCCGTACCGCGATGGACTGGATGCCCGAGGTGATCGCGGAAACTCCGGAGATCATCCATGTCGAGGTTCCGCAGGACGGCTGGGGCCGGATGGGCGAGCTGTCGCCGCGCCAGCAGCAGTAGGCGCCTACCTGTCTCCGCGGCGGCGCGCGAGCCGGTCGCGCTGCGCTCTCAGTGCACCAACAATAGGATTAGCCGGCGGTCGTCACAGCACTAAGCATCGCTTTATTCAAGTTCGCCGATGAAATCACTCGACATTGTCGGCTGAGAAAACATCGGGAAATCATAGGCGATAGCATTGTCGTGCTGTTCGAGCGATGTCGCTGCCGTGCAGTCGGTGAGTGTCACCACCTGGTAACCGTGCTCGTAACCCGTTCGCATCGTCGACTCGACGCAGCAGTTGGTGAGAAAGCCCCCGAGGACGATCGTCTTGATGCCCTTGCTGCGGAGGATGAAGTCGAGGTTGGTACTGGCGAAGGTGTCCAAGCCGCGCTTGCCCTCGATCACGATGTCGCCCTGCTGCGGCGCCAGCTCGTCGATGATGGCTGCTCCCCAGCTGCCCTTGACGAAGCACTGGCCATCGACGACACCCTTCAAGATCCCGTAAGGGTGCGCACTGAGCTCGCCGTACCCTTCGGCGAACGTGATAGGCGCATGCATGACCGTCACTCCGGCGGCTCGAGCCGCGTCGACAACCCGTTTGGTGTTGTCCAGCATGTTGGTCTTATCCATTACCTCTTCCACCGCGCTGTGCAGAGCGCCACCTTCGGAGGCGAAATCGTTCTGGTACTCAATCAGCACGACGGCGGTGGTCTTGGGGTCGATTGTCATGCTGGCCTCCTCTTGCCGATGTGGTTGGCTACTGGCCGAGCCTAATCCTTGCCGGAGCAACATTGGAGAAGTCTGGCCTGAGCTGATCGGCCTGCGCTTGGCGCGGCCTCTCAGCCAGAGCCTTCCTCCGCGATCTACAAAAGTGAGCACTCACCGCGCAGCGGGCACGCTCAGTAGTCCCGTCGTCAGCCGTCCTGAGGGACGAGCGCTGCGGTCAGCCGGAGTGCCCCCCACCTGAGCGTCCACTTCCGCTCGCCGGTGGGCCGCGCTTGCCGGACAGGCGTGTGATCCATGGATGGGACGGCCTTTGACGCCATCGGTTGTGGCTGTTGTCGGACATTCGGACGTACTGGGCTCAGCGATGTGATCGGGCGGGATGGGGCTCGACGCACGGCTAGCTGTGCTGCCCCGCTCGCCGCAGCCCATTCCGGGCCCGGCGGGACGATCACACGACAAGCCCATCGCGCAGAAATCAGTTCGGTAATCAACGGAGTGCGGGCGAGTTCCCCGGTGAGCACAATGGCGTTGACGTCATTTCCGTTGTCGTGGGCTCGCCGGATAATGTGGGCAATGGCGGATAGGCCTGCGCAGATCGGCTCACGGGCCAGCGCTTCGAACTCTGCTCGGACGATCCGCACCGGTATGCGCTGCGTGGGCAAATGTACATCAACGACCGTGGATGTGTCCCGGATCAGGGCTTTGCGCGCTCGCCGGCAGGCGGCAAGGACATTCCGGACGATAACGCGGTTGGCGGGGCCGGTGAGATCTGGCTCAGGGAGGTCGCCCCTTACCTGCTCCAGCACATGCCTGGCCAGCGCGCGGTCGAGTTCGGCGGAGCTGAGGTCGTCGGTCCGGGAGGTCGCTTCGAGCCTGCCCGCGTGGTTCTCGGCACCGGCCACCAGTGCCACCTCAGTGCCGTGGCCGCCGATGTCGGCAACGATGACCGTCTCGGGATAGCTCATCATTCCCGCGGCAACCGCCGCCGTAACCGCCGCGACCGGGCCGCTCACCATCGACGTCGGCACGCCCTCTGCCTCGGTGCAGCTCAGTGCGGAATGCAGCACCGACATCTCATACGGTCCCCAGGCCCTGGGATGGGCTATGACCAGTTGCGCGAGATCGCGATGGGCCGCTCCTCGACGCAGGAGACTTCCGATGGTCATGGCCACGAGGTCAGTCGCGAGGCGCGCACTGCCGTCACTGGCCACCACCGGTACCGGATCGCCGACGCGGTCGAAGAAGTCACGAAACGCTGCGCCGACCCCCGACGAGGCGAACTGCTCGGCCTGGGCACCCACCAGTGCGCCCATCCCGGGCGCCACCACCAGCACCGGTGATACTGACCTCCGGTCAGAGCTCCAACCGGAGGTGTCCGCGCCGGTCACAACGGCACGGATGGAATGTCCGCTCAAGCCGATACCCACATAGCGACCCATGCCTCGCTCCGATCGTCCGCGTACCTTGCGCTTTCCAGGCGCTTACTTTTACCTGGACGGAAGCTAGCCGCGGAAATTCCCGGCCAGATTGGTATCAGCTGTGTATTTGCTGTGAGCCAGCGGCGTTCTTCGAGGTCGGTCGCGCGCTGAGGATACGCCCAGCCGACACACAGGAAAACCACAAGAACAGGTCCTAGCGTCGCCTCCGAAGTCGTCAGGTATAGAACAATCAACGAGGAGGGAACGAGAAATGGCTGTTGAGATGAACGAGGGATTTGTGGACCTTGAGGTTCGAGGCAGCCGGGAGCACATCGCGCTGGAATTGTTGCGGGATGTGGCCGCGGTACACGCTGGAGGCGGCGCCCCGACCGCTGACCTCGGTCCGTCCTTCTTAGGCGTTGGCGCACGCTGGCCTGAGCACGACAACGGACCCCGCCACGCCCAGTGGTACGAGAACAACAACGGACCCCGCCACGCCGACCGGCACCAAGACCACAACAACCCCCGCGACGCCGACCGGCACCAAGACCACAACAACCCCCGCCACGCCGACCGGCACCAAGACCACAACAACCCCCGCGAGCCCGACCGGCACCAAGACCACAACAACCCCCGCGAGCCCGACCGGCACCAAGACCACGCCGACACGGACGGTGGCCGGGGGCAGTTCGATCGGTCTAATGGGCGCGGTCCGGATCCCGGTGAGCACCGGCCCGACGCCCGGAGCGATCACCCCAACGGCAACAGCAACGCTGACGCTCGCACCGATGCACGGCACGCCGGCGATCACCAGAATTTTGGCGAGCGGTTCATCGGCGGGCAGGACATCCGAGCCGGACATGCCGCTGTCGACTACGGCCAGGGCCACAGCGCGACCGTGAACGGTGAGCAGGGCAGCGGTATTGAGCACAGGGGCGAGCAGCCTCATTTGCTGTCCGCTGGCGCCAAGGCGCAAGCCAATGATCACCATTCGATGTCAGTGCAACCGGGTACCGCAGCACCGTATTCGGCAGGGACGGTTTCCTCGGGCTTCTCGAGTCTGGCGACCAACGGATCGGCAGGCCTGAGTCCATCCTTCGGGTCCGCGCTGAGCGAGCCGGTGAATGCCGCGGCAGGCCCGGCAAATGCTGCGGCGGCCGCCACCACGGCCGCCACCACGGGCAGCGCCGTACCCAGCCAGCCGGTCACCACCACCCCGATGAGCTCAGCGGTGAAGGCCCCCGCGAGTTCACAGCCGCTGACCACGACCGTGGCCCACTCGTCCACGATGGGTACCGGGTTCGCGCCGCACGCTGACATCGGCGCGTCGAGCGCCTCCCCTGCCAAATTCGCACCCGCGGCCAGTGCTTCTCCTCGGAGCGTCTCCAGCGGGCAGCCTCAGCACAACGCTGGATCTAGTACCGCAGCGAACCCATCGTGGACGGGAGCATCCAGCCCAGCACCCGCCCACCCAGCGGCCCTGGGTTCCACCGTGCCGGGCACGTCGGGTAGCCAGGCTCCCACTCCGGACTTCGGCAGTTCGACGAGCAAGGGGTCCGACGTCCACCACGGCGGTGACACCAGCGCGCTACGTTCCGCTGACCCGGGCGGCACGACCGGCGCCACGACCCCGACTGCCGCGCCTAACACCGCGCACAACGCGGGAGCCCAGCCGGTCCGTGGACAGGTCGCGCACCAGTCATTGAGCGCGTCGAACGCCACCACCGGGGCACCAGCCACCACGGGGACGCCAGCCACCGCGCCCACCGCTCCACACCCAGCACCGGCGACGAGCGCGCCCGCTGCCTCTGTCACCAGCCCGCATCCGACGTCCGCGTCGACGGACAGCGCCGGGGCAAGTCTCACCCCGCACCCGGCAGCCACGAGCGTCGGCACGGTAGCCCCGACGGACAGCGCTCACCCCGGGTTGTCGTCGACGTCCGACGGGCTGTCCAGCGGGCTCACTCCGAGCACCACCGCCCCAGACAGCGGGATCCAGCACCCGACGACCGACCACGTCGCCCTCACCCATCACTGATCACCGCCGGCCCGCGCTCGTGGTACAGGGCGCGGGCCGGCCAGGCCAGGTCGTGCAACGCTGCGCAACCCAAGGAGACAACCTCATGTCTGTCATGTCCGATTTACGCACCGGCACCGACACCAGATCCACCGCGATGATGACCGAGCTGCTCGACCGGCTACGTGTCCTCACCGATGCGGCACGACGCCCAGACCTGGGCATGCGCCTCGCGCAGGCGCGGACCAGGGTGGTTGACCCCCGGCTGCGCATCGTGGTGACCGGCCAGACGGGTCAGGGCATGAGCACGCTGGTCGAGTCGATCATCGGTGCGCCGGTGACCGCAACAGGCGCTGCTGGTCCGGTCGTCGTGAGCTACTCCGACTCGGAATTCGTACGGCCGATCCGCGCCACCACATCCGGTGGCGCAACCGACGGCGGTCCGGTGCCACGCATCGAAGTCGGCACCTGTCACGACCTGCTGGCCGAAGGCGTCGTGCTCATCGACACCCCGGGAACGTCCGGCATGGACTCCGCCCGCGCCGGCACGGTGCTGTCCCTGCTGCCCGGGGCCGATGCAGTCCTGTTCGTCTCCGACGCCAGCCAGGAGTACACCGAGCCCGAGATCGCCTACCTGCGGCAGATCCAGCAGCTGTGCCCCACCATCGTCGGCGTCATCACCAAGATCGACCTTTACCCGCGGTGGACCGATATCCAACGCGCCAACCGCACCCACCTGACCAATGCGGGCCTGGACATCCCCCTGCTGCCGCTATCAGCGGCGATGAACGAGACCGCCCGGCGTGGCAACGACCCCGAGCTCGCCGTCGAGTCGGGCGTGCCGCAACTGGTCGACTTCCTGCGCCACCGGGTGGTCGGCGACGCCGACCTGGTGCTGCGTCACGCGGTCGTCAACGACGTCCGGTCCGTCTCCGACCATCTCGCCATGGCGCTGAACGCCGAGCTGGACGCCCTTAACGATCCCCGCAACGGGGCCGAACTCGTGCAGCGCCTGCAGGAAGCCGTGCACGCCGCCGAGGCGCTGCGCCAGCGCACCGCGAACTGGCAGCTCGTGCTCGGTGACGGCGTGACCGAGCTGAGCGTCGATGTCGAGCACGACCTGCGGCACCGGCTGCGCAGCGTGGTCCGCGAGGCCGATGCGAACATCATGACCTCGGACCCGGCCAAGCGCTGGGAGGAGTTCGGCGCCTGGATCAACGGCCGGATCGCCGAGTCCGTCCAGGACAACTTCGTGCAGGCGCACACCCGATCCCGTGACCTCGCCGCGAAGGTTGCGGCCCGGTTCGCCGAAGAGGGGCAGGTCGCGGTCCCGCAGCTCTACCTCGATTACACCGGCTCAATCCTTGAGCCGGTCCAGTCTCTGGAGCCGCTGGACACCCGCAAGGCCGGCATGGTGCAACGGGTGATCACCAGTATGCGCGGATCCTACGGTGGCGTCCTGATGGTCGGGCTGATGACAAGCCTCGCGGGATTGGCCCTGGTGAACCCGTACTCGATCGGCGCAGGGTTGTTGCTCGGCGCGAACACCTTCTGGGAAGACCGCAAGGCGCAGACCGCCCGGCGCCAAGCCGAGGCCAAGGCCGCAGTCGCGCGCCTGATGGACGACGTGATCTTCCAGGTCGGCAAGGAGTCGAAGTACCGGATGCGCGAGGCGCAGCGGATCCTGCGCGACCACTTCACCACGACCGCCACCGAGATGCTGCGCTCGGCCGACGACGCGCTGCGCGCCGCGCACGAGGCCAACCAGGTCCACACCGAGCATCGCGCCGGCCGGATCAGCGAGGTACACAACTGCCTCAGTGAGCTGCGCCAGCTACGCGTCCGGGCTGCTGCGCTGTGATGGACACCGCCGACCTGGTCCGCATGCTCATCCGCGACGCCCGCAGCGAGCTTCGCGCCGACCCACAGATCAGGGGGGATGTCGACGCGGAGCTCGCGGCCTGCCAGCGCAGGCTCGACGAGCCGCTGCGCGTCGCGCTGGCCGGGACGCTGAAGTCCGGCAAATCAACCCTGCTCAACGCCCTGGTCGGGGAAGAGATCGCACCCACCGATGCCACCGAGTGCACCCGGGTGGTCACCTGGTTTGCCCGGTCAGACGCACCGCGCGTCGATGTCACCCACGACGGCGGGCAGCGCACCGGGCGGCCGGTGCGGCGCACCGACGGCCGGCTTCTCCTCGACCTCGGTCCGGTCAGCGCGGACCGGGTGGAACGCCTCGAGGTCGGCTGGCCGTCCTCGCTGCTCGACCAGTACACGCTGATCGATACCCCCGGGACGTCGTCGAACTCCTACGACGTCTCCGCGCGCACCCTCGCGTTCCTGACTCCCGATGAGGGCAGTTGTCAGGCCGACGCGATCGTCTACCTGATGCGCTCGCTGCACAGCGCCGACGTGGCGCTACTGCGCAGCCTCCACGAGCACGCCGGCACCGGGCGCGGCGCGCTGGGCATCGTCGGGGTGCTGTCCCGTGCCGACGAGACCGACGGGGGGCGCACGGCGTCGTTGGACGCCGCCCGGCGCCTCAGCGCCCAGCTGCGCACCGACCGCGCGTTGACCGGCCTGCACCGGGACTTCCTGCCCGTGTCCGGGCTGCTCGCGCTGCGCGGCCGGACGCTACGGCAACACGAGTTCACCAGCCTCGCGCAACTCGCCGCGCTGCCCCCCGGCGTCCTCGAAGCAGCTCTGGTCTCCCCCGGTCGTTTCGTCGGCACCGACCTTGCGATCCCCGCACCCGACCGGGAACTCCTCGTGGCGGCCTTCGGCATGGTCGGTATCCGGAGCGCGCTGTCGCTGATCCATTCCGGCGCCCGGAACGCCCCTGCGCTGGCTGCGCAGCTGGTCCGGCACAGCGGGCTGGACCAGCTCCGCGACACCCTGCGCACCCGATTCGGCAGCCGTCACCTGCAGCTGAAGGCCCACTCTGCGCTGCGCACCCTGCGCAGCATCCTGCTGCGCCAGCGCAGCCCCCGAACCGTGCGGATATTCCGAGCAGCCGACCGGCTGCTCGCCGACAGCCACTGCTTCACCGAGCTACGGGTGCTGGCCGGGTTGGCGGACTTGCCGGTGCCAGAACCCACCCGCATCGCCCTCGATCACGTGCTCGGCGGCCGCGGTATATCACCGGCGACCCGGCTCGGCCTGCCGGCCGATGCGAGCCCCGCCCACACCCGGGTGATGGCCTTGCAGGCAATCCGGTACTGGCGGGACCAACTCAGCGAACCGCTGCTCGACCAGCCCACCATCCAGAGCTACCAGGCGGCCATCCGCAGCTGCGAAGCGATCATCGCAAGCTGACCAGGCTGCACATGGATCACTATGAGCATCCATAAGACCCGGGTGCTCAGCGGGATAGGCGATAGAGGCGGGCGTAGTCGGCGTTACGGGCCAGCAGTTGAGAGTGGGTGCCGGTCTCGGTGATGCGGCCGTGGTCGAGGTAGAAAATATGATCGACTTCGGTGACCGTGGTCAGGTGGTGCGAGATCACGATGGTGGTGCGCCCGATCATGAGACGGCGCAACGGGGCCAGCAGGCGTGCGCCGGCTTTCGCATCGAGGCCGGTAGTGGGTTCGTCGAGAATCAACACGGGCGCGTCGCGAATCATGGCCCGGGCGATCGCGATGCGCTGGCGTTGCCCACCGGACAGCAGCCGGCCGCGTTGCCCGACCCGAGTGTGGTACCCCTCGGGTAGCGCGGCGATGAATTCGTGGGCGTCGGCGGCCACCGCGGCAGCTACCACCTCGTGCTCGGTGGCGTCCGGGCGGCCGGCGCGGATGTTGTCGGCGATGGTGCCGTCAAGCAGCAAGGTCTCCTGCAGGACGACGGCCATGGCGGCGCGCAGCTGGTCCGGGTCGAAGTTGCGGATGTCGATCCCATCCAGGCGGATTGCTCCGGCGGCCGGATCATGCAGGCGAAGCAGCAGCTTGATCAGGGTCGTCTTGCCTGCGCCGCTGGTACCGATCAGTGCGATGCTGCCCCCAGGCGCCACGGTGAAGCTGATGTCGCTCAACGCGTTGGCGGCGGTGTCGGGGTAATGGAAGCTCACCCGGTCAACCGAGAGCTCGCCCTGTGGACGGCGCAACCGGACCGGGTGCGCCGGAGTGCGGATCTCGGGCTGGGTCTCGAGCAGGTCGACGATGCGTTCGGCGCTGGCGGCGGCGGCGTAGATCGTGTTGGACAGCTGGCCGAGGCCGCGAACGGGGCTGTAAAGCTGGGAGAGATAGACCAGGAAGACCAGCAAGCCGCCCAGCGTGATGCGATCATTGGTCAGCTCCCACACTCCCATGGCGATGATCGCCAGGACAGCAGCCACCTCGAGCAGGTCGGTCAGCGACGAGAACACCGCTCGGAGCCGGGTGGCCGCGAGCTCGGCGACGACACTGCCCCGGCTCTGCTCGACGAAGCGGCTGATCTCGGCTTGCTGGCGACCATAAACCTGGATCAGGGCGGCGTTACCCAGGCTCTCCTCCGCCACCGTGCTGATCGAGCCGCTGCGGCGGCGGACCTCCCGGGATGCAGCCTTGATCCGGACAGCGAAGAACCGGGCGATAAGCCAGCACACCGGCACCGCCAGCGATGATGCGAGCGCCAGCTGCCAGTTCAGGTAGCACAACACGCCGGCGAACAAGATGATTTTGACGACCTGCGCGACGGTGTCCGTCACCGCGGAGACCACCAGCGTCTCGATCGCAGTCAGGTCCCCCGTGAGCCGGCTCAGGATATCTCCCAATGGACGCCGGTCGAAGAAATTCACCGACAGCGTCTGCAAATGGGAGAAAACGCGGGTCCGCAGCCTGTGCAGGAAGTTCTCGCCAATCCATGCCGCAAGGTAGCCGTCGGCGAACTCGACGGCAGCGGCGACTACGGTGATCGCTACATAGGCCAGCGCGATCGGCCCGAACGCGGCAAATTTGCGAACCACCAGCACGTCATCGATCAGTAGTTTGAACAACCAGATCGTGGCAGTCTCGAGCAGCGGCGCCGTTACTACCAGGACCATGCCGAGTCCCATCCAGATTCGAAAGGGTCGGGCGTCGGGCCAGAACCATCGCAAGATTTCCCGCGGGCCCAGGGCAGCTGCCGGCTTACCCGGCTCTTCTGCTGCGACCAGGCCGGATGGGACCAGCCACGCCACCAGTTCCCGCACCGACCGCATCACAACTGTTTCCCCCGTCCAGCCCGGTGGGGGTCTCCTTCACGGGCGCGCGAAGGAGACCCCCGGTGACTCATTCGGTTTTATTTGCAGCGCCTTCTCCGCCGGCCGTCGTCCTTGTCGAACCAGTAGCCGTCATCCTTGTCGCGCCGGCGCTTGCCATCTCGATCGGGCTTGCCCTTCCAATCCCACGGTTTTGCCGACATCTTCTCTTCCCTTCTCATCGAGGGAAACGCCCTACGCGCTCCCTGTTTTCGACCGGTATTCACGTGCAATCCCGGCTACCCGGGCCCGGGCACCGCCATCACACTCACCTCGCAGCGGAGAGTCGTTTCTGCTTGCGCTGTTAGTTATGGCCTAGCGAGGTGTGAGCAAGCTGCCCACAACCTCACAATTTCCTGGGAGACAGTCACAGACGGTGACAGGGCTGCGCGCCGCGCGTCCGGCGTCAGGACCGGTTGACCCCAACATGTCCGGTAAGTAAGTACCATTGCGCGCGACCGGCAGTAGGTGTCGACTGCACGCGTTCCACCAAGGGCAACGGTCGCTGTCGGCCCGAGGAGACCGCATGACGACTAGTCGTGAGCGCGCTCGCCGAGACGCCGACTCTGGCGGTGTGTCATCGCTGGCGGCCAGTCGTAATGCGGGGGTTGTGACAGCAGAGGACGTCGACTGGCTCGTGGACCACCTCCGGACGGTGGTCGTGGCCAGCCCCGCCGTGTGGGCCGGCCAGGGGATGACGCTAAGGCAGCTCACCGCGCTGCATGTCATCGGTGCACTGGCCCCGGTGGGGCTCACCACGCTGGCTCAGGCGCTGGGTACCAGACCGCCGGCCACCTCTGTCATGGTCGATCGACTGATCTACGTCGGGCTGGTCCGCCGCACGCCGGATCCCGCCGACCGTCGACGCGTCCGGCTGAGCCTCACCACCGATGCCGAAGCGATCATGGGCGACACCGACGCGGAGACAGGCAGACGCGTGCAGAGGGTGCTCCACGGAATGGGTCGGGCGACCCGCCGCCATCTGATCGACGTCCTCATCGACACCATACGACGGTCCGCCGAATGATCGTCATTTGATCAAGGGGTCATCGCGTTGACCCGAACTGAGCCGGCACAGTGCGGTGGCAAGGCTCGCACCGATCCGCGCATTGTTCAGCAGCAGCGCGTGGTTAGCGGTGATAGTTCGCGCTCCGAGAGCCTCGGTGACCGACGCCAACAGCCACGGAGTGAGGGCTTTGCCGGACACTCCTGCCGCCGCCGCGTCGCGCAGCGCGCGAGCTGTCGCCTCCTCCACCTCCGAAGGCTCCAGTGCCTGATCCGCCGGGCAGGGGCAGCCGACGAGTACACCGCCCCGCTGCCCGAGCCGGCGCCAGCGGATGACACAGAATCGGGCGATGTCCTCGAGCCCATCCGCGTGCTTGTCGAGCACGAGCCCGCTGCCGCGAGCATAGAAGGCGGGAAAGTCCCGGGTGCCGAGCCCGACGACCGGAACGCCCAACGTCTCGAGCGCCTCCAGCGTTCTCGGCAGGTCCAGAATGCTCTTCGCGCCGGCCGCGACTACGGCGACGGGATGCTGCGCGAGCGTGGGAAGGTCCGCCGAGACGTCGCCGGCATCCCCGCGGTGGACACCCCCGACGCCACCGGTGGCGACCACTTCGATACCCGCCGAGGCCGCCGCGAATACCGTCGCGGACACCGTCGTCGCCCCGTCCGCCCCCCGGGCGATCGCCCATCCGAGGTCACCGGCGGCGCACTTCAGCACGTCGCCGGACGTGCCGAGGCGCTCGATCTCGCCGGGTTCCAGACCCACCCGCAGCCGTCCCCCGATGATTCCCACGGTCGCCGGCGTCGCCCCGGCCGCGCGCACGGCCTCCTCGAGCGAATGAGCGACGCGGAGATTCACCGGAGCCGGCAGCCCATGGGCGATCACGCTCGACTCCAGCGCCACGACCGGACGGCCGTCGGCGAGCGCCGCGCGGACCTCGTCCCGGACGCTTATCGATTCCACCGCGGCATTGTGCCAGCGACCTCGGCCGCAGAACCGGCGCGAAGCGCCACAATAGGAAGGGTGCTGAGCGCCGGATTAGTAGTGCTGGGCGCGTTGGT
This sequence comes from Pseudonocardiaceae bacterium, assembly GCA_036378735.1. Taxonomy (GTDB): domain Bacteria; phylum Actinomycetota; class Actinomycetes; order Mycobacteriales; family Pseudonocardiaceae. The sequence continues at coordinate 37,250 of DASUVX010000112.1, read as the reverse complement.
CGCGCCACTGTCGGCGCTGTGGCTGCTGCAACGCCGCCTGATCTACTTTCCGGATACCACCGTACCGGCCGCCGGCAGCATGCTGCCCGGAGCACAGGAGATCACGATACGGACCGGGGACGGGCTGGCACTGCGCGCCTGGCACGTCACCCCCACCGGCGGTGACCGCGGCATCACCGTACTGGTCATGCCGGGCAACGCCGGCTCCCGCGCGGATCGCGCACCGCTGGCCCGCCGGCTGGCCGCCAAGGGTCTGGCGGTACTGCTGCTGGACTACCGCGGCTACGGCGGCAATCCCGGCACTCCCTCGGAGAACGGGCTGATCACTGACGCGCGAGCCGCTCGCAAGTACCTCGTCGACCACGGGGTGGCGCCGGAGCGCCTGATCTACTTCGGGGAGAGCCTCGGTGCAGCGGTAGCCACCCGTCTGGCCGCCGAGCAGCCTCCCGCTGGGCTCGTGCTGCGCTCGCCGTTCACCGACCTCGCCGCCGTGGGCGCCCGGCACTACCCGCTGCTACCGGTCCGGCTGCTGCTGCGGGACCGGTTCCCGGTGACCAGGCTGGTCGGCCAGGTGCGGGTACCGGTGGCGGTCGTCTACGGCTCCGCCGACGTCATCGTGCCGCCGGAGCAGAGCGTGGCGGTGGCGGCCGCCGCAGGCGGTCCGGTACGGGCGGTGGAAATAGCCGGGGCCGACCACAACGACGCCGCGCTGCTGGAAGGCAACGAGCTGGTCGCCGCCGTGGTCCACCTTGCTCGGTTACTGACCTGAGCCGGCGGGTCGTGCCGGTCTACTTGAAGAACGGTGCCCAGCCGAGCATGCAGCCCGGGTCGGAATAACGGTCAGCGGAGCTGCAGCCTTGTGCTGAGGAGTTGTCGCCGCCGGTCGGCCGTCCCTGATCGGCAGCGGCGGCCACGCCGGCCGCGCTGAAAATGGCTCCGCCGAGCACGGTAATAACTGCCACAGAACGAATGACGTTTCGTCGCATGCTGTCCCCCAGGTTGAGTTATCGGTGAGCCGTTGCCCCATCGGTGTATCGGCCCTGCCCGCGTGGTGTTACCCCGGCAGGCATCCGGCGCCGGATCGGCTAGCGCTCCATATGCTCGGCTTATCCCCGCGATACAGACAGGGAAGGAGCCGCTATGGCACACGTCACCGTCGGCGAGGACAACGGCACGCCCGTCGAGCTCTACTACGAGGATCGTGGCTCGGGACAGCCTGTGATTTTTGTGCACGGCTGGCCGCTGTCCGGCCGCTCCTGGGAGCAGCAGGTTCCCGTACTGGTCGACGACGGTTACCGGGTGATCACCTATGACCGCCGCGGATTCGGTGCCTCGTCGCAGCCGTGGGGCGGGTACGACTACGACACGTTCGCCACCGACCTGCACAGACTCATCGAGCACCTCGAGCTGACCGGTGTGACCCTCATCGGTTTCTCCATGGGCGGCGGCGAGGTAGCCCGCTACGTCGGCCGCTACGGCACCGAACGCGTCGCCAAGGCGGTGTTCGCCGCCGCCGTCCCGCCGTATCTGTACAAATCCGCCGACAACCCCGACGGCGGCATCGACGACGCGGCCCTGACCGGCTTCCACGACGGCATCCGCGCCGACCGCATCGCCTTCGTCGACGGGTTCGTCACCAACTTCTTCGCCGTCGGCGGCCGCACCGACCTGGTCAGCGAACCGCTGCGCCGCTACAACGTCGCCATCGCCGCGGCCGCGTCACCCAAAGGCACCCTCGACTGCACCACCGCGTTCACCAAGACCGACTTCCGCCAGGATCTCGAAGCATTCACGATCCCGACCCTGGTCATCCACGGCGACTCCGATGCGATCGTGCCTTTCGAGGTCAGCGGCCGGCGCACCGCCGAGGCCATCGACGGCAGCAAGCTCGTCCTCGTTCCCGACGCCCCGCACGGACTCAACGTCACCCACGCCCAGACCTTCAACGCCGAAGTCCTGGCCTTTCTGCGCAGCTGACCGCGAGCACGTGACCGAGCCATCCACCGCACCATTTGCCGGGCGCACGGCCTGGGCACGCAGCCGCCAGACGCCACTGCGTGCCTTCCTGCGCACCGAGTCTGGCAGCGCCGCCGTCCTGCTGGCCGCCACGCTGATCGCACTGGCCTGGGCAAATATCGATATCGCGTCGTATGAGTCGGTGTGGCGGATGCCGCTGTCGATCCGCCTCGGTAATGCTGGCGTGTCACTGGCCCTTCGTGACTGGGTCAACAGCGGGCTGATGACGTTTTTCTTCTTCATCATCGGGCTGGAAGCGCGCCGCGAGTTCGACATGGGGGAACTGCGCGAGCGGCGGCGGGTCGCGCTGCCGCTGATGGCAGGTATCGGCGGGATGGTCGTGCCGGTCGCGATCTACCTTGCGGTGAACGCCGGGCGCCCGTCGGCACACGGCTGGGGTATCGCGATGTCGACGGACACGGCTTTTGCGCTCGGCCTGCTTGCGCTGGTCGGGCGCCGCCTGCCGGAAACGGTGCGAGCCTTCCTGCTCACCGTTGTGGTCGTCGACGATGTTGTGGCGCTTGCCGTGATCGCAACGGTCTACAGCAAGCACGTCGCGCTGCGCCCTCTTGCCATCGCCTTAGCGATCTTCGTGGTGATCCTGCTCGTGCGTGCCGGCCGGGTGCGGCGCGGCCCGATCTACGCGCTACTCGGCGCCGCCGCATGGGTAGCACTGCTGTTCTCCGGTGTCGAGCCCGTCGCCGTCGGCCTGATGATGGGGCTGCTCACCTACGCGTATCCACCAGCGCTCGGCGATCTGGAGCGAGCGACGGGCCTGTTCCGGCTCTTCCGCGAGCAACCGACGCCGGAGCTCGCCCGCTCGGCGACCACCGGGCTGGCGGCGGCGCTGTCACCCAACGAGCGATTACTGCAGCTGTACCACCCGTGGACCAGCTACCTGATCGTGCCGCTGTTCGCCCTGGCCAATGCCGGGATTACGATCAACAGCGAGTTCCTGTCACGGGCCTACACCTCGCCGATCACGCTGGGGATCCTGATCGGCTATGTCGCGGGCAAGCCGATCGGTATCGTCGCGACCTCCTGGCTGGTCACCCTGTTGAACCGGGCTCAACTGCGGCCCCCGGTGGGCTGGGCCGCCATCGCCGGTGGTGGCGCGATTGCTGGTATCGGCTTCACCGTGTCCCTGCTGATCGCCACCCTCGCTTTCGACGGAGTCCAGCTGCAGGAGGCCAAGCTGGGGGTGCTGTCCGCAGCGCTGTGCGCATCCATCGCGGCTTGGGCCATCTTCGGCAGCACCGCACTGCTGCCGCCACGGCGGCGAATCCGAGCCCTGCTGGGCACCGCGGAGCCGATCATCGACCTGGTCGAACCGGTCGATCCGGAGCGCGACCACATCCGCGGTCCGGCGGAGGCGTTGGTGACCGTGGTGGAGTACGGCGACTTCGAGTGCCCCTACTGCGGTCAGGCCGAACCGGTCGTCCGGGAACTGCTCGCCGACTTCGGCGAGGTGCGCTACGTCTGGCGGCACCTGCCGCTCACCGACGTCCACCCGCGGGCCCAGCTGGCTGCTGAAGCCGCCGAGGCGGCAGCCAGCCAGGGCGAGTTCTGGCGGATGCACGACCTGCTGCTGGACCGTCAGCAAGATCTCCGGCCGACCGATCTGGCCCGGTACGCGGGTGAGCTCGGCCTCAACGTTGAACGATTCCGCGACGAGCTACGCGACCACACCTACGCTGCACGGATCGCCGAAGCCGTCGAGTCCGCCAGCCTCAGCGGCGTCTCCGGCACACCCACATTTTTCGTCAACGGACGGCGGCATTACGGCGCATACGACATCGACACCCTCACCGCTGCCGTGCAAACCGCCAAAGCCCGCGCGGTACTGGTGGACAATGCGGTGAACGAGCGATGATGACCATCAGGAGAATCCGTGGATCTCTTCCCCGACATCGCCTACGCCGGGTGGAAGGACACTCTCGCGACGCTGCACCGCTTCGCCCAGATCGTGGGCAAGATCCGGTTAGCGGCCAGCCCGCGACGCAACCATTGGTGGAACGTGCCTTTTCACGTCACCGGCCGCGGCATCACCACCCGCCCGATGACCGGCGGCACCACACTTTTCACCATCGACTTCGACTTTCTGGACCACCGGCTCGACATCACCGCACTCACTGGTGAGCGATACTCGCTTCCCCTTGCCGAGCAGTCGGTCGCGAGCTTCTACGCCCACGTGCATCGTGGGCTGTCCGCCGTCGGGGTCGACGTCACCATCGCTGCCCCCCGACCGTTCGACCTGCCCGATTCAAGTCGGCCTTTCGCCGAGGACACCGAGCACACCACCTACGATCCGGCGGCGGTGACCCGTTACTGGCGAGTGCTCAGCCAGGTCAACATGCTGCTCGAGACATTCGCCGCGAACTATTCCGGCAAGACCAGCCCGGTGCACCACTTCTGGCACACCTTCGACATCGCGGTGACCCGGTTCGGCGATAAACACGTCGAGCACTCCACGGCGACGGATCTCGTCACCCGGGAGGCCTACTCCCGGGATGTGATCAGCTTCGGCTTCTGGTTCGGCGACGAGACTTTCCCCGAGCCGGCCTTCTACTCCTACACCGCCCCGGAACCCACCGGACTGGTTGACGAACCGCTACAGCCGGCGGCGGCCCGCTGGATCGAGCGTCGCGGCAGCCATCTTGCGGTGCTGCGCTACGACGACGTCCGAGCACTGCCCGACCAGCCTGCGGCAGTGCTCGACTTCTACGAAAGCGCCTACCAAGCCGGCGCCCGCCGCGCCGGATGGGACATCGCGCACTGGGCGTGCCCGGGGGGCGTCACCGACATGATGGCTTCCCGGTCCGACGCGCACCGCACGAGCTGACGGCTTCGTCACCTATCTCATGGCGTTGGCCAACGTCGCCATTGCACTGCGGGAGTACCGCCGACCCACTCCCGCAACCGGACGCGCTGAGTCGGGAGTCGCGCAGCAGGCAGACGAACCGACGACGCTCGCCGCTGCCGCAACCACGGAATCAAACGCCTACACAGCGCCAGCCCCAGCAGACAGCAAATCAACCAGCTGATCAAGAAGACGCTTAGCCAGAAAACCAACCAGACAAACACAGACAGCAACCAGAGATCCACGATGGAACCGTTCACCAAGAAGTTACGATTCGACCGAATACCCGAAATACGACGGCCAAACGCATTGCGGGCACAACTTCGCGCGGCTTGACGGCCCCGCTGGGGTGGCTGCCGTGCCCGGACCGCCGCATTCTTATCGGTGCGGGCCGGGATGGGCTGGGGCGAGGAGGAGAGATGGGCCGGGTTCAGCGCAGTCAGGTGCAGCGGTGGCGTGACTTGCTGAACAGTGAGCGCGACGCCGCCGCGTTATATGCGCGCCTAGCGCAGGCTGAGACCGGTGAGCGCCGCTCGATCTTCGAGGAGTTGGCGGCGATCGAGCGCCGCCATGCGCGGCATTGGGAGGGCAAGCTCCGCGCGGCTGGGGCCAGCATTCCACGTTCCCGACGACCGAGCGTGCGCACCAGGCTGATCAGCCTCGCCGCGCGCCGGTTGTCCACCGCAGCGGTGCTGCCGTTGATCGAACGTGCGGAACGGGCCGATGCCGGCATGTACGACGACGAGCCCGACGCCGCGCCCGGGATGGCCGCCGATGAACGCGGCCACGCCCGCGCGATCGGCAAGCTCATGGACGGCGGCCGACCCAACCCGCAGCAGCAGATCGCGCACCGCGAACCCTGGCACCGCACCGACCGCTCCGGCAGCCTGCGCGCTGGGGTATTCGGCGTCAGCGACGGATTGGTGTCCAATACCGCGCTGGTGATGGGCTTCGCCGGTTCGGGTTCGCCGCGCGCCGCGATCCTGCTTGCCGGGGTCGCAGGTCTGCTCGCAGGCGCGTTCTCGATGGCTGCCGGCGAGTACGTGTCGATGTCCAGCCAACGGGAGATGTACCAGCGGGAGATCGCGCTGGAAGCCCAGGAGGTGGCCGAGAAACCGGAGGAGGAGCGCGCCGAGCTGGTGCTGCTCTACCGTGCCAAGGGCCTGGACCGCGCCGACGCCGAGCGGCTGGCCGACCGCATCATGGCCAACCCGAAAGTGGCCCTGGACACGCTGGCACGCGAAGAACTCGGCCTGGACCCTGACGAGCTCGGCTCCCCGTGGTCAGCAGCGATCTCCAGCCTGCTGGCCTTCGCCTTGGGGGCCTTCGTGGTGGTGCTGCCTTACCTGATCCGCGGTGGCACGGTGGCACTCCTGCTGGCGATCGGGTTGGCGGTGGCCGCGATGTTCGCCGTCGGCGCCGGCATCGGGATCCTCAACGGTCGCTCCGCCCTGCGTTCTGGAATACGCCAGCTCATCGCCGGTGGTCTCGCCGCCGCGGTCACCTTCGGCGTCGGGCACCTCATCGGCACCGCTGTTTCCTGAATGGACAACCGGCCCTTGGAGCTGGACGGCCACCAGACCCAGCAGTTGTTGGCGCAGGTAGCTGAACGGATCAGGGTATTCCTCGACGGCCTCGAAACAGCCCCTGCGACAGCGACCGGGAGCCAAGGACCATTCGACGCCCCGCCGGGCGAGAATCCCCGGGCGGTGGACGAGCTGCTCGACCTCGCGTTCTCGGCCGCAGGAATCGCCGTCGAGACGGCCGGGCCGCGTTTCTTCGGCTACATCCCCGGCGGCGGTGTGGTCAGCTCGGCGGTGGGCGAGCTGATCTCCCGCATCGTCAACCGCTACACCGGGCTGGCCGACCTCGCCCCGGGGCTCGTGGCGCTGGAGGATGGGCTGCTTCGCTGGCTCGCCTCGTTGTTCGACCTGCCCACTGGCGCTGGGGGCCTGCTCACCACCGGCGGTTCCCAGGCGATGCTGTCGATGGTCCTCGCTGCCCGGCAGCGATACTTCGACGACGACCTCGGCTGGGGCCGGATTTACCTGTCCGACCAGGCCAATCACAGCATCCGGAAAGCCGCCCGCATCGCCGGCTTCCCGGCCAGTGCGGTGCGGCTGGTGCCTACCAGCGACGGGCGACGAATCGATCCCGCCGCGGCAGCGGCGCTGATCGAGCAGGATCGCGCGGCCGGTCTTCGTCCGTTCCTGCTGGTCGGCACCGCAGGGACCACCAACGCTGGGGTCATCGATCCCCTCGACCAGCTCGCCGAGCTGGCCGCAACCCAGGACATGTGGTTTCACGTCGACGGCTGTTACGGCGGGTTCTTCCAGCTCACCGCACGAGGTCGCGATCGCCTCGGCGGGATCGAGCGAGCCGACTCGATCTCACTCGACCCGCACAAGAGCCTGTTCCTGCCCTATGGGACCGGTGTGCTGCTTGTCCGGGACCCGGCGTCGTTGCTCGCCGCGCACAGCGACGAGGAGCCCGGCGGCTACCTGCACGACCTCACCGCCGGCGGGCTACCCGACTACGCGCATCTGGGCACCGAGCTCACCCGGGACCACCGCGGGTTGCGGATGTGGCTGCCGCTGCAGCTGCACGGTGTCGGCGCCTTCCGGACCGCGCTCGACGAGAAGCTCGATCTCGCCGAGCACGCCTACGAGGTGCTGGCGGGCGAGCCGGCCCTCGACGTCGGGGATCCCCCCGACCTGTCCACCGTCGTGTTTCGCCGGCGGGAGGGTGCTGACGCTGCCAACCGAGCGCTGCTGGACCGGATCAACGCCACCCGCCGGATCTTCCTGTCCAGCACCCGGCTCGACGGTCAACTCACGTTGCGCCTGTGCGTGCTGTCGCATCGCAGCCATGCCGAGCACGTGGCCGAAGCGCTCGAGATCATCCGGGCAGCACTTGCCGCGGGATGATCAAGCTCGCCCCGATAAGGTAACGAGATGCTGGTGGATAGGCAGCTTGGGAGGCGGTTAGCTCACTCCGGGCAGGTCTTGGTGCAGCGGGTTCATCGCGCTTACCGGGACGAGGTCGATCTGACCCACCAGGCACTCTTGAGGGCCTGGTCGGCATTCGGTGTGACCTTCGGCGTCACCAGGACGATCACGTTATGGCTGCGCGGCGGGCACGGACCCGCGGATGGGGGGATCGTCATCCGTGGGCGCCACATTCATCACTACAACCTGGGTATCGTCCTGTTGACATTGGTCGGTGCGGTAGCCCTGTGCGGCCTGGAACGTCACCGCCGCCACCCGCTGACCGTCACCGCCTACGGCAGCGGCATCGCGCTTATCGTCGACGAGCTGGCCCTGCTCATCGACCTGCAGGACGTGTACTGGGCTAAGGACGGGCGGTGGAGTGTCGACGCCGCGGTCGGCACCGTCGCCATTGGCGGGCTCTACCTGGCAGCCGTCCCGTTCTGGCAACGCGCCGCCCAGCAGGTAGCCACCACCTGCGCTGAGGCCGCCAGCGGGCAGCTCCCCACGCCACTGTGATGCCCAGGGTTTATGTCAGCCTCATCCAATCCGACTTCGGACGCAGCCGCCACGGTAATTTTGAGGCCGTTATCGTAGAGGGCAACCAACTGTGGCATTGGTGGCGCGACAACTCCACCAACGACTTCGGGCCCTGGATTCGCGGCGAACGGATCACGGTCAACGAAGACTACGTGGCCGGACCCGGCGGCATCATCCAATCCGCATCCCTGCCCGGAAAGCACGGCAACCTCGAAGTCGTCGTACCCTTACGACGCGCCGACGGTGCTATTGAACTGCGCCATTTCTACCGCGACAACAGCGACGCCCAGCTGACCTGGATTCGCGGGCAGCGAATCACCGGCGAACAAGACGACGTGGCCGGGCCCGGCTGCATCATCCAATCCGCGCCTCTTGCGGAAAAGCATGGCAACTTCGAAGTGGTCGTACCCTTACGACGCGCCGACGGTGCTATTGAATTGCGCCACTTCTACCGCGACAACAGCGACGCCCAGCTGCCCTGGATTCGCGGGCAACGAATCACCGGCGAACAAGACTACGTGGCCGGCCCCGGCTGCATCATCCAATCCGTGCCGCGCATCGGGCAGCACGGCGACTTTGAAGTCGTGGTACCGCTACGGCAAGCCGACGGCGCCATCGAACTGCGCCACTTCTATCGCGACAACAGCGACGCCCACCTACCGTCACCGCTGCGACAAAGATTGACGATGAGCCTGCACGTTCCCTGGCTGCGCGGGCAACGAATCACCGGCGAACAGGACAATGTGGCCGGACCAGGCTGCATCATCCAATCCGCGGCCAGCACAGGGCAGCACGGCCGATTCGAAGTCGTGGTACCGCTACAACTGAGCGACGGTTCGATCGAGCTTCGCCACTTCTTCCGAAACAGTGTCGACGTCTACGCGCCCTGGACCAAGGCTCAATTCATCACCCAATCTTGCGCCGGGCTCGGTGGCATCATCCAGTCCAGCTTCGATTCCGTAGTCCCGGGCAATTTCGAGGTCCTCGTCGACGAGCACGGCGGCTCAGTCGTTCATTACTGGCATCTGAATACCCGGGTCGACGAGGTATGGATCAGAACTGATCGCTTCACCATCTTGCAGCGACATCCCCTCCTTGCCCACCGCGCCCAGAAGATTGTTCAGCTAACCGGCGAGTTCGATCGCGAGGGCTGGAACGGAAAGGGAACGCCAAGGCATGCCTTCAACCGGACCGAGACCAGGTTCGGCATTATCGGCACGGATCTCGGCGTCTCCTTCACCCATCATGACCGTCTCTATTTTTTGTTTGGTGACACCTGGCGCGTGGGCCACGGTATCCCGAACGATGATCTCGATTCCATCGCTTTCTCCACGGATAGGGACCCCGACGACGGTCTTGCATTGACGTTCCTGCCGCGGCCGCCGCTGGTCCCCGGCATCGCCCTGGGCGCCTTCGAGGTGCCACTCGACGGGATAAGCTGCAACGGCCACATGTACGCATTCTTCAGTACCGATCACCGGCGGGCGGGAATCTACACCATGATGGGCCGATCAATACTGGCCCGGTCAGACAACGACGGTTTTGACTTCACTTTCCTTTACGAGGTGTCACGCTACAAGTTCATTAACGTGTCTACGATGATCGCTGATGCGCACGAACACGGGCTGCCTGGGGACGGGCCACAGCTGGTGGTATTCGGCAGCGGCCGCTACCGTTCCAGCGATGTCTATCTCGCGGTCAAGCCGGTGGCGCAGCTTGACGAACCGGGTGGTTTTCTATTCTATGCCGGCGGACTCGGTAGACCACAGTGGAGCCGCGACGAGGATGACGCGGTCCCGCTGTTCGGCGAGGGTTGCGTCGGCGAATTGTCGGTTCGCTGGAACCCGCTGCTTGACGCCTGGGTGTGCCTGTATAACGCAGACTGGCCAGCGGACAGATCAGCTGCCGGAGGGATAGTGATGCGTTGGGCGAGATGTCCTTACGGACCCTGGTCCAAGGGCGAACTTGCCTTTTCGGTGTACGACGGGCTCGGGAAGTTCATGCACCTGCCGGGCGCTGACCATACCCAGGAAGGTTTCGGCTCCGACCGCCGCGCCGATCTGGGTGGAATGTACGGTCCCTATCAGATCCCGCAATACGCGCGGGCCTCGGGCCATGGGGTGCGAATCTACTTCACAATGTCCACGGCGAATCCGTATCAGACGATGTTGATGACTGCCAGCATACCGGCACCGCTGCGATCACGCTGACGGTTTACCCAGCCGGCGGGTCCGTGTTGCCACGGCACACTTGCGCGATACGCCGAAACCTGCGCGGGGCGTAACCACCGAGACAGATCTGCGTTGTAGCAGTACAGGCGACATGCTGCACATCAGGGCCGGCTCGGTGGAAAGCAGGACATGGCATTCACAACAAGTCGACGCTCCGTCCTGATGCTACTAACGACTCCGGGCCTGGCATTTCTCTGCGGCGGCAACACCCGCGCTTCTGCGCAAGCTGCCATATCTGGTACGCCCGGAGTAGACCGGGCAGAGAAATTCGCGTGGACGCAACTGGGACGGTGGGATCCGGTCTTCGAACTGCCGAACGTAGCGATCCATACGCACGTGTTGCCGAACGGAAAGGTGCTGTTCTGGGGACGGCGGGATCACCCTACCGGCTCGATGCATGAAGACTGGTGCACGCCATACGTCTGGGATCCCCGCACGGGGGAGTTGACCGCGACACTCCTGCCCACCCGCGCCGACGGCACAAAGATCAACCTATTTTGCTCGGGGCACGCCTTTCTGCCCGATGGTCGGTTGCTGGTCGTAGGTGGACACGTCACCGATGGCGATGGCCTCGACCAGGCATGCGTCTACGACTACCGCACCAAGACCTGGACAGCCCTTCCGGTGATGAACGACCGCCGGTGGTATCCGACCGTCACAGCGCTTCCGGACGGGACCGTGCTGGTGTCGTCGGGCAGCTACCAGGAAAACGGTCGGGTGCTGATCAACGAGGTCACGCAGATCTGGGATGGGCGCCAGTGGACGCCGGCCGCCCGCTTCGCCGGCCTCCCGCTGTATCCGCGCCTGCACGTTGCGCCGAGCGGGCAGGTGTTCGCGTCCGGATCGAATGCCAAACCGCACATGCTCGGCACCGGTGGTCAGGGTCCATGGGCGGCGCTGGCCCGGCCGCGCAAAGCCCGCTATGACAGGGAACAACACTACGGTCCTTCGGTGATGTACGACACCGGAAAGGTGATCTATATCGGCGGCGGCAACGACGCAGCCACCGATGTCCCGACCGCCGCGGCGGAAATCGTCGACCTCTGCGCCGATCCACCAGCGTGGCGTGATGTTTCGGGTATGCAATTCCCGCGCCGCCAGCATAACGCGACGATTCTCGCGGACGGGAGTGTCCTCGTCACCGGAGGGACCAGCGGTTCCGGGTTCAATGACCTATCGCCGGGAAAACCCGTCCACGTCGCTGAATTGTGGGATCCCGCGACGGAACAATGGACGACGCTTGCCGCCGAAGACGTCGATCGCTGTTACCACGCGACAGCCGTGCTGCTGCCGGACGCGACGGTGCTCAGCGCGGGGGGCGGCGAATTCAACGTCGGCGGCGAGCCGAACGATCCTCGGGACAGCCACCGAGACGCGCAGATTTTTCGTCCACCCTATCTGTTCCACGGCCCGCGCCCGGAGATCGTGGCAGCCCCCAAGGAAGTCACTTACGGCGAAACGTTCGCGCTGTCAGTCTCGGGACCGGACGTCGGAAAGGTCACGTGGATACGACTCCCCTCGGTAACTCACGCCCTAGACCACAGCCAGCGCTTCACCGTTCTCGAGTTTCGCCGCGACGCCCGTGGCTTGACCGTCGCTGCGCCCGAGGGGCCGCAGATCTGCCCTCCGGGGCACTACATGGTCTTCGTCCTCAGCGCGGCCGGAGTCCCCTCTCTCGCGCGGATCGTGCGGTTAGCGCGATCCGAGTAGGTCTGGCCATTGCGTGGCAGCGAACTGGCCTCCTCCAGGCCAGTGGCCGCCTCTGGTTCGGCACGGCCGAGGGAAGGGGACCAGCTGACGAGGGCTGATGCGCTGCTGTGGGCCTCATGTGAGTCGCTTCGGACGTAGCCGGACCCGCTGCGTGAGATCGGCTATGTTGCTCAAATCTCGGCCCTCAGATGCGCCGACGGGGAGCGTTGCGGTGCTGGATCACCACGTCACGCCGGTGTTGCTCGCCGTGCTGCTGATCGCCTCCGTCGCCGGCGCAATGCTGGGTGCGGTGGGCGCGGCGACCAACAAGGTCAAGACCTGGGACGAGTTTCTGCTGTGGGTGATCGGTGGGGGGATCGGCGGGGTGCTTGCCGTCTTCATTTGGACGGCCATCGTCGCCGGTGTGCGCGTGCTGTTCGGGCGGGACGCCAGCGTGATCACCACCGCTACCATCGGACTGATCGTTTTCGCCACGGCGGCCTCGGTCGGGGGCGTGGTCGGCCCGCTGCTGGACAACACGGACAGCCGGGTGGCGTGGTTGGTCAGCTTTCTCATCAAATGGGTGCAGTCGCCGCTGCTGACCACCGTCGGCCTCTGCGCAACGCTGATCGTGGCGATCAGCCGCGGCAAGGTCGACTTCCGCAGGGGCATGCTGTTCATCGCCGTGGGTCCCGGCGCCGGTGCGCTGACGCTCGGCGCGGTCGCATGGACCCAGTCCGGCCGGTTCAACTGGGACGGAACCGTTCCGGACAACCTGGCCCGGCACGAATCGATCCACAGCCGAACCGTGGCGGCCATCGGCGAGCTCGGCTTCTACCTCACCTACGTCACGATCGGCGCCTTTTGGGGGACGGTGCAAGGTGGCTCGTGGAACGACCTGAACGCAGCCGGTTGCGGCAATCCGTTCGAGAAGACGGCGCACACCTTTACCGGAGACCCGGCGACCCCGGTCCGCAAACGGCGTAGTTGGCCTTCGTAAGATTGCCGGTCATCAGCTGGCGGGTGTCGGTGGCCGCAGTGCCGGGCGCTCCAGTACAGAGCGGATGTGCGCCAGCAAGTCGTCGGCTTCAGCACGAGCCCATTCGTCGGCGTCCCAGGTCGACCGCATAAACATCAGTTCAGGCTGGCTGCGAATCTGCGCGCGGTGGCGAGCGATCAGGGCGGAGGCTAAAACGTCGCGGAAGGCGTCGTCCACCACGATCTGGTGTGCGCCGGCCGCGGATGCCGGGTTGGCTGGATAACTTGTCGTAGTCACGTCGTGCCTTTCGATTAGGCTGATCGTGCTATCCGTACCACTCAATCAGTACTCCTCACGCGTAACCCGCCACGAACAGGGATCTGAACGGACGGCAAAATTAAAACTCCGACTCGAACGCCGCAGCTGTCGCCATGTCGTGGCGATACTCAGAACGCAGGCAGGGTACCGGCACCCACCCAACGATCCGCGCGGGGCTGCCCATCGCCCTCGCGCTGGTTCGTTGCTCGGCAGAGGGCCTCGCAAGGGATGCGCCGCAACCGCCCCGTTTTCGAGGCACGCAACCGCGCGCCTACTCACACGTGGTGTCGCGCCGGCATATTCCGCGCTGTGCTTCAGGCAGTGACTTTGCGCGCGATCGCCACCGCGTGGTCGGCGAAGCGCTCGTAGTAGCGCCCGATCAACGCGGCGTTCACCGCCGGTTCCACCCCGTGCGACCAATCTTCAGAGAACAGGATCTGGAAGATCTGGTGGCGTAGCGCGTTCACCTCGTTATCGACCTGCACCAGCCGGGCAGCGGATATGGGATCTCGGCTCTCGATCGCTGCTGCGGCGTCCTCAGCCAGGCGCGACGCGAGCTCCCCCATTTGCAGGGACACCGGGCGGATGTCAGCAGTGATCGGCTCGATCGGGTGCGTCAATCGCGCGACTTCGGCGATGTGCTGAGCCAAGTTGCACATTCGCTGCAGGTCTTTTACGACGTGCATGGCCGCCACCACCATTCGCAGGTTTGTACCCACCGATGCGCGCGCGGCAAGCAGGTCGAGGCAGCGCTGGTCAATGTCCTCGCACCGGCCCTTGATTTCGTCCGCATGGGAGATGACCAACTCGGCGCACTTCAAGTCGGCCTGGTGGAGTGCGAGCGAGGCATTGGTCATCAGCTGCCCGGCGAGCCGAACGATCGAGGCCAGGTCGCAGATCAGCTTGTCTACCTCGGCGTCGGAGGTCTGCTGGCCGGCCCGGGCGTGACTACTGGTGAGTTGCTGCCACGCCGCCCGGGCGATTCCCGCGATATCGACCCTAGGGTTAAGCCGGAAGCTGCGGCCCTCGGCGACCATAGTGCCAGGGTCACCCCCTTAGCTGTGCTCGTCCACGCGCTGTTAGGAGAATTCATCAGCAGTTCGCGGTGTGCTTCACATCTTGATCCCGGCGAGAGGAGCGGGCAACGAGTCCTGATCAACCAGTCCTGATCTCGCCGTGTGGTTGAGTAGTTGGCGCCGGAGGCGAGCGTGGCTGTGATCCGTCGGGCTCGAAAGTCCGCTCGATGGCCAGGTAGCGCACTTGCCTTGCGATGGCCACTGCGTGGTCGGCGAAGCGCTCGTAGTAGCGGCCGATGAGGGCGGCGTCGACTGCCGGTTCCACGCCGTGGGACCAGTCCGCGGCGAACAGGATGCCAAACAGGTGACGGCGCAGCGTGTCCACCTCATCGTCCGCTTCGGCCAGCCGATCACCGGATAGCGGATCCCGATGCTCGATCGCGATTGCAGCGTCCCCGGCGAGCTGGCTGGCGAGCAGGCTCATCCGGGCTAGCACCGGGCGGACCGGGCTGGAGATCATCGGGTTCGGGTGCTTGAGCCGGGGAATGATCGCGACGTGCCGGGCGAGGTTGGCCATCCGCTTCAAATGGTCCACCACGTGCACGGCCGCGACCACCACGCGCAGGCCGCCGGCCACCGGGGAAAGCTGGCCGAGCAGGACGACGCACCGCTGCTCGGTCTGATCGAGCGACGCGGTCATCTCGTCACACTTTCCGATGACGACCCCGGCTAGCGCGAGATCAGTCTGGTGTAGCGCGATCGCTGCGTCGGTCATCAGCTGGCCGGCCAGCCGGGTCATTTGCGCGAGCTCGGTAATCAGCGCAGTGAGTTCGGCGTGGAACGTGGCCCGCATGATCCCGACCTTCTCCATCCGATACGTCGCGTGAAACCGCCACCGGCGCAGTACAACTGATCTTTCCGTGGCAAGTGGACATTTTACCGGCGTCCACCTACTAGTCGACGGCCCGGCGACGGAAGCCGATCATGCCGAGGGTGCCGAAGACCGCGAGCGAGGCCAGCAGCGCCAGGATGCAGATCCAACCCGGGATGTGCGGAAAGCCGGGTACCAGCGCCGCTCGCATGCCCTCACTGACGTAGGTGATCGGGTTGGCGGCGGTCAGTACCTGGAACCAGCGCAGGCTTGCCAGCGACGGCCATGGGTATTGGGTAGCGCCGGTAAACAGCAGCGGGGTGAAGATCAGCGCGAACGCGATGTTGATTTTGGTGGGTGGCACGAAGGTGCCGATTGTCATGCCGATGCACGCCCCGACGAGGCTGCCGAGCAAGGCCACCCCGACCAGCAGTCCCAGCCCGGCGGCCCGGTACGGGACCGCGCCGAGCACGCCGATGCCGATCGGGAACATCACCGCCGCGGCGACGATCGCCCGCAATGACGCAAAGAGCAGCTTCTCCGCCGCCACCGCCCATAACGGCAGCGGGGCCAGCAGCCGATCCTCGATCTCCCTGGTCCAGCCGAACTCGGCGACCAGCGGGAATGCTGTCGCCTGGATCGCGGTGACGGTCACGGTCAGCGCAACCAGGCCAGGGAACAGCAAGCTGGCGTAGTCGTTGCTGGTGTAGCCGAGTCCGGTCAGCAGCTTGCCGAACACGAACAGAAAGAAGACCGGCTGCAGGAGCACCTGAGCCAAGAACGCCACCAAGTCCTTGCCGGTGACTACCACGTCGCGGCGCAACACCGAGCCGAACGAGCGCGCCATCAGCGTCCAGGACGGGCTCCGCACCTCAGCGACAGGCTCGGTGCGTGCCGCGGCGGTGGTGGCGGTCATCGCAGCCTCCTGCCGGTCAGCTCGATGAACACGTCCTCCAGGCTAGATTCCCTGATCTCTACCCCGATCAGCCGGCCGCCGACCTCCACGATCGCAGCGGCAACCCGAGCCACCAGTGGCCCCGCGTCGCCGGTGAGATGCAAACGGATGGTGCGCACGAGCCCTGCGGTGGCGACCTGCTCGCAGCGCTGCACCCCGGCCAGCGCACCCAGCCGGTTGAGTAGCCGGGCCCTCCCGGTCTCACCGGTGGGCTCGACGGCAACCTCCAGCGTGGTCCCGGCGGTTAGCGCGCGGACCAGGGCGGCCGGGCTGTCCAGCGCAAGCAACCGGCCGGAATCGATGATGCCGACCCGGTCGGCCAGGGCGGCCGCCTCGTCCATGTCATGCGTGGTCAGCACAATCGTCACGCCGGCCTCGCGCAGCTCCCGGATGCGGTCCCACACGAACAGCCGGGCGGCCGGATCCAGCCCGGTGGTGGGTTCGTCGAGGAACAGCACGGCCGGGTCGTGCATCAGCGCGCGGGCGATCATCATTCGCTGGTTCTGGCCACCGGAGAAGTACTCCGGCTTGTCATTGGCCCGGTCGGTGAGCGCGAACTGCTCCAGCAGCGCATCGGCCCGCCGAATGCGGACGGCCTTGGGCACGCCGTGGTACGCGGCATGGAAGAGCAGGTTCTGCCGGACCGACAGTGACCGATCCAGGTTGTTGCGTTGCGGGACCACGCCCAGCAGGCTGCGCACGGTCCGCGGGGCCGTCAGCACATCGACGCCCGCGATCAGTGCCTGCCCTGCGGTCGGCCGGACCCGGGTGGTCAGCACTCCGATCGTGGTGGACTTGCCGGCCCCGTTCGGTCCGAGCAGCCCGAAGATCTCCCCCTGGACGACCGCAAAGCTGAGCCGGTCGACCGCGTCGGTCTGCGCCTTCGAGTAGCGCTTGACCAGCTGCCGGACCTCTACAGCATTCAAGTTGACAGCTAAGTCGACCATGTCTTAGCTGACATCGCGGTTGCGGCACCTCGCGTTACTCGGCGGCTTCCATCAAATCCGGCGATGAGCGTCATATAGTCCGCTCAGAAATAACTAATGTCAGATACACAATACCGCAGTCTGCCGGATAACTCGTCGCGCCCCTGGTGCGGTTGCCGCGGTTGGGGCCGTACGCTGCGGACTCCGATCAGCTCTGGGAGGTGTGCAGTGGCTAACGACGACGAACGCATCGCCCTGTTCCTCGACTATGAAAACCTCGCAATCGGAGCCCGCGACGGATTGGGGGTCTCGCCCTTCGATTTCGATCCGGTGGCCGACGCGCTGGCCGAACGAGGGCGCGTGGTGGTGCGCCGGGCCTACGCCGACTGGTCGTATTTCGACGCTGACCGCCAGTTGCTCGCTCGGGCGCAGGTAGAGCTCATCGAGATCCCCCAGCTCATCGGGGCGTCCCGCAAAAACGCCGCCGACATCAAGATGGCCGTCGACGCCATCGAGCTGGCCTACGAGCGCGCTTTTGTCACGACTTTCGCTATCGCTACGGGTGATTCCGACTTCACTCCGCTCGTGCACAAGCTGCGTGAGCTCGACAAGCGGGTCATCGGCATCGGCGTGCAGTCGTCGACCTCGGCATTGTTGCCGCGCGCCTGCGACGAGTTCCTGTTCTACGACCGGCTACCCGGCGTCGAGTCGTCGCAGGCACCGAGGCGAGGCAGCGGCCCCGGCCGCCAGTCCGGTGCTGTGCCACCGGCGGCGTCAACTCCCGCGGGCTCGGTCACGACTCCGGCGCCTTCGGGACCGAGCGGCCCCGGCCAGGTGGTCGCCGATGTCCCGGTGGATGAGGCGATGGCCGCAGGTGAGGAACGCGACGTGGGGCTGCTCGTCGCGCGCACTCTCTCCGGCCTGCAGCGACATGTCGACGGACCGGTGCGCGCGTCGATGCTCAAGCGGGCGATCCTGCGTAAGGACCCCACCTTCAACGAGGCCGACCAGGGGTTCCGGGGGTTCGGCGAGCTGCTCCGCCATCTCGAGAGCCGGCGTGTCGTGCAGCTACGCCCCGGGCCGGCGCAAGGTGACCCCGAGGTGACCTTCCACGAGGACGACTCCGCCGACGACGACGCCTTCCGGCTGCTCGTAGACGTCGTCGCCGAGCTGCAGGCGTCCGGCGCATCGCCGCAGCTGAGCGGGCTGAAAAATCAGCTGCGCAAGCGCGTCCCGGACTTCAGCGAGAAGCGCTACGGCTTCAACAGCTTCCTGTCTTTCGCCAAGGCGGCCCGCGCGCGGGACCTGATCGACATGGACTGGGACGACGACAGTGGCGATTACCTGCTGCGAGTACCCGGCTGATCAGCAGTAATAGCCGATTTGGCCGGCGTCTCGATCACGACCTGGGTGGACGCCACCACGGCGACGGCCAGTGAGCCGGGAACCAGGCCGAGCTCGCAGGCAGCTTCGGCACTGATCAGCGAGACCACGCGATGTGGCCCGCACTGGAGCTCGATCTGGGTCATCACGGTGTCGGCGATGACGTTGGTGACCAGCCCGACGAATCGGTTGCACGCCGAGCGGCCCACCTGGGACGTGGGATCGGGGGCCGAACGGGCATGACCTCGGGCGAAAGCCGCCAATGCCGCTCCGTCGATGGCCATCCGGCGCGACTGGTCACGTTCGACGGGTAGCTGCCCGCTATCGAGCCACCGACGCACGGTGTCGTCACTCACCCCAAGCAGCTTGGCTGCCTCGGTGATCCGGAACACCGGCACTCGGTAGAGGGTAGACCCACTAGGGCTACCCATGAGGGGGAGTTCATCGGCATCCCGCCGACCCACCGTTCGGCCGAGGTTCTCACTTGCTCGAATTTCTACGCACCGTATGCCAGCGGTGGTACCATACGTGTGTGCAAAAGACCACCGTCTACCTTCCGGCGGAGCTCAAGCGCGCGCTGAGCCGGTATGCGAGCCGCCACGGGATTTCCGAGGCGGAGGTCATCCGCCACGCGGTGGCAGCTGCGGTAGCCGGCGACGAGCTTCCCCGGCCCCGCGGCGCCTTGTTCTCCAGTGACGTGCTGATGGCCGACGACGTCGACGCGCATCTCGACGGTTTCGGCCTACGGTGATCATCGCTGACACCAGCGGCCTGCTCGCGTCGTTCAACGATCGGGAGCCCCGGCACCAGCGGGTGCGTCGCTGCCTGGACGAGACAACTGAGGCGCTGGTGATCTCGCCGTACGTCCTGGCCGAGTTGGACTACCTGGTCAGCACCCGGATCGGAGTAGCTGCCGAACTGGCCATGCTCCGGGAGCTCACCTCTCCGGCATACGATCTCGCGACGGTGAGCGCCGCGGATCTCGCTGCGGCAGCCGATATCGTCGAGCGCTACCACGAGTCGAATATCGGCCTTACCGATGCGTCACTGGTGGTGCTCGCTGGGCGCTACCGAACCCATCGGATCCTGACCCTGGATCATCGGCATTTCCTCGCGCTTCGTGCGCTCGATGGGAAGCGCTTCGAATTGTGCCCGTAACCGCTGGCGGAAGAGCTGGGCGGGCGCGACGGTAGGACATAAGCTTTTTCGGTCGTCGTCATGGAGCTGCTCGCATTGACCGATGCGGCGACGGGAGGTGCCCGTGACATGCCGGCGGTCCACATCACGTTGCTCGGTCGATTCGAGGTGACGGTCGGCGCCGTCCCGGTCGCCGCGAGCGGCTGGACGCGCCGGCACGCGGCGGCGCTGGTGAAGGTGCTCGCCATGGCTCCCGGCAGGCGGCTGCACCGCGAGCAGGTCATCGATCTCCTGTGGCCCGACGACACGGTCGACGAGGCCGTGCCGAAGCTGCACAAGGCGGCGCATTTCGCCAGGCGGGCCATCGACGTGTCGAACGCGGTGGTGCTGCGTGGTGACAACGTCATGCTGTGCCCCGACGCCGACGCGACCGTCGACGTCGAGCTCTTCGAGGACCTCGCCCGCCGGGCGCTCGGCACAGCGGACACCGTCACCGCCCGCCAGGCGCTCGCGATGTACGGCGGTGAGCTGCTGCCTCACGACAGGTACGAGGCGTGGGCCGAGCAGCGCCGCGAGCAGCTGCGACTGCGCCATCTCGACCTGTTGCGTCTCGATGGCCGCTGGGAGACGGTGGTCGAGCTCGACGCGGGCGACGAGCACGCTCATCTCGCCCTGATGCGGCGCTATGTCGCGAACGGCGATCGCCATGCGGCCTTGCGCCAGTTCGAACGCATGACCCGGACGTTGCGCCACGAGCTGGGTGTTGCTCCCGGCCGCGAGGCGACGGCGCTGCGGGATCGCCTCATCGCCGACCACGATGCCATTCCTGCCCGGGACGGCGGGTTGATCGGCCGCGACCGCGAGCTGTCCATCGCCGAGCGGGCGCTGTTCGACTCCGCCGCGGGGCGCAGCCGAACGCTGATCGTCGCCGGCCCCCCGGGAATCGGCAAGTCATCCCTGGTCGCCGCGATCACGGCGCGCGCCAAGGAGCTGGGCTGGTGTGTCGGTCACGGATCGTCGGCACCGGTAGAGGGGGCCTGGCCGTATGCACCCGTCGTCGAGGCGCTCGCCGGTGTCTGCCGGCATGATCCGGCGTTACTCGACGAACTGCCCGATCCCCACCGAGAAGAGCTCAACCGGGCCCTCGCCGGGGCCGAGAACTCGTGGACCGGCGCAAGCTCGCACCAGCGGCTGTACGTGGCCGCAGCCGAACTGATCCGCCACGCATCGGCCACCGGTGGGCTGCTGCTGACCATCGACGACGTCCACGACGCCGACGACGCCAGCCTGCGCCTGCTGCACTACCTCGCCCGTTCGGCGTACGACCAGCGGGTGTGCATCGTCTTGACGCATAGGCCGGCTCCGATGTCCGAGACGCTGGCCCACGCGCGCCAGAGCCTGCTCGACCGGCATCGAGCCGTCGAGCTGGAGCTGGGCCCGCTCGGTGCCGACGACATCGCCGTGCTCATTCGACGTTACATCCAGCAACCCACGTCCGAGCAGGTCGAACACATCACGGCACTCAGTGCAGGCATCCCGTTCGCAGTGCATGAGCTGGCCCGGCGGGCCGCCGGCGGGTCAAAACGGACACAGGCGCTGGACGTGATCGGCGGCGTCCTGCCGGCGACGCGCGAGGTCCTGCAACGGGTGGCCGTCGTCGGTTCGTCGTTCGACACCGACGAGTTCGTCGCCCTGTCCGGGCTGCCGGAAGGCGCCGCATTCGACCACCTGGACGCCGCCCTCGCCGCGCTGATCGTCGAGCCCTCGAGCGCCGGCTACCGGTTTCGTCACGGCCTGGTACGCGACGCGCTGCTCGAGGATCTCCCACCGCACCACCGCCGTCGGATCCACCGCGATGCCGCCAGCCGCCTGATCGAGCTGGGCGCATCGGCGGCCCGCATCGGTCACCACCTGCTCGAGTCCGGTGCAGCCGCGGACGCCGTGCCGTACCTGCTGCGGGCCGCCGAGACCGAAGCGGCCGTTGGCGCGTACCGGGATGCGCTGGCATTGGTCGAAGCGGTCCGGCCGCATGCCATCGGCGCACAGCGGGCTGCGGCGCTGTCGCTGCGCGGCGACCTGCTCAACGCGCTCGGTGATCCGATGGCCATTTCCGCCTACCGTGATGCACTGGACGCGGCTGACCCGACCATGGTCCGGCTGCTGCGCGTGCGGCTCGCGCGCTGCGCGCTGATGTCGGGGGACATCGACACCGCGGTAGCGGCCCTCGATGGCCTTGACACCGACGGTGGCGTCGACGACGCCGACATCCTGCTGACCCGCGGCAAGTGCGCGTACATCACCGCCGATTTCGAGGCAGCCCAGGCAGCGGCCGACCAGGCGCAGCGGCTGGTGCTCGCGGGCGAGCACAACTGGATGGTCCTCGATGTGGTCTCGCTGCAAGCCCTGCTGGCGCATCGCTCGGGCAACTGGTTCGGTCGGATGCGCCTAGAGTTGCGCCGAACGCGGGACAACCCGGAAATCGCCAATACCATCTTCGACGGCTACCTCTGCGCGGCCGAGTACATGCTGTACGGGCCGACTCCCTATGCGGAAGTCATCGACGTGGCGGGTGATTTGAAGGCGACAGCCACACGCAGTGGCGCGGTGCGCGCCGAGGCATTCGCGTCGGCGCTGATCGGCGAAGCCGCCCTGCTCTCAGGCGATCTGGGGCTCGCCGCGGCCGAACTTGCTCAGGCGAGCCACCAGCACCGAGAGATCGGGTCGGCCGCCGGGGAGGCCCACTCGTTGCAGCGGCTCGCCGAAGTGCGCCTCGCCGAAGGGGACGCCGAAGTGGCGATGCGACTGCTCGAGCAAGCACTCCCCCTGGCGCGCGGGTCGATGCTCGCCAATCATCTCCTGCAGCGCATCTTCGGCACGATGATCGTCGCCGCAGCTGACGCGCTGGCGGCTCGAGCCATCATCGATAGAGCCGAAGCGACGCTCGGCTGGGACGACTTCTGCCCGTTCTGTTCGATCATGCTGTCGGTGCCTGCGTCGATCGCGTGTGCCCGGGCAGGTGATCTTCCCGATGCGCAACGGCTACTGGCCCTGGCGCAACGCTCGGCGGTGTTGTGGCAGGGGACCTCGTGGGAGGCAGGTCTCGCCGAGGCGCAGGCCGCGGTGGCGGCTGCGGGTGGTGACCTAACCACGGCGCGGGAGCGGATGCAGACCGCCGCTGAAATATATCTTGGCGCGGGCCAGCCGATCGACGCCGAACGTTGCCGTAGCGCAGTCTTGACGTCGCTCGGCTGACCCCGGCAAGTACGTCAGCTGCTCACTCCGGCGGGGCGAATAGCTCGAGGGCGATGTTATCCGGATCGCGGAACGACAGGCCAGAGCCATAGCCGGCATCGACGATGCCACCGTGGGCGATGCCGAGCTCGTCGAGGCGGGCGGCCCACTCCACGAGCTCGCCGCGGCTCGCGCAGCCGAACGCTATGTGATCGAGGCCCGGCCTGCGCTCGTCGAAGGGCTCGTCGCTGGCCAGATCGGGGAAGCCGTGCAGCCCGAGCAGGGTATTGCCGAGCTCGTAGACGACATGCCGGAACGGGCCAGTGTCCTCGTCCAAGACCGGCTTGACGCCCAGGACCCTGCTGTACCACTCCTCGCTGACGGCGAGGTCGGTCACGGTCACTGCGACATGGGTGATGGCGGGCATGGTCGCTGAGATGGCCACGGTGTGTCTCCTTGGGTACGTGGCGGTTGATATCGCCGGGACCGTACGAGCCGGCCCTTCCCTGATCCTTCCCTCCGTCTGCCCAGGCGCGCACCCACCGTCGGCCCGGTGAGTCAGCGTTGCCCTGATTCGCCGTTGCGTACAAGTAGCCGGTTGACGAGCCAGAGCAGCACCCCGATCGCCAGTAACAAGCCTGCGAGCAGGTAGTTGTCGGGATCGCGGCCGGAAAATGGGGTAGCCAGGTAGGCGCACAGCAGCGCTGCCAGCCACGGGCTCCAGCTCGGCGCACGGAAGTGTTCGTGGTCGACGGTCTGCCTGCGCAGTACCAGGCAGGCGATGTTGACCAAGGTGAAGACGGCAAGCAGCAGCAGTGATGTGGTACTGGCCAGGCTGGCCAGCGGGACGAGGCTGACCAGAATGACGGCGATCGCGCTGGTGAACACGATCGAGACCCAGGGGGTGCGCCGGGTGGGGTGTACCGAGCCCAGGACCGGCGGGATGATCCGCTCGCGTGCCATGCCGTAGACCAGCCTGCTGGCCATCAGCATGTTGATCAGCGCCGAGTTGATCACGGCGAAGAGCCCGATGACAGCAAAAATGCGCAGCGGGAAGCCGGGTGCACCGGTATTGACGACCTCGAACAGTGCGTCACTCTGCGCTGCGGCCAGCCGGTCGGCGGGTACCAGCAATGACGAGGTGAGCGCGACCAGCACGTAGATCACGCCTGCCGCAACCATCCCGAGCAGCATTGCGCGCGGGAAGATCTTCGCCGGTGCCGTGCATTCCTCGGCCATATTGACTGAGTCCTCGAAGCCGACCATTGCGAAGAAGGCCAGCGCGGTGGCCGAGGTGATCGCCAGCAGGGCTCCGGAGTCTGCCGTGTTGACCTGGATGAGCCTGCTTGGCTCACCCAGACCCGAGGCAACGGCATAAATCCCGATCGAAATGATAATCAGCAGACCCGACAGCTCGATGCAGGTGAGCACCACGTTGGCCTTGAGCGACTCACCGACACCTCGAAAGTTGATCAGCGCGAGCAGCATGACAAAAGCGATCGCGACTGCCGAGGTGGGTAGTGTGATGAACTGCTGCAGGTATGTTTTCGCGAACGCCACGGCCGCCGACGAGGCACTGGTGATACCGGAGCTCATCACGGCAAAGGCCACGATGAACGTCAGAAACGGGATCCCGAAAGCCCGGTTCGTGTACAGCGCGGCCCCGGCCGCCCGGGGATACTTACCGACCAGCTCCAAATAGCTGAACGCGGTGAGGAAGGCAACAAGGAAGGCTCCGACGAACGGCACCCACAAGGCTCCGCCGATCTCCCCTGCGACGCTGCCGATCAGCGCGTAGATCCCAGTGCCCAGAATGTCGCCCATCACGAAGAAAAACAGCAGTTTCGGACCGATCACCCGTTTGAGCTGAGTCGGAACCTCACCGCCTGCAGCCGTACCCTGTGCCGTGGTCTCACTCATGACACGCAGTCTGGCGCTGACCACGCGGTAAGTCACACACCGACGCCGGCAGGTTGGCCCGGTGGTCAGTTAGGGCGAATCGCCGATCTCCAGCTTCGGCGATCTCTTCTAGGATGGCCGCTGATCGACCGGCACGCTCGGAAGGCGCAAGGACATGACAGGTGCAGTGGTGACTTTATGCATCTGTGGCGACGTGATGCTCGGCCGTGGCGTTGATCAAATACTTCCGCATCCTGGCGACCCAACGCTGCGGGAGGCTTACACGAAGGATGCGCGTGCCTACGTCGAACTCGCCGAGGCGGTAAACGGCCGAATCCCTCGACCCGTCGGATTTTCCTGGCCTTGGGGAGATGCCTTACCGGTGATAGACGAGGCCGCACCCGACGTTCGAGTGATCAATCTGGAGACGAGTGTCACCGGCAGTGGGAATTTTGCACCCGAAAAATCTCTGCACTACCACATGCATCCCCGGAACCTGCCCGGCCTGGCAATAGCCCGGCCCGACGCATGCTCACTCGCGAACAATCATGTAATGGACTTCGGGGCCCAAGGGCTTGCGGATACTCTCACTGCGCTGTCCGACACGGGCCTGCGGGCGGTGGGCGCCGGGTCCGATGCCGAAGAAGCGCGACGGCCCGCGATCGTCACCATCGAGGACAACAGACGTGTCGTGATCGCCTCGTACGGCATGGCATCCAGCGGCATCCCGTCGAGCTGGGCCGCGACCTTTGACCAACCGGGCGTCAACTTCGTCCCCGATCTGTCCGACGCCAGCGCGGCGGAGATCGCCAGTCAGCTGGGGGCGATGAAACGACCCGGTGACGTCGTGGTCGCCTCCCTGCATTGGGGGTCCAATTGGGGGTACAGCATCTTGCCGGATCAAATCAGTTTCGCCCATCACCTGATCGACGGTGGTGTCGACGTCGTCCACGGACACTCGTCACACCATCCTCGCCCGATCGAAGTGTACCGGGGCAAGCTCATCCTGTACGGATGCGGTGATCTCATCAACGATTACGAAGGCATCTCCGGCTACGACAAGTACCGAGACGACTTACGAATCCTGTACTTCGCCTCGATAGCACCGGATACCGGAAATCTCAGCAATCTCCGCATGGTGCCGATGCAGGCCCGCAAGATGCGACTGCACCGTGCCTCGTCCACAGATGCAAAATGGCTACAGGAGGTCCTTGACGACGTGTGTCCTGACTTCGGTTCACGCGTCAGCCTTGCACCGGAGGGCGTTCTCGCGCTCCGCTGGAACCAAGCCGGATGATCACAGCCAGGTGAACCCGCGGGCTCGACACCCGCCGATGGCCCTGGGCTAGGGGTGGCTGGACGCACGCTGACGAAGGTGGGCCGTGGTCGGCCGAGCACATGTTGATCAGTGCCGCTTCGCGGACGCTGCGGAACAAAAGCGCCTGCCTGGGGCGTTTGGGCATTTGGGGCCAGTGTCGTCGACGGCAGAGGGCGGCGTGGCGCCTCGGGAGCGTGAAGGGCATGTTAAGTGTTCGGGTGGACCGGCCGGCCGAAGATCTAGTCGTCATTGCGGTGGCCGGAGAGATCGATTCCGTGACAGCACCCAAGTTGAGCACGAGCCTGCACCGTGAGCTTGAGCGCCAGCCAGCAGTGCTGATCCTCGACTTGACGGCCGTGAGTTTTCTCGGCGTTGCCGGGCTCCATGTGCTCGGCTGCGCCCTGGACCGGTCGAAGACTCTCTCGGTGGCCCTCAGCGTGGTCCACGGCGAGGACTCACCCGTGCAGGCGGCGCTGCGCGCGGCAGCCATGACAGGTGACTTCCCGACCTTCCGCACGGTGACCCAGGCCCGTACCTCATCGCCACCGATGACCACGACCCGGTAAACCCTTCCACCCTGGGCTGCCGGTGCGAGGTCGATCAGGTGAACTCGGCGCGCATCGCGGGCAGCAGCTTGTCCCGGGCGTAGTCCAGAAAAGGCTGCTGGTGCTGCGGATCGCCGCCGATCTGCACCAGCGCGAGATCGGTGAATCCCGCCTCGGCGAATGGCCGCGCTGCCGCAACATGCACGTCGACGTCGGGTCCGCAGGAGATGTGCTCGGCGACATCATCGCACCGGACGAACTGGGTTGCGGCGGCGAACCCGGCGGTGGAGGGCAGCTCCGCGTTGACCTTCCAGCCCCCGCCAAACCAGCGGAACTGCTCGTGCGCCCGGGCAACCGCGGCCTGGCGATCAGCGTCGAAGCAGATCGGCAACTGGCCGATCCGGCGGCTGCCAGGCTTTCCGGGCCGCGCGACCTTCCACATCATGGCCAACTCGGCGTCCGGTTCGACGGCGATCATGTGGTCGGCCAGCGGGCCGAACAACTCGCAAGACTGAGCTCCCGACACCGCCACCGCGATCGGCACCCGCCGCGCCGGTAGATCCCACAGCTTCGCGGAGTCGACTTGGTAGTACTGGCTGCGCTGGGTCACGTAACCACCGTCGAACAGCGCATTGATGATCCGCATTGCCTCGGCGAGCATTTCATGGCGCACCGTGACCGACGGCCAGCCACCCCCCACCACGTGCTCATTGAGGTTCTCCCCAGACCCCAGGCCCAAGGTGAACCGGTCCCCCGACAGCAGCCCCAACGTGGCCGCTTGCTGGGCCACCACAGTGGGGTGATACCGCATGATCGGGCACGTCACATAGGTCATGAGCTCGACGCGCTCGGTGGCGTGAGCAACGGCCCCGAGCACGGTCCAGGCGTTCGGCGCGTGGCCCTGCTCGTCCAACCACGGGAAGTAATGATCACTGCAGACCTCGAAGGCGAACCCGGCCTGCTCGGCGGCCACCGCGTAGCGCACCAGATCGGTCGGCCCGGATTGCTCGGTCATCAAGGTGTATCCGATCTCCATGCCCGCTCCATCCGCCCGTCGATCACTGGAATGACATTGTCGATGACGCCGCGATGGTTGTCCTGCGATCTCGCCAGCCGCATCGTCGAGCAGCTGGCAGGGTTGAGATCGTGGACTGGTCGCCGGATCGGGATGCGCTGCGCGGTCGCGTGGCCGTGGTTGCGGGCGCGACCCGCGGCGCTGGGCGGGGAATCGCTGCTGCCTTGGGTGAGGCCGGTGCGACTGTCATCTGCACGGGCCGCAGTAGTCGTACGCGCTCGATCCGGTCCGACTACGACCGTGCCGAGACGATCGAGGAGACGGCCGAGCTGGTGACTCAGCTCGGTGGCACCGGCGTCGCAGCCGTGGTCGACCACCTCGAACCCGATCAAGTGAGAGGGCTGGCTGAGCAGATCCGCGGCGCTCACGGCCACATCGACGTGCTGGTGAACGACATCTGGGGCGGCGAGCTGCTCAAGGGAGGTCCGGCGCAGTGGAACACGCCCATCTGGGAACACGACCTCGCCGACGGTCTGCGGATCCTTCGGTTGGCTATCGACACTCATCTCATCACCTCCCATCACCTCCTCCCGCTGCTCATCGCGTCCCCGGGCGGCCTGCTCGTCGAGGTGACCGACGGCACCGCCGATTACAACGCCTCGCGCTACCGGATCTCGGTGTTCTATGACCTGGCCAAGGTCGCTGTGAACCGGCTGGCCTTCTCTCAGGGACACGAGCTGAAAACCCATGGCGCGACAGCGCTTGCCCTCACTCCGGGGTGGCTGCGCTCGGAGATCATGCTCGACCATTTCGGCGTTTCCGAACAGAACTGGCGCGACGCTCTTATCCCGGGCGCCGTCGAGAACTATTCTTGCGCCCCGGCAGACTTCGCCTTGTCGGAATCGCCACGGTTCGTCGGGCGCGCCGTCGCCGCGCTGGCATCGGACCCCAACGTGCGCAGATGGAACCAGCGGTCGCTCACCTCTGGCGAGCTCGCGCACATCTACCGGTTCACCGACCTCGACGGCTCCCGGCCCGACATCTGGCGTTTCATCGAAGAGATCCGGGAGCCCGGCCTGGACGGTAACTTCGACGACTACCGGTAACGCGCTGCCGGTGGGTTCGGCCTAATGCAGCGGGAACGGCGCTTGCAGCCACCACGGCTCGTCGGACAACTCCACTGCGGTGACCCACTTCACCCACCAGAAGCCACGCCGGCCGGGCGCGACGAGCCGAACCGGGGCGCCGTGGCCGGCCGAAAGCGGCGCGCCGGCCACGTGGGTAGCCAGCAGCAGGGTGGATGCGTCCGCGGCCGGCAACCGACGCCGGTAACCGGTCACGGCGGAACCCGCCTTGGGTGTGCAGTAACCCGGAGGCGAGCACAGCGAATACCGCAACGGCGAGGGCGAGCCCGGCGCCGCGACCCGCCCGGTGCCGCCGCCAGCCCCGCCGCGCCACTACGCTCTTCCAGGGGATCAGCGCGACGATGGTTAGCCCGACCACCCCGTGCGTGACCGCGACGATCCGGGCCGGCCCTGGGTTGCCCACCGCGAAGGCCGTCACCCCGCTGGCCAACGCCAGCACCAGGAGCGCGAACAGAGCGAGATTGGTACCCCGCCCGGCGCGGCGCAAGGTGCGCACACCGCTCAGTGTGCGCCCTCAGGGCGTCCGCCTAACCCCGCAGTCTGGATGCAGACTGCGGTAAAAGATGCCCGACAAACAGCAGTCTGCATCCAGACTGCGACCGGCGGGGGGCTTCCCCGCCTCGCCCGCATGGAGGTAGCTGATAGTGGCACCGACGTTGCGAGTCCAGGTGAGTACGCGGCGGGTGTATGCCATGGGTGCGTTGGCTGCAGTGCTGTTCGGTTACGACGGCGGCATCATCGGCGCGGCGATCTTGTTCATTCCGCGTGATCTGCCGCTGCCGCCCTGGCAGCAGGGTGTTGTGGTCGGCGCCATGGTCTTCGGAGCGATGGTGGGCGCCTTGGGCAGTGGTCCCGCCGCTGATCGCGTGGGACGGCAGCGGGTCCTGCTGGTTGCCGGGGTGGTGTTCACCGTTGGTGCCCTGGGTACCGGCCTGGCTTGGACCGTGACCATGCTGGTGCTGTTTCGCCTGGTAGTGGGCTTAGCCATCGGTATCGCGTCGGTGATGGTGCCGCTCTATCTGGCCGAGATGGCGCCTGCCCGGGACCGCGGCGTGATCACTTCCCTCAACCAGTACATGATCATCGTAGGCACGGCGCTCTCTGCCGCCGTCGGCTATCTGCTGGCCTTCACCGGTTCGTGGCGGGCGATGTTGCTTATCGGCGTGTTGCCGGCGGTCGTGCTCATGGTCGGCATGCGCGCCATGCCTGATACGCCCCGGTCTCTGGTACGACGTGGAGATCCCGAGCGGGCACGCGCAGTTCTGAGCAGCTTGCGCGGAAATGCCGCACTGGCCGGGCGGGAACTTACCGAGATCACCGAACTCGAACGCCAGCAACACAACACGAACACCGGCGCCCGCCTGTCTGCTCCGTGGGTGCGCCGGCTGCTGCTGCTGGGCGCCCTGCTGGCGATCTTCCAGCAGGTCACCGGGATCGGCTCGATCGTGTACGTACCGACCGTGCTCACCGGCTTTGGGATGTCCAAGATCACCGCTTTGCTGTTCGGCTTTCTCAATGGACTGCTGAACACGATGACCATCGCGGTCGTCGTCCGCTCGAAGGTCGTGGACCGGCGTGGCCGCAAGCCCATCCTGCTGGCCGGTCTGGCCGGTATGTCGGCCAGCTGGCTCGCCGTCGGTATCGCAGCGCTGACCCTTCCAGTCAACTCGACTGCGCTATTCGTCATCGCAGTGGCCGCGTTCGTGGTGTTCACCAACACCTTCTCCGCCACCTGGGGCCCGGTGTTGTGGGTCATGCTGGCGGAGATCTTCCCGCTCGCCATCCGGGGATCGGCGATGGCCATCGCGACCCTGTTCAACTGGCTGGCCGCCTTCTTCGTGTCACTCACCTTCCCCGGGCTCACCGCGCTCGTCGGCCCGGGCACCGTCTATCTCGCCTATGCCGCCGCCGGGATTGTGATCGTGCCGATCGTGTGGTGGATGGTGCCCGAAACCAAGGAACGCAGCCTGGAATCGCTAGAAGCGGAGTTTCGCAACGGCAGGCTGACCGTGCGCGCCAGCACCGTTGGTGGTGCTACCAACGGGTAGGCCCAGCTGCCGATCCCGGTATCTCTCCATCAGCAGCACCGCTGAGCTGACCGCAAAATCCCGACCACTAAACGACATCACGACGTCTGCTGCCCGGGTAGATGCGTGAAACTTCGGTCGGACTGTACCGAATATCGACCGAAAAATACCGCCCAGCCGCCCCGACCCGGTCAAGTGGAGCTTGTCCGTGATCTGCTCTATATCGTGCGGGCATGAACACAAGCAGCGACGCGCCCGCCGACATTGGTTTGCGGGTGGCCGAGCACAGACCCGAGGCTCGCGTGGTCACTCTAGTAGGTGACATCGACACACCGATCGCCCTGGAACTGGCCAACACTTTCAACAAGCAGCTGGCTCTTGCCCGAGTCGTGGTGGTAGACCTCGACGGTGTGTCATTCCTGGGATCTGCTGCGCTGTCGACGCTATTCCAGGCCAACGAGCTAGCTACCCAGCAACGTCGCGCCCTGCGATTGGTGTGCAACTCACCAATTGCCAACCGGGCGCTGGCGGCCGCCGGACTGCGGGAGTACTTCACCTTCGCCGACACCGTGCCAAGCGCCTTAAAATATCCGGCATCCAGGCGGGCTCGCGTCGATGTAGCAGTCGCGCGGCGACTTCGTCGAAGCCGCCGGTCAGTATTACGGGATAGCAAGCCCATGGCGCCGACGATCTGAGCGCTATGGGGACCGAGCTGCTTATTCGCTCGGAGACGCTGCTGAGCTGGCTCAGCCTGTCGGGGTCGGCGATGATGTCGATGGTCACGATGCGTGCGTTGAAGTACGGTGAAGCCGGCGACGCTGACGGGGTTTTCTAGCGATCCGAACAGCGCGCCAGCGCCGCCGTTGATCCCAACCGGATTGGCCAGCTGGATGAACCCGTGGCGCGGTGGGGCCGGCATAGACCGGCGAGCGCGCCGTAACACCACCGCTACTTCGCCGATCTGCTCGTCGCCGACGCGCACCACCAGGTGGAGAACGCACGGCGGGGGCCACTGGCTACCCAGTCGCCTTTGCCGCCGTTGCCGCAGCAGCGGTCCCCCGTGCACGAGCGGAGTACGCCGAGCCAGACCAGTACCCCGAGATTAGTGGACGTGATCAAGCATACGACGCGACTCCGACGGCCCGGATCGGGTGACCTTTATACCTGGGCGCTCCGGCATCGGAGTATCAATCCGATTGGGGCGGCGCTGGGTTAGTGCGCGGAAGTTGACGACGCGCATAGATTCTGCGCAAACAGTAATCGCAACCTCACGAGTCGTGATGACAGCGGCGAGCGCGGCGGCTACTGAGGAGAACTGTTTACTTGAGCGAAAGCTGTTCGCCTCGCTGAAGCAAGAGAAGACGGCCACGATCGGGCATGTGGCGCGCACGACTCAACTCTGGAGTACCGTCGTTGGACGGTCAGGCGATGAAGGCATGAGTTCCAGCAGCCAACAACCTGGGATCGCTTAGCAGTCTAGACGATGGACTGACCAATCCAGACGCCACGTCCCAAAGGATTTTCAAAAGGGAGAACAGGAAAATGGCAGTCCAAGTCGTGGACGACCTTCACGCACATCGAGATGAGCTCGATGCCCAACTACGTGCCCTCCATTCTCAACATGCGCACATCACACGCGAGGTGCAACAAGCCGAAGAGGCCAGGCATGCGGCCCTCGCAAATGACCAAGACGCCACCGTCCCCACCGAACATCTTAAATACCGACAGATCGCATTACAGCAAACCTCGTGGGCGATCGAACAAATCCGCGGAAGGCTCGCCCAAACGGACGCAAAGCTCCGCAGCCGCGCACGCCACCAAGACCTCGACGGAGATCTAAGGCAGCTCGTCACCGACCTGCGAGCCTACGACGAATACCGGGCGCAGCTCGACGGTGCCTACCAGGCCGCCATCGACAAGGTTGCCAACATCGCCAAGGAGCTTCACGACCTAGTTTGGACGGCGCGCCAGCGCCACGATGACCTTGAAATGCGAGCACGAAATTTACGCGTCACCGCGAGGCAGCTCAACCGGCTCAACCTAGCCGTGCCGACGCCCAGTAGCTGGAAAGAGCCGATCGAGCAAGCGCTCCGTGGCACCGGCGCGGCGTGGCGCGCCTACCTGACGTCGGTACAAAACCGCGCTCCCGAGCCATTCGCCCGTGAACTAGGTGCCGCCGCCGCGACAGCCCTTGTTACGCACCGCCAGACGATGCGTTGAGTCCGACCAGAGCAGGTCACGCGGTCCTCATCGCGAGAATTGGATCTAGCCGCTTTTCACCCCCGCCCTCGGGTACGGCCTATTACCGACCGAGGTTTTGCACGCGAGATCCCGGCTGGGAGGAGGAATCGACCTCGACGGTAGGCCGATCTCCGGTGGTGTGGTTGTCGGTCACTGTGCAACCCGTGGAGTCCTCGGTGATTAACACCGCGCGGGTCAAATTCGGACCGGAGAAGATGTTGTGCTCGATCACAACGTTGGGCCAGCGCCGCACGTTGACCGCCTGTGCGCCGTTGTTCGCGCAGGTGTTGTTCCGGAAACTGATCGAGGGCACGTCGGATGGAGCGCTGCTGTTACGGTCCTCGTCGCCGGTGGCGATCAGACATTGCGCATCTACGTTACGGCAGGTGTTACCGGAGATCACCACGTCGAAGGTGGGCGGCTTGCTGTTGTCCAGGGTCTGGAAGCAATCCGGATGTGGTGGACTGCCATAGCCCTCGGCGGAAATGTCGAAGATCGTGTTGTCGGTGATCTGGTGCCCGTTGCCGTAAAACCGCATTCCGTCAGCGTCACCTCCGTGGCGGGACACCACTGTGTCGCTGATGCTGTTGGCGTGCACGGTTATCCGTGCTCCGGTGATGTCAATTCCGTTGGTGACGACGTGGGTAATGGTGTTGGACTCAATCGTGGAGTCGGTGCATGGATCGCAGGTGATCCCCCCGCGCTGGGTGTCGTGCACGGCGTTATCCCGCGCGGTCAGGCCGGAGCCTCGCAGCAACACCCCAGCACCGTGCGTGACGGTGAACCCCTCGACGATTACGTGATCTGCCGAAATCTCCACACTGTGCACGGTTGCCCCATCGGCTGCCAGCGTGATCGGCGCGTCAGCGGTGCCCGATGTTCTCATCGCCAGGTCGGTGTCGCCAAGGTCAGCGCCGGAAAAACAGACCGTGTCACCCGGGGAAGCGGAACCCAGGGCGGCTGACACGTCCTCGTCCCGGCTGATCGAGTGCGTGCACT
Source organism: Pseudonocardiaceae bacterium (assembly GCA_036378735.1). Lineage (GTDB taxonomy): Bacteria > Actinomycetota > Actinomycetes > Mycobacteriales > Pseudonocardiaceae. The sequence goes on along the minus strand of DASUVX010000112.1, from coordinate 2,922 downwards.
TCGATGGCAGGCTCGGCGGCTGGGCACCTGCCGGAGGTCCCGGACCCGCGGAGCTGCATCCGGTGATCAGTCCCGATACACCCCAGAGCACCGACCACACCGACACCAGCCAGACCGCCCTGCGCCGACGCACCGCGCTTGGTCCCAGCCACCCAAACCGCTGCACAGTCACACCCTCTCATCACGTAACTGCCGGCGTCGGGCGACACCGGCGCAACGCAGGATCGGCGCCCGAAGGCACAGGTGCGCCGGTCCGGGCCTGAGACAGACCGCACCGCAGTCCTCACCACAAACAGCTGCCCGGTGAAATCGCGCGGCACTTACTTGCTGCTCAGGCTGGCGACCAGGTTGATCGTGGTAGCGAGTATGCCGGTGCCAAATAGGTAAGACAGCAAGGCGTGCCGCAGCGCGGTTCGCCGGATGACCCCGCTTTGCAGCGAGGTGTCGGAAACCTGGAAAGTCATGCCGATGGTGAACGCGAGATAGGCGAAGTCGACGTAAGTCGGGGGGGCAGGCTGGTTGAAGTCAATGCCGCCGACTTGTCCGGCGTAGTAAAGGTTCGCATATCGCAGGGTGAAGACGGTGTGCACCAAGGCCCAAGAGACCACGACGGAGACTAGCCCGAGCCCCACCCGGAGAAGCTCCATGGAACCGTGCGCCTGCCCCGCACGCACGAGTAAGAATCCGACAGCGATGAGGCTCGCGACGGCCGCGCTGAGGAGGAGCAGATCGGTGAGGGCGCGGTCGGGGTCGGTGGTCATAGCACGTTCTGCGGTGGCGGGTGCGTCACGATTGCGAATTGTGATCCACAACCAGGTGATGTAAACGAACGAGGCGAGATCCCAGCCGACCAATAGGCCCATCAGTACCGAGACCGCCACCATGATAAGCGTCCCCGCAGCCACGCCAATCAAAACGGAGACGGCCACCTCCGTGCGTGCTGAGAGCCCCCGACCTGCCGCGCGTGCGGGGGGGCCGTTGTGTTGAGCTGTCACGGGATCAGGATGGTCTATCGATTCATCAACTCATACCACCTAGGCCGATTACTGACCTTGGCATCAGAACTAACCTCGCGATGCGGCCGAGCAGCGATCACCATGTAGTGGTTACGGTCTGAAGCCTTTCCGCGGGACAATCTCCTCCCACTGGTCACCGCCGGCGGCTGCGCACCATCCAGCTCTCCACCACCACGGTGCGGCGATACAGCAGCACTGATTCGCCGTCGGGCACCGTCGTGGGTGCTCGGGCGATGGCGGATTCGGCGGGCCCGGCGGCATGACCCCGTGCGGCCAGAGCCCAGCGCAGCCCAGCGTGCGCGATCAGTTCAGCTGCGACGGTCAGCGAGCCCACCACGACGGGATGCCGGCATGCGCGACGCAACTGATCGGGCAGGCCGCCAACAGGCCATCGAGTTAGTCGTTGATTCGCTTGGCTCGCCCGCGTAACCGATCGCGGGACCACCACAGCGGGCAGATTGGCCTGGGCGCGCCGGTCATCATCGTCCATACCAGCTATCAAACCCTCTCTGGGCAAATCGGCCCAGATGTCGCACCCGTTGGGCTGCAACTCGGCGGCGGTCCCCGCGACCGGACCACTCAGATGCCGAAGTCGTCCATTCCGCCGAAATCGCCCATGCCCGCATCACCCATCGTCTCACCGCCCAGATCAGCGCCAGGGTCGTCGACGGCCATGTCTTCACCGCCGGCCATCGCGTCACCGCCCAGCTCGTCGCCGAGGAAGGCGTCGGCGATCGCGGTGCCGACGAACGCTCCGGCCACACTGGCAAGCAGGCTGCCGGCAATCATGCCGCCCATGCCCATCCCGCCCATCCCGCCGCGGCCCCCGCCCAGGGTGCGTTCCATCGCGCCGGGCTGCCGCATCTCGGCGCGGGTAGCCATCCGGGCCACGGATTGCGGATCGTCGGAGGTGGCCCGCTCAGCAGCGGGCACGGCGTTGCCGAGGTCTTCGAGCACCTTGCGACGCTGCTCGGCGGTCAGTTTCGCGAACGCTTCGGCGTGAGCCTGCTCCACGGTCTCGGGCGGCGCGGTGCGCAACATGTAGCGGTAACGCTCCACGGCCACCTCGTCGGGGTCTCGGTCCGAAGGGCCTGCCTGATACTGCGTCCGTCGCTTATCCGGCGGCGCGGTAGGACGTTCGGCGGTGCTGCCACCGAGCCCACTCAAACCACCGCCGAAGGTTTCGCGAAACTTGTCGAGCAGACCCATAGGGCTATTCCTCCTCTGCGCCCCGGCGAGGCCGGGCCCTCCCTCGGGACGTTCACCAACCTGACAACAACCAGTGTGGCTGCCGAAGATACCTACCGCTCGCACATTATCAGCCATCATCTGACCGGCTTCATTGCCGGGATTCGGCAACAACCTGACGTGTTGCTCCGGTTTGGGCGCAGCCGAGCTACCCGATGTCTCGGCGCGGTGGGTAAGCAGTAAGGCCACTCGGTCCGTGTTGGCCCGTACTCCGCTCAGGCGGGGAAGTGTCGACGGTGCTTACGTGTGGTTAGCTAGCGGCAGCCCGGATGGCTCGCCGGTCCAGAAAAGCGGAATCTTCAATCCTTAGTTTGCGGCTTAAGAGAATGCCGTACAGGCCCGGGGCAGCCGTGGCAGGGTTGGATACCAGGCCTTATTTGGAGGCGCTTTGGATGAGCTTGTGGAGCACGCCGATATTAACGTCTCTTCGGATGAGATCTCGCTGGGTTTTGAGGCGCCGGGGGGATTTTCGGGTGCTGATCTGCTCAGCCCGGCGCAAGCTGTGGCGGCTGGGGCATTGGCGGATCAACAATTCAAGGCCGGTGAGCCGACGGAGTTCCGTATTCATGGCGTGTCCGGCTCCGACGGTCCCACGATGCTGCAGCATCCCCATGTCGTCCAGGTGGCCGGCAAGTCACCAACGGCGATCTACCGCCGA
>DASUVX010000111.1:0-15800 GCA_036378735.1 Pseudonocardiaceae bacterium | reverse complement strand
GGCCCGGCCGGGCTGGCCGCGGCCCAGCAGCTGACCCGGGTCGGGCACGACGTGGTGGTCTACGAGCGGGCGGACCGGATCGGCGGGTTGCTGCGCTACGGCATTCCCGAGTTCAAGATGGCCAAGCACCGGCTGGATCGGCGTCTGGACCAGATGCGCGCCGAGGGCACCGAGTTCCAGGCTGGTGTCAACGTCGGGGAGGACCTCAGCGCCGACGAGCTGCTCGCCGGTTTCGATGCGGTGGTGCTCGCCGGTGGGGCCACCGCGTGGCGGGACCTGTCGGTGCCCGGTCGCGAGCTGACCGGCATCTACCAGGCGATGGAGTACCTGCCGCCGTCGAACCGGGTGCAGGAAGGTGACTTGCTCCGGTCCCCGATCGATGCTGCGGGCAAGCACGTGGTGATCATCGGTGGCGGCGACACCGGAGCCGACTGCCTCGGTACCGCGCACCGCCAGGGCGCCGCCTCGGTGGTGCAGTTGGAGATCATGCCGTTGCCCCCCGAGGCGCGGCCGGCACATCAGCCGTGGCCCACCTACCCGATGATCTACCGGGTCTCCTCGGCCCACGAGGAGGGCGGCGAGCGGCTGTTCTCGGTGAGCACCCAACAGTTCATCGGCGACGCCGACGGCCACGTGTGCGGGCTACGGCTGGTCGAGGTGGTCTTCGAGGGCGGCAAGTTCGAGCCGGTGCCGGGCAGCGAGCACGATCTTCGCTGCGATCTGGTGCTGCTGGCGATGGGCTTCGTCGGTCCGGAGAAGGGCAAGTTGCTTGACGGGCTCGGCGTGGACTACGACGCCCGGGGCAACGTGGCCCGCGATGAGTCCTTCATGACCAACGTGCCGGGCGTGTTCGTCGCCGGCGACATGGGCCGTGGACAGTCCCTGATCGTATGGGCCATAGCCGAAGGCCGCTCCGCCGCCGCCGCCGCCGATGCCTACCTAACCGGCCGCAACGTCCTCCCGCCCTGCATCGCCCCCACCGACCGCCCCGTCTCCTGACCCCAAAACCGCAGTCTGCATCCATACTGCGGTTTCAGGCCGGCCGTTAGAGCGCCAGGTCGGCGAGCAGGAGGGGGTGGTCGCTGCCGGCGGCGTTGGCTTCCTCCGAGAGGCGTTGGGCGTCGATCAGCTCCAGGTCGGGGGTGGTCCAGAGGTGGTCGTTGCCGGCGCTGAGGACATGGTGAAGGTGGTGCACCGGGCCCGGACCCAGCAGCGGGTCCGCGCCCTCAGGCAGGGCTGGGCCGGCGTCGACACCGAAAATGATCGGCCCCTCCACGTCGGCGAGCCATTTGGCGATCCCGGCGTGAAAGGCGCGCTGCAGCGAGGCCGCCGGCACCCCGGTGGGCTGCCGGCCGTGGAAACTGCATACCGTGAGGATGTCACCGGTAGACAGCGCTGCCTGGGCCATCACTGTTCGCCACAGAAAGCCGGGCCGCACCGGCTCCCGAACGTCGAACGGTGCGCCGTCCAGTACTCCGGAATCGATCAGTGCCGTGGTCGGGCCACCCAGGATGGCGCAACCCAGCCGGAACTCGCTGGCCCGCGGGATGCACAGATCGGTGGACAGCGCGCCCCAGGCGAAGTGCCTGGTCTTGCGGTGCATCCGCTCATGCGCCGACGGGTGCGGCATCAGCGCGCGGTACACCGGGCGGCCGATCTCCTGGAGCAAAGCGAGATCGGGCGTCAACCGGCGCAGCAGGTCGACCTTGACGTCCAGGAGACCTGTGGGTCGGGAATCGACGTTCCAGGTCACCACCCGGATGCGAACCGCCACTACTGCTCCGCACCCGGCGCGCGGTGCTCCGCGACCCGATAGATGTCGGGCACGAATCCCCACACCGACCCCAACCGACCCGGTTCGAAGTCTTCGCTGACCCGCTTGCGGTAGGACGCCTCGAGGATCGCTTTCTCGTCCACTCCCTGGGTAATCGCCAGGCACGGCTGCCGGTAGGCGCAGATCGAGCAGTTCTCCCACGATGCATTGGGGTAGATCCGCACCGACGGATCGGTCATGTCCTGCATCTCCAGCGCCACCGCAGTGCCGTGCCGGGCGATTTCCAGCTCGGTTCTGGGTAGCTGGGTGCGGCGGAACGATTCGGTGCTGCGCTGCGTGGTGATGCCACCTGGCCCCGGCGTCGCGCGGACCTTCACCGCGGGCTTGTCGGTGCTGGGCTCGGTAAGGCGAATCTCGTTGTAGATGGTGCCCTCAAGCTTGGCGAGGAAGGCCAGCTGCCAGGCCCAACTCCGGGTGAGGGCCTGCTGGTCGAGCCGCAGCTCGTCGAGCTCCGGCCACTGCGAACCGGTGACGATGCGGTGCTCGACGAGCCAGTACAACTCATGGTCGTCGATCACGGACAGGTCGATGCGCACCCGGTACTGCAGCGGGCGGCCTTCCGGAGTGATCAGCCCGCGGTCAGGGTCGGCCGGGTCAGGCAGGTTGATGTCGAACTGCGAGCGGACTCCGATCGTGGTGAACCGGTCGACCTCTCGGGCCCACTCGAAGTACCGCCGCAGGATGCCGGTACCTAGCTCCAGGTGCTGTTCCCAGTCCTGGACCTGCTCGGCGGACAACTCGCGGGTTCGCGAATAGGCGTTGCGCTGCCTGCGCATCGATTTCTCGAAACCGGCCAGCGCCAGCGGGCACACGATCGCCCGGTTCCAGTCCCACATGCCGGGGAAGTAGTAGACGTCCAGCGCATCGTGCATCGCCTCGCCGAAGCTGAACACTTGCGCCGGTTCAATCGGCTCGTAGCCTCGCCGCTCCCGAGCCCCGAGGTCCCAGGCGCGCCGGCACCGCCGGAACAGCCCGCTCTCCCACGGTCGAGCCACATAATTGACGCTCACGGCCACCTCCTGCCGGCCCCTGCGAACCCGAGAGTACCCCGGACTCTCACCACCACTCACCGCGTTCTGGATGCGAACTGCTGTTTTCAGGGGCTTGAAAACCGCAATCTGCATCCAGACTGCGGTCGCGGTGGGGTCAGGTGAGGCCTAGGTGGCGGGCGATGAGGAGGCGTTGAATCTCGCTGGTGCCTTCGCCGATCTCGAGGACCTTGGCATCGCGGTAGAAGCGGGCTACCGGGTAGTCGTTCATGAAGCCGTAGCCGCCGAAGACCTGGGTGGCGTCCCGGGCGTTGTCCACCGCGGCGTTGGACGACACGAGCTTGGCGATGGCGGCCTCCTTCTTGAACGGAGCGCCGCGGAGCATTCGCGCGGCAGCGTGGTAGTAGGCCAGCCGGGCGGTGTGCGCCCGGGTCTCCATGTCGGCGATCTTGAACTGGATCGCCTGGTAGCTGCCGATGGCGTGGCCGAAGGCGTGCCGTTGCCGGGCGTAGCCCACGCACTCGTCGATGCATCCCTGGGCCAGGCCGACGCCCAGCGCGGCGATCGCGATCCGTCCCTCGTCGAGGATGGACAGGAACTGCGGGTACCCGCGGCCGCGTTCACCGAGCAGGTTACCCACCGGTACCCGGCAGTCGTCGAAGAACAGCTCACGGGTGTCCGAGCACTTCCAGCCGACCTTGGAGTAGTTCTTCGAGACGGTGAATCCCGGGTGCCGGGCCGGCACCACGATGGTGGAGATCTCCTTGCGTCCGTCTCTGACGCCGGTGATCGCGGTGATGGTGACCACCGCTGTGATGTCGGTGCCCGAATTGGTGATGAACGCCTTGGATCCGTTGATCACCCACTCGTCGCCGTCGCACCGCGCGGTGGTGCGGGTGGCGCGCGCATCGGATCCCCCGCCGGGCTCGGTGAGCCCGAAAGCCCCCAGCCGCCGGCCGGTGCACAGGTCCGGCAACCAGTACTGCTTCTGCTCCTCGGTACCGAACCGGAAGATCGGCATCGCACCCAGCGACACGCTGTCCTCCAGGGTGATCGCTACCGACGAGTCCACCCGGGCCAGTTCCTCCAGCGCCAGGCACAGCGCGAAGTAGTCACCACCCATCCCGCCGTAGCGCTCGGGAAACGGCAGCCCAAACAGCCCCATCTCCCCCATCTTGGCCACCAGCGTGTACGGGAACGTCCCATGCTCGTACAGGTCGGCGATTACCGGCGCGACCTCCTTGCGCGCGAAGTCCTCCACGGTCTTGCGCAGCGCCGCATGCTCTTCATCCAATTCCATCGCGTGTCGTCCCTTCATGCCCCGCGTGTCGCGCCCTCGTGCCCGGTGTGTCGTTCTCCGGTGCACGCGGGTTCGACCACGGCAACCACCGCATCGCGCTCGACCGTGCCTCCGGGGCGGGCAGGCAGCTCGCGCACCACCCCCTCGATCGGCGCGGTGAGCACGTGCTCCATCTTCATCGCCTCCAGCACGACCAACCGGGCGCCCGCACTGACCTGCTGGCCCTCGACGACGTCGACCACGCTGACGGTGCCGGGCATCGGTGCGCGCACCGCACCGTCCGCGACGGCATCGGTGGGTCCCGCGGCGTCCAGCGGCGCCTGCTCGCGCAACTCCCAGCTGCGCCCGTCGCGGCCCAGCCACACCACCGCCCCGTCGGCCGCGCAGGTGTAGCGGCGGCTGATCCCATCCAGGGTGACGGCGAGCTCCCCGCCATCCCACCGCGCCGACGCCCGCTGCACGGTGCCCCCAGCCCCGCCCACGACGACGTCGGCGCCAGCGGCGCGACCCCGGGTCCGGACCTCGACCGGATCCTGCCCGCTGGCTTGCACCTGCCAGCGGCTCCAGGCCGGCTCGCCGAGACGCCAACCGCCGGGCAGCGCGAAGGGATCCACCACCGGCCCGGTGGGTTCCAACGCCAGCAACGCGCGCAGCGCCGCCGCGGCGAGCACGTCGTCCGGCGGTTCGGCGACCGGCGCTGCGCTGGACCGCTCTGCCAGCCCGGTATCCATGGTTCCGGCCTGCACGCCGGGGTCAGCGAGCAGCCCGCGCAGGAACGACACGTTGGTCCCTACGCCCAGGATGCTGGTGGCCGCCAGCGCGGCGTCCAGCCGGCGCAGCGCGGTCTCCCGGTCCGGGCCGTGCGCGATGACCTTGGCCAGCAGCGGGTCGTAGTGGCTGCCCACCCGCTCACCCACCAGCAACCCGGAGTCCACCCGCAGACCCGGCCCGGTGGCAGGTTCGCGTAACAACAGGATGCGCCCGCCGGTGGGCAGGAAGTCAGCCGCGGGGTCCTCGGCGTAGACCCGAGCCTCGACCGCATGCCCCTCGACGCGAACGTCGTCCTGCGTGAAGTCCAGCGGCTGCCCGGCGGCGACCCGCAGCTGCCACTCGACCAGATCCAGCCCGGTGACCAGCTCGGTGACCGGGTGCTCCACCTGCAGCCGGGTGTTCATCTCCAGGAAGAAGAACCGGTCGGGGGTAGCGGTCGGCACCAGGAACTCCACGGTGCCCACGCCGGTGTACCCCACGGCCCGGACAACGGCCACCGCGCACTGACCCATCCGGGCCCGGGTCGCGGCATCCAGCACCGGGCTGGGCGCTTCCTCGATGATCTTCTGGTGCCGCCGCTGCAGGCTGCACTCGCGCTCCCCGAGGTGCACCACGTTGCCCTGCGCGTCGGCAAGTACCTGGATCTCGATATGGCGGGGGCCAGCGATGAGCCGTTCTACGAGCAGCGTGGCGTCGCCGAAGGCGCCCAGGGCCTCCCGCCGGGCGCCGGCGATCGCCTCGGGCAGGTCGGGCGCGCGGTGCACCACCCGCATCCCCTTGCCCCCACCTCCGGCGGACGGCTTGATCAGCACGGGGTAGCCGATGTCGCCGGCCGCGGCGGCCAACCCCTCAGCATCACAGCCGTTGCTACCAGGCACCACGGGGACCCCTGCTGCCGCCGCGGTGACCTTGGCTCGGATCTTGTCGCCCATCACCTCGATCGCGTCAGCGGACGGGCCGATGAAGACCAGGCCGGCCGCGGCGCAGGCGTGGGCGAAGTCCGGATTCTCGGACAGGAACCCGTAGCCGGGGTGCACGGCCTGCGCACCGGTGCGCGCGGCGGCGTCCAGGATGGCCTCGATGCACCGGTACGACGATGCCGCCGGCGCCGGCCCGATCCGGACCGCGACATCGGCGTCGCGGACATGCCGCGCGCCGGTGTCGGCGTCGCTGTGGACAGCCACGGAACGGACGCCCATCGCGCGCAACGTGCGGATCACCCGGACCGCGATCTCGCCGCGATTGGCCACCAGCACGGTGTGAAACATCTCGACTCACATCCGGAAAAGACCGAGCCGGCTGGGTTCCAGCGGCGCATTGGCACAGGCCGACAGCGCCAGCCCGAGCACCATCCGGGTGTCCGCCGGATCGATCACCCCGTCATCCCACAACCGGGCGGTCGAGTAGTACGGGTGACCCTGGCGCTCGTACTGGGCACGTATGCGGTCGTTAAAGACCGCCTCGGAGGGGGTTGGTTGCTCTTGAAGAGCCCCCTTCCCGGCGGCGCCCCGAACGGCCGTGAGCACCATCGCCGCCTGCTCCCCGCCCATCACCGAGATCCGCGCATTGGGCCACATGAACAGAAACCGCGGCGAGTACGCCCGGCCGCACATCGAATAGTTACCCGCGCCGAACGAGCCGCCGATGATGACGGTCAGCTTGGGCACCCGGGTGGTGGCCACCGCGGTGACCATTTTGGCGCCGTGCTTGGCGATGCCCCCGGCCTCGTACTCCCGGCCCACCATGAAACCGGTGATGTTCTGCAAGAACACCAGTGGAATGCCCCGTTGATCGCACAGTTCGATGAAATGTGCGCCTTTCACAGCCGACTCGCTGAACAGGATCCCGTTGTTGGCCACGATGCCCACCGGGTGGCCGTGCAGCCGGGCGAAACCGGTGACCAGCGTCGTGCCGTACTCGGCCTTGAACTCCGATAACCGGCTGCCGTCGACGATGCGGGCGATCACCTCGCGCACGTCGTAGGGCGTCCGGGAATCCACCGGCACCACGCCGTAGATCCCGCCCGCAGCGGGCTCCTCGGTGGCGATCACCTCCCAGGGCCGGGGCGGGCGGGGCCCGAGCGTGGCGATGATCCCGCGGATGATGCGCAGCGCGTGGGCGTCGTCGTCGGCGAGATGGTCGGTGACCCCGGACACCCGGGAATGCAGCACCGCGCCACCGAGCTCCTCCGCGGTCACCACCTCGCCGGTCGCCGCCCGCACCAGCGGTGGGCCGCCGAGGAAGATCGTGCCCTGGTTGCGGACGATCACCGCTTCGTCGCTCATCGCCGGCACGTAGGCACCGCCCGCGGTGCACGAGCCCAGCACCGCGGCGATCTGCGCGATGCCGCACGCAGACATCGTCGCCTGGTTGTAGAAGATCCGCCCGAAGTGCTCCCGGTCGGGGAACACCTGGTCCTGCTCGGGCAGGTAGGCGCCACCGGAGTCGACGAGGTAGATACACGGCAGCCGGTTGTGCAGCGCCACCTCCTGGGCGCGCAGATGCTTTTTGACCGTCATCGGGTAGTAGGTGCCGCCCTTGACGGTGGCGTCGTTGGCGACGATCACACACTCCCGGCCGGACACCCGCCCGACGCCGGTGATGATCCCAGCCGCCGGGGCCTCGTCGCCGTACATGCCGGTGGCCGCCAGCGGGGACAGCTCCAGAAACGGCGACGACGGATCCACCAACTGCTCCACCCGGTCGCGGGGCAACATCTTGCCGCGCTCGACATGACGCTGCCGGGCGCTGGCCGGTCCGCCCAACCGGGCTGCGCCAAGCCGCTCCCGCAGGTCGGCCACCAGCGCCGCGTGCGCCTGCTCGTTGCGCTCGGCGGTTTGCGCCGCCGCGCCGACCAGGGCGTCCATCGTCGCTCCTTTCCCGCGTCGGGGGGTGAAGCGCTCAACAACCACGTTAGCCCTGCCGCACGTGCCGGCTAGCTCGCCGGGACCCGTGCCGGTCTGATGGCGGTGCTCGTCAACGCTGCCTCGCTCGGTTGAGACCGAGCAGCCATACTGGCGAACTCGGCGCGCGAATTGACTGCGCGGACTGCTTGGGGGTAGGTGGGCGGACAGGTGGAGGCGGAAGAGCGCTCGGAGATCGGCGCGGCGTTAGGGGAGCTTGCCGCCGCGTTCAGCGGGCTGGTCGAGGTGCTACTGGATGGCGGTCAGGCCCGGCTGCATCCGGAGCGGATCGTGGAAGTTGCCGCCAGGGTGATGCCAGGCTGCCGGCACGCGGCCGTGGCAGTGGTGGAACAGGACCAGCCGCGGACGCTGGCCAGCACCGATGCAGTGCCTGACCACGTCGATGCCATTCAGTTCGACGCCGGCGAGGGCCCTTCGCTGGACGTTCTGGTCACCGATGATTACGTCCGGGTCGACGACTTGGCCGGCGACGCTCGCTGGCCGCAGTTCGGCGGGCGGGCCGTCAAGGTCGGCGACGTGCGCAGCATGCTCAGCTACCGGCTGTATCTGGGGCGGCATCGCCGCGGCGCGCTGAGCTTCTACTCGACCTGGCCGCATGCATTCGACGACGTCGCGGCCGCGATAGGGGCTATCTTCGCCGCTTACTGCTCGCTGGCCCTGATTACTCAGGCGCTCGGCGACGATGTCCACCCTCGCCGGGCCGCCGAAGTGCACCGGGAGATCGGTGTCGCGATCGGCATCTTGATGGCAGCCGGTGAGCTCGGCGTTGACGAGGCATTCGCGAAGCTGCACAGCGCGAGCCGGCGGCTGCACCGCGATCTGCAGGATGTAGCCCGCGAGGTCGCCGCCTCCCGGCGGCTACCGGACGAGCCAGGCGACCCGCAGCGATAGGCGTACCGGGCGTTGTGGAAGATCAGGCCTCACCGGGCGTTGTGGAAGATGACGCCCAGCACGTGCCGCTCGCCGGTATGCACGGCGCTGACGCCGTGGCGCAGCTGCACCCGGTGATCACCGCGGGTACCGCGCTTGGGCCGGTGCCGGACGGGGAAGATCACAGCCTGCCCCTGGGCGGGGCGAGCCACCATCGGCCGCGACTGCTGGCGCGGTCGCTGCTCGACGAACACACTTTCCCCACCGGTGAAATCCTCATCGGGCTTGCTGAGCATGACCAGCAACTGCAGTGGAAACACCAGGTCGCCGTAGACGTCCTGGTGCAGGCAGTTGTACCCGCCCGGCCCGTAACGCAGCACCAACGGTGTCGGCTTGTGCTGGCCCAGCGCCGCGCATTCGTCGAGGACGCCGTCAAGGGTGCCGGGAAAGCTGCGCTCGCCCAGCCGCTGCGCCCACCGGTTCGCGATCGCCGCCAGGTGCGGGTAGCAGCTCTCCCGCAGGTCCTGCACCAGCGGGGGCAGCGGGTCGGCGAAGTACCGGTAGCTGCCTTCTCCGTAGGCGTGCCGCGCCATGATGACGGTACTGCGGAACCGGGCGTCGTCCTCGAACATCGCCACCACTGCGGCGCACTGCTCGGGCGACAGCAGCGGCGGGGTCATGGCGTAGCCGTAGTCGTCGAGCCGGCTCTCCAGCGCCGGCCAGTCGAGATCATCCAGCGCAGAGAGATTGGCCTGCGTACTCGCCATCCTCTTTGACTACCAAAGATCCATGCGGCACGCATCGCGGGTTACTCGCGAACTTGATCATCCGGTCGGCGAGGTGCGGCGGTAGGACCAGTACACGAGCTGCATGGGTACCTCAACCCGGGAGCGGCCGCGCAGAGCCGGGTGCTCGGTGGCCAGCCGCCTCACCGCTGCCAGCACCTCGACTCGCTGCTGGTCAGGAAGGCTGGCGACGCCGCTGGCGCTCAGCGCGTAGTCGGGTAATGCCGCGACGTCCTGCTCTCGCAACCACGACAGCTGCTGCACCTTTGCCGGACTGAACTGCCGGAGCACCGGCGGGGAAGGCAAATTCCGGGGCGAGAAGTCGATGAGTCCGGCCAGCTCGCGGACCCAGGCGGTCGCTTCGTCCTCATAGCTCCACAGCATGGCCAGGATCCCGCCTGGCCGGAGCACCCGAGCAGCCTCCCGCGCACCGGCAACGTCGTCGACCCAGTGCCAGGCCTGGCAGTAGACCACCGCTTCGACACTGCCGTCCGGCAGCGGCAGGTCTTCGCCCCGTCCGGCGTGCACCCGTACCCCGGGTACTCGCGCGGCGAGCACCACCCGCATCCGGGGATCGGGTTCGACAGCGTCGACGTCCAACCCGCCCGCGGCGAGTACGGCGGTGAGTTTGCCTGTGCCGGCCCCCACGTCAGCCACCCGCTTGGTCCGCTGGTCCGCCGGTAGGTCGGCAAGCAGCAACGACAGCGCTTGCGGCGGGTAAGCCGGACGCACCCGATCGTAGAGCTCGGCGTGTGCGCCGTAAGACAGCGCTCTCATCGGAGCGCCGGAAGCACCTCGTTGGCCCATGCCCGGAAGAACTCCTCGTGGTGTGACCCGATCTGCTGCACGTACACCTCGTCGAACCCGGCATCGACGTACCGCTGCACGGCCTCCACCTGCCGTTGCAGGTCCGGCCCGCAGGGAAGCTGCTTAGCGATCGCGTCCCGGGTCACCAGGCTGGTGGCGGCCTCGAAGTCCCGCGGCCGCGGCAAGATCTGGCCGAGCTGGCCCGGCAGCAGGTCACTAGCCCACAGCCGGTGCGCGGTCTCCACGCCGGCCTGCTCGGTCTCGGCCCAGCACACTTTCAGCGCTCCCTGCACCGGCCGCTTCGGGTCACCCGTCTCCCGGAAGACCCGGACGAGGTCAGCGTCGGGCATCGTGGTGCAGTAGCCGTCGCCGATCCGCCCGGCCAGCGCGGTGGCCTGCGGGCCGAACCCGGAGACGTAGATCGGCACCGGCTGATCGGGCAGCGTGTAGATGCGGGCGTCGTGCACCTCGTAGTGCTCGCCCTGAAAGCTCACCTCGTCACCTCGATGCAGCAGCCGGATGAGCTCGACGGCTTCCTCGAGCATCGCCAGGCGCACCCCCACCGGTGGCCACACATCGCCGAGAATGTGCTCGTTGAGCGCCTCACCGCTGCCCACGCCGAGCACGAACCGGCCGTTGAGCTGCACCGCGGCCGTAGCCGCGGCCTGCGCGATGATCGCCGGGTGGATGCGGACCGTCGGGCAGGTGACCGCGGTGGTGACCGGCAGCATCACCGCCTCGGACAGCGCGCCGATCACCGACCAGACGAAGGGGCTGTGGCCTTGGGCGGCGGTCCACGGGTGGAAATGATCGGAGATCCACAGCCGCTCGAAACCCGCCGCCTGGGCCAGCCGGGCCTGCCGGACAAGCTCCCGCGGGCCGAACTCTTCGCAGGACAAGAAATAGCCGATGCTCACCATGTCGGGGGGTACCCGCATCGGCGGACCCGAACCGAATCCCGCGGCGGGTCGGGCGCGCGGTTAGCCGGTCGGCTTCAGGAATTCGGTGAGCAGGGCTGTGGCGCGCTCCGGTGCTTCCTGCTGCACGAAGTGCCCGATGCCGGGCAGTACTTCGTAGCGGTAGCCGTCTCCGGCCCAGCATGCGGACCGCCGCGCGGTGCGTTCCAGCACGTACGGGTCCTCGATGCCGTGCACCTGCAGCACCGGCACCAGGATGGCCCGGTCCACCGCACGGGACAACCGGCGCCCATCGAAGCGGAACTGCGACCGGCCCACCCACCGGTAGTACTCCAGCGCGCAGTGCGCCGCGGCGGGGATCCGCATGGCGTTCCGGTAGCGCCGGGCTACCTCGGTGAACTCAGCTGAACAGCACCAGTGCGGGCCCGCACCAGCGCGCAGGATGTGCTCCACCAGCACCGCATCGTCGCGGGTGAGGCGGCGCTCGGGCAACCAGGGGGCTTGGAATTCCGCGAGATAGCGGGCCGCCGCGCGCTGGGCCGGATCGAGCAGCAGAGCCTGCCCCATGGCGCGCGGATGCGCAGCGGCCAGCACCGTCACCGAGCGCACCACCCGGGGGTGCAGGGCGGCCGTGCACCAGCTCAGCACGCCACCCCAGTCGTGCCCGACGAGGTCGGCCTGGCGTTCCCCGAGCGCCCGGACCAAACCCGCCACGTCGCCGGACAGCGTCCACAGGTCATAACCTCTGGGGGGCTTGTCCGAGTCGCCATAGCCGCGCAAGTCCACCGCAACCGCGCGCAGGCCGGTGGCCGCCAGCGCCGGCAGCTGGTGCCGCCAGGCCCACCAGAACTCCGGGAACCCGTGTAGCAGCAGCACCAGCGGCCCCGTGCCGAGCTCCGCCACGTGCAGCCGGATCCCGTTGGCCGATACTTCACGGTGCGTCCACGGCCCGGGGATACGGACGGAACTCGGGTCCGGCGGCCGGCTCACTCGGTGGATTGGCCACGCGGGTGGATCAGCGCTGCCCCGGTGTCGCGGACGGTGCTGATCGTGCGTTCCGGTTTGCGGATACTGCGCACCCGGCGCCAGCCCAGCAATGCACACACCCCTGAGGCGGCCAACATTGAGGCGAACACGATGCCGAAGCCCGCCCACTGCGGCAACCAGATGGCCAGCACCTCGGCGATCGTGATGAACAGGAAGAACAGGCTGAACAGCACAATCGTCAACGCGATGATGAAAAAAACGCTGCCCTTGACGCCCTTGCGGACCTCGGCGGTCACCTCCGCCTTGGCCAGCTCCACCTCCGACCGGAACAAGGTAGAGAAGTGGGTGGCGGCTTCCCGGACCAGCTCCCCCAGCGATGCATCCGCCAGCTGCGGGAATGCCACCGGCGACAGCGGGACCGAGGGCTCCCCAGTCGGCGGCTCCGGCTTGGCATGCCGGCCGTGGCGGGGCTGCGTGCTGGACACCTGCGACATGGTGCCATGACGACATTCGAACACTCACCGTACCCACCCAAGTCACGCGCTGCGATGTCGCTTTTCCGACCTGGAGACCGGCTGACCACCTCGCGGGTCGCGGTGAAGCAGGTACTGCACCGGCGTTGGCAGAGATCGTCGCAACGTTGGCGGGTTAGGCGTGCAAGCTGGCCCAGGGTGGTGTGGGCACGGTGAACAGCTCCGCTGCACCGGGCGCCATGGTCAGTGCTACCAGGGCCGCTGCAATTCGGTGCAGCGGCAGCACGAAATCGACGCAGCCGGTGGCGATGGCACTGGATGGCATACCGGCGGCCCGGGCGGTCACCGGGTCCTGGGCGAGCACGCGGCCGCCGTGGCGTTTGACGGCGCGAACGCCTGTGGTGCCGTCTCGCAGCATGCCGGTCAGCACGACGCCGATCACGGCGGGTCCCAGCGCCGCGGCGGCACTGCTGAGCAGGGCGTCACCGCCATGGAGACCATCATCGTCGATGATGCTGAGCTGGCGCATCTCGTCGATGGTCGCAGCGGTACCGCCAGGGATCACCGTTATGCCCGGCGCATCGACCCGCATGCCCGGGTGCGCCGTCCGGATGGGCAGGGTGGTGGATCGCTGCAGCAAGCAGGACAGGCGGTCGGGTGTGTTGCTCCGGCGGCCGTGTTGTACCACCAGTAGCGACACCGGAAACGCGGCCGGCAGCTCGGTCAGGACAGCAGAGATCGCGCTCAACCCGCCGAGCGAGGCGACCATCACGACCAGATCGAAACGACTCATCGCGCGGCTCGGTCCGGTCGCTGACATAGTGCTCACCGTACCCGTGATGTCAGCTACCGGACATAGGCACAGCGTTGACTGGGTACTCCCGGCGAGGAGGTTCCCCACGATGAGCACGGACACTTTCCGGCGCAACGCCATTCTGGCCCGTTTGCCCGAGTCGGAGTACGACCGTATCCGCCGCCGGTTGCAGCTGGTCGACGCCGAGATCCGCCACCAGGTCTACCAGCCCGGCGAGCCGATCACCGAGGTGTACTTCCCTCTGTCGTCGGTCTTTTCGCTGGTCGGGCTGGCCGACGATGACCAGGTGTTGGTCGAGGTGGCCACGGTCGGGCTGGAGGGTATGGTCGGCCTGCCGTTGTTCCTCGGTGCCGGCAGCAGTCCGCACGCCGCGTTCTGCCAGATACCCGGGCCGGCCGCCCGGCTAGGTGCCGAGGATCTGCGCCGCGCCCTGGCTGGCGACGGCGTGCTACATCACGAACTGAACAGGTTCACCCAGGCCACCATGGTCCAGATTGCGCAGAATGTCGTCTGCAACAGCACGCATCCCACCGAGCAGCGGGCCGCTCGCTGGTTGCTGACCACACAGGATCGGGTAGGTCGTGACGAGTTCCCGCTCACCCAGCAGTTCCTGGCCCAGATGCTGGGAGTGCGCCGGCCCACCGTGTCGGAGATCGCCAGCCGGCTGCAGGAAGCCGGCCTCATCCGGTATAGCCGCGGCATCGTCACCATCGCCGACCGGTCCGCTCTCGAACGCACCACTTGTGGCTGCTACCGCATTGTCAAAGCTGAGTTCGATCGCCTTACCGGCGACTGAAGGATGACGGCGGGCGACGGGTGGTGGCGGAGCTGTCCAGGATGTGGACAATTCGGGAGCAGGGATCAGTCGTCCCTGTAGCGTGAGTGTCGTGCCTGCGTTGTCGCTCAAGCTCGTGGCCCGCCGCCACGTGGACTACGGACGCACTCGCAGCATGATCTGTATGCCGGCCTGACCCTGCCCGACCCCTCCATCAGCCGGGCGTGTGGTCGTGCCGTCCCGGCGCCCCGAATCGCTTCGACGTCACTTCACGCGCCCCTCCCGCCGAGGACGCGCCCGTCATGCCTGCTTCCCCGCCCCTCTTCAGACGGATCCTCGCCGCGCTCGTTGCACTCGTTGCACTCGGGTCGCTGGTGCTCACCGCCGCGTGCGGCAGCAGCGCGACCAGCTCCGATGGACCACCGGGTCCGGCCTCGACGCTGCGGCTGGGTTATTTCGCCAACGTCACCCACGCGGCTGCGATCATCGGCGTTAACCGGGGTTTGTTCGCCAAGGAGCTCGGCGGCACGAAGCTGGAAACGCAGATCTTCGACGCCGGTCCGGCTGCGGTCGAGGCGTTGTTCGGCGGCAGCCTGGACGCGGCGTACCTCGGGCCGAACCCGGCGATCAACGCGTTCGCCAGAAGTGACGGCGAAGCTATCCGGATCATCGCCGGAGCCACGTCTGGCGGCGCGCAGCTGGTGGTGCGTCCGGGCATCAACACCGCTGGCGACCTACGGGGCAAGACGGTGGCCAGCCCAGAACTGGGCAACACCCAGGATGTGGCGCTGCGCGCCTGGCTGAGCAGCCAGGGGCTGCGCAATAGCGTACGAGGCGGCGGGGACGTCACGATCGCGCCCACACGCAACGCTGACACCTTGCAACTGTTCAAATCAGGCAAGCTCGCCGGCGCCTGGGTGCCGGAACCCTGGGCGTCCCGGTTGGTGCTGGAGGCCGGCGGCAAGGAGCTGGTCAACGAGCGCGACCTGTGGCCCGGCGGGCAGTTCGTCACCACCCACCTGATCGTGCGCACCGACTTTTTGGAGCAGCACCCGCAGACGGTCGAGGCATTGCTGCGGGGGCACGTCGACGCGGCGCAGTGGGCGACGCAGAACTCCGCCGAGGCCAAGACCACCGTCAATGACGGCATCAACGCGCTGACCGGCAAGCCGTTGCGGCCGGACGTGGTCGACCGCGCCTGGCAGAACCTGACGGTGACCAACGACCCGATCGCGACGTCCCTGCAACGCAGCGCCGCCAACGCGGTGACCGCCGGGGTCGCCAGCAAGCAGGTGGACCTGCACGGCATTTACGAGCTGTCGATCCTCAACCGGATCCTCACCCAACGGGGCCTGCCGACCGTGTCGGCCAGTGGGCTCGGGAAGGACTAGCGAACATGGCACTTCTCCCGATCCTCAAGCAGGCAGCCCCGAAGCTGGCGTTACCCGCCTCGAGCGTGCGACTCACCCAACTCGTCCAAGTCTTCGAGCCCAACCGGCCACCGGTGCTGGACCGGATCGACCTGGACGTTGCCCCCGGCGAGTTCGTCTGCCT
>DASUVX010000110.1:0-11205 GCA_036378735.1 Pseudonocardiaceae bacterium | reverse complement strand
GCCGGTCAGCTCCGGCGTCTCGCCGGTGCAGCGGGCCCGCTGGGCCATGTCCAGAGTTTCGTGCAGGAGGCACCGGCTGACGAAGCGGCAGCCGGGGGCGGAGTCGGTGGGGCTGGGCAGGTCACCGCGCAGCACGATCCGTTCCCTTGTCCGTTCCACCACGGGGTCGGGTACCGGGATCGCGGACAGCAACGCCTGGGTGTACGGGTGCTGCGGGTTGCCGAACACCTCGTCCACCGCGCCGATCTCGACGATCCGGCCAAGGTACATCACGGCCACCCGGTCGGAAATGTGCCGCACCACCGCCAGGTCGTGCGCCACGAATAGGTAGGACAGGCCGAGTTTGGCCTTGAGCTCGTTCAGCAGGTTGATCACGCCGGCCTGGATCGACACGTCCAGCGCGGAGACCGGCTCGTCGAGCACCAGCAGAGACGGGTTGGTGGCCAGCGCACGGGCGATCGCGATCCGCTGGCGCTGCCCGCCGGAGAACGCGGTCGGGAACCGGTCGCTGTGCTCAGGGTTGAGCCCAACCAGCTCCATCAGCTCGTCGACCCGTGCTTCGATGGCCGTCCGGTCCGCCTCGCCGAGCGCCTGCAACGGTTCGGCCAGGATGTCGAACACGGTCATCCGGGGGTCCAGCGCCCCGATCGGGTCCTGGAACACCATCTGCAGCTTGCGCCGAAGCTGGCGTTCGGCGTTCCGCCCCCGTAGCTGCGCGACGTCGACCCCGCCGACCTGGATGTGGCCGCTCTGCGGGGGGCGCAGGTTCATGATTTCCAGCAGGGTGCTGGTCTTCCCGCACCCGGACTCGCCGACCAGCCCGAGCGTCTCCCCCTCCCGGATGTCGAAGTCGACGTCCGACACCGCGTACACCCAGCCCACCCGCCGCTTCAATATCGCGCCCTTGAGCAGCGGGAACGTCTTGGACAGACCCTCGAGCTCGAGCACGGCGGGACGCTGGTCCCGGGGAACGTGCGCCGCCGGGGCCTCTGGCAGCGGGACAACCGGGTAGACCGGACGACCATCAATACGGCCGTTGCGTATCTCCTGAGTCCGGATGCATGCGGCGCGGTGGCCGTCCACCTCGCCGTCTGGAGCTTCCACCAGGTCGGGTTCCCGGTCCCGGCACGCGGGCACCGAAACCGGGCAGCGTGGCTGGAACGGGCAGCCCGGTGGCAGGTCCACTAGCAACGGGGCATTGCCCGAAATAGGCACCAGCGGCCGGCGCTCGGCAACGTCGACTCGGGGAACGGCACCGAGCAGGCCGATCGTGTACGGCATCCGGGGCCGGGCGAACAGCTCGTCCACCGGCGCCTGCTCGACCGGCCGGCCCGCGTACATCACCAGCACCTCGTCGGCGACCCCGGCCACCACGCCGAGGTCATGGGTGATCAGGATCAGCGCGGCGCCGGTCTCGGCCTGGGACAGCCGCAGCACATCGAGTATCTGCGCCTGCACCGTCACGTCCAGCGCCGTGGTCGGCTCGTCGGCGATGATGATCTGCGGATCGTTGGCCATCGCCATGGCGATCACCACCCGCTGCCGCATCCCGCCGGAGAACTCATGCGGAAACGCGCGGGCCCGCTCGGCCGCGTTGGGGATCCCGACCAGGTCGAGCAGCTCCACCGCCCGTTTCCAGGCGACGTCGCGGTCCAGGTTCTGGTGGATCTCCAGCGCTTCGACGATCTGGGCGCCCACACTGAAGATCGGTGTCAAGGAGGACAGCGGATCTTGGAAGATCATGCCCAGATCGCGGCCACGGATCTTGGACATCTGCCGGTCGTCCAGCCCGAGCAACTGGCGGCCGGCCAGGGTGATCGAGCCGGTCACCGAGGCGTACTCCGGGAGCAGCCCCATTATCGCCAGCGAGGTGACCGACTTGCCCGAGCCGGATTCGCCGACGATGGCGAGCGTCCGGCCAGCGGAAAGATCGAGGTCGACGCCCCGCACCGCGTCTACCCGGCCGGCCTCTGAGGGGAACGAGACCGCCAGGTTACGGACCGACAGCAGCGGCCCGGTTTGTGGGCCGGTCATGCTCGGCCTGCCCGACCAACACTTCCAGCGGAGTGGGACATCGGGTCCAGCGCGTCGCGCAGGCCGTCGCCGATCAGCGCCATCGAGACGGTGAGCAGGGTGAGCATGGTGGCCGGGAAGTAGAACAACCAGGGCGCGCTAGTGATCGTGTTGGCTCCGTCGCCGAGCAGGGAGCCCAGCGACACGTCGGGCTGCTTCACGCCGAAACCGATGAACGACAGCCCGGTCTCGGCCTGCACCGTGGCGACCACGCCGAGGGTGAACGAGACGATCAGCAGCGAACCGATGTTCGGGATCAGGTGGCGCAGCACTGTCCGCAGCGAGCCGACGCCCATGAACCGGGCCGCCTGGATGTACTCCCGCTCGCGCAGTGACGTCGACAGCGACCACACCACCCGCGCGCCGAACATCCAGCCGAACGCAACCAGCACCAGGATCAGCACCTTCCAGTCGCCGCCGGCCTTTTGCGAGATGAGCGCCAGGATGAGGAAGGAAGGCACCACCAGCAGGAAGTGCACGATCCCGAGGATTGCCTTCTCCGCGATGCCGCCCAGGTAGGCAGCCGCCGCCCCGACGAACGCCGCGATGACGGTGGTGAGCGCCGACACCACCACCCCGATGATCAGCGAACGCTGTAGGCCGTGGGTCGTCTGGGCGAAGGTGTCGTTGCCGGTGCCGTTGGTGCCGAACCAGTGCTGTGACGAGGGCGCCGAGGTCAGGTTGGTGAAGTCCACGTCGGTGTAGGTGTAGGAGGTCAGCATCGGGCCGGCGATGGCGAACACCACCAGCAGGGCCAGGATCACCACTCCGGCTACCGCGCCCCGGTTGCGCAGGAATCGGCGCGTGTAGAGGCGGCGACGGGAAAGCCGCTGGCCGCGGCGAACCAGCAGCTCCTCGGTAAGCGACGGCGCAGTGTCGAGGGGGCCGACCTTGTCGACGCCGGCCTGCAGCGGGGGAAGGTTGGTGGTCATCAGCTCACCCGCACTCTCGGATCCAGTGCCACGACGGCGATATCGGCGAGGATCGCGCCGATCGCGGTCATCAGTGCCCCGAATGCGGCGACGGCGACCGCGCCGTGGATATCGTTCTTGCTGATCGTCTGAGTGAAGTACTGACCCATGCCCTGCCACGCGAAGATCGTCTCGGTGATCACCGCCCCGGTGAACAGCGCCGGGATCGCGAACGCCACCGTGGTGGCGACCGGGATCAGCGACGTGCGCAGCCCGTGGCGGCGGATGGCCCGCTGCCGGGTCAGCCCCTTGGCTCTCGCCAGCCGCACGTAGTCAGCGTTGATGTTGTCCAGCAGCAGCGCGCGTTGCAGCAAGTGAGTGCCGGCGTAGCCGATCAGGGTAAGCGAGATGGTCGGCAGGATCAGGTGCCGCACCCGGTCGGCCAGCAGCGGCCAGAATCCGGTCACCGTGGGAGACTGGGCCCCCGCGACGAACAGCCACGTGCCGCCCACCGACTGGTTGAACGCAATCGCCAGCAGGACCACTGCCAGCGAGGCGACGACCACGTGGATGTTGAGCGTAATGATCGACACGCCCTGATAGAACCGGTCGGCGAACCGGTACTGGCGAGCGGCGGTGTACACGGCCAGGCCGATTCCGATGACCGTGGAGAGCACCAGCGAACCCAGCACGAGCTGGGCGCTCACCCCGATCCGGAAGCTGATCTGGGAGTTCACGCTCTCCCCGACCGGCGAGTACCCCCAATTCCAGTGCAGGACGATGCCGCTGATCCAGTTCCACCAGCGGTCCAGCAACGGGGTGTTCCGGCTGAGGTTGTACTCGGCCAGCGAGCGGCTGATCTGCTCGGGCGTGCGAGGTGGCCGCAGCTGGAGGTAGTTGGCCCGCGGGTCCAGGAAGAAGTTCGCCAGGAAGTACGTCAGGTTGGTGGCCACAACGATCATGAGCAGCCAGCCAAGAGACCTTCTGAGGAGGTATCTCGCCACGAGCGCAGCGCTCACTTTCTCTTGCGCGGACTAGTTACGCACTGTACCCAACCCCCCGTCATAGTGAACGCTGAGACGCTCACTGGGGTATCAGCGGCACCATCCGCACCACGTGGTGTGTGGTCAAGCAAGCTACCACGAAAAGTTAAGGAAGCTTTTCCGGCTGGCCAGCACGAGAACGTGGCGCATGCCGATGATCTTTCGCCACGGTCACCGTTGTGGCCCGCCGCAGCGTCCGGGCGGCGGAAAACCGTGACCGGCCAATCACCCACGCCCACCTAACGGCAAGATCACCACGATCTCAGAAATGATCACTTGAAGCCGGTCGGCGAAGTCAGGTTCAGCGCCGGAGCGGGTTGGTGAGAGGTCGGCGGTTCGGATCGATAATGGCGGGGGGTCGGAATTCCACCCGACCGCCGCGAATGGCGACTTGCCAATCCTGTCGGTGTACTTGGTGGTGATGGGCTGGACATAACAGGCAACAATTCTGGACAGAGGTCTCGCCGCCATCAATCCAGTGCCGGCTGTGGTGGGCGTCGCATAGCCCGGGTGGCCGGTCGCAGCCCGGAAAACTACATCCGCCATCGCGGGCCACCAGCGCCCGGCGAATACCCATCGGGACGGTGCGCATCGTACGACCGACGTCGAGGGGTTCGGAATCACCACCGAGCACGACCGGGATGAGTTTGCAATCACAGCAGATCCGGCGGGCGGCAGCGGCGCTGATCAGCTGACCGTAGTCCAACGTTGCGGAGCCTAGTCCGGTGCGCAGCGCGTCCCAGTCGATCGTCACCGTGACATGCGGTGGTTCGCCGGCGGTGGTAGGGAAATCGTCGGTGGCGCGGGCCCGGTCGCACAGCTCGATGAGCGCATCAGCCTGGCGTGACGGGACGCTCCGGGTATCCGGGGCACCGTCGGTGCGAGGGCTGGGGGTGGCGAGTTGCTCGATCAGGGCGCGGACCAGGCTGCCGTGTTCGGGGTCCAGCCAGCCCTCCAGCGCGAGGCGCCCGTCGCGCCGGTTGCGCAACCACAGCTCCCCGCGAGCTGGGTCGGCTGGGATCGGATCGTCGGTGGGTTCGGGCCCGTCGGGATCCAAGGTGGCGGTGATGCGGTCGGCGATGGTGCGCAGCCGGCGGGGGTCGAAGTCGCGGGCGTAGCCGGCCAGATCGGCCTCGGCGCGGTCCCGGGCCGGCTGCGGCACCAACGCGGGTAGCGACGCCATGGTCTCAGTGATCACCCGCAACTGCCCGACGCCGATCTGTCCGGCGGCCAGCGCGGCCGCCGTGGCCGGCAGCTGTGGCTCCAGAATTTCGCCGGTCAACCCGCGGCGAGTCCCCACCATCGACGCGTGCTCCACTCTGGTGCGGGCCTCGGCGGCTGACAGCTCAAGCATCCCCGCCAGGAACCGGGCAGTACTTCCGAAACCATCGTGGGCGGCAATCCGGCGCGACTCGGCCTCAGCAACCAGTTCCAACATCACCGAGTGCGTTTTGCGGGATAACACCTCGATATCACGCAGCGCCTGCACAACCGACGCATCGTCAAGGCCGCGCAATGTTTCCCGCACCACGTCGAGACAACTCGATATCGTGTGCACGGGCTCGCGCAGCGCAACTGGCATGCTCCGATTCTTGCGGGCACCCCCGACAATGAGCGGGCGCAGCGGATCAATCCCGGAATACACGATCGAGTGAACGTGCCGGTGGACTCAGGATGGCGTGGCCCGCACGAAGCCTGAACATTGGACAGCGGGGTCTGCGCGGAATCTTCAGCGTTGGCGGCTCGCTCCTTCCTGGAATCGGGAGCGATCAGCCTGCTCTGCAGTACCGGATAGGCAGTGCCCGCTGCGACCAGCACCGCCAGCCACGCCCCGATCACCCCCCAGCACCACCAGGCCGTCGTGGTGTGGTGGTAATGAGCATTGGCCGTGACGCGCCCGATGCCAGCAGGCCGAGCGCGAGCGCGCCGAGCACGACGAGCAGCGCTCGCAGTATCCCCACCCTCTCGGCCAGCAAGCCGATCAGCGGCGGACCGGCGAGGAACGCGGTGTAGCCGATCGAGCTCACCACCGACACCCGGGCGGCCGCCATCACCGGGTCGTCGGCGGCCGCGCTCATCCCGACCGGGAATCCCAGCGACGCCCCGAGCCCCCACAGCGAGGCCCCGACCAGAGCGACTGCAGTGCTGCCGCCCAACAGCACGAGAAGCAGGCCGGCCAGCGTGATGACCGCGGTGGCCCGCAGCACGGCGACCCGGCCCCACCTCTGTAAAGCCGAGCCTCCGATTAGCCGCCCGAGGGTCATCGCCGTGACAAACAGGCCGAAACCGATCGCGCCAAGGGCCTCGCCCGTGCCGTGGCCATCGACCATCGCCACGGCGATCCAGTCGTTGGCCGAGCCCTCGATGAAGGCGAACCCGAGCACCAGCAACCCGATTAACAGTGTCCGTGGCTCCTGCCAGGCCGCTAGCGTCGCGGAGCCGCCGTATGCACCTTGCCCGGCGTCGTTGTGCACTGGCAGGAACAACCGGACCGCGAGGACCATCGACACGGGCACGAGCGCCGCGACGAGGAGAACCTGGAGGGCCAGCGGCACGCCGGCAGCCGCCGAAGCCGCTCCCACGCCGGCCCCTGCCATCGTGCCGAGGCTGAACGCGGCGTGTAGCCGGGGCATCAGGGATCGGCCGAGCCACCGCTCGACGCCGGCGCCCTCGACGTTCATCGCGACGTCCCAGATTCCGATTCCAAGCCCGATGAGCACAAAGCCCACCGCCGCCGGACGCGCAACACCGACCTGCAACCCGGCGGCCAACGTGACGAGCCCCGTTGTGACCGTTAGCGATGCAGTTAGCACGGCACGGGCCGGGCCGAACCGGTGCACGATCGGCCCAGACAGCGGCAGTCCCACCATCGAGCCACCGGACGCGCACAGCAGCAGCAACCCGAGCTGCGCCGAAGACAGCCCGAGCGCGTCGCGGACACCGGGAACCCGGGACAGCAATGAGGCCAGCGCAATCCCGCTCACCGCGAAGGAAGCGGCCACGGCCTTGCGGGCGCGCAGCGCGCTGTTCATGCACTGACGTCGGGTTTAGCCGTTGTCAGCAGGTGCTCGAGTGCGCTTACCCAGGTTGCCACGATGGCGTTGTCGTCGACCCTGCTGGGCGCGGTGCCCAGCAGGTTGGGAAGTAGCCGTGCGGAGATCAGGGCGCCGAGCCCGATTGTTGCGATGGCGTCAGCCTGCGCGGCGGATACCAGCGACCCGGATCGATCGGTGATCCACTCGGCGAACTCGCGGTAGGTGAGGTCGACGACCTGGGCGACGGCCTCGGTGAGGATTCTCGGTCCGTGCCGAGCCTCGCTGGCGAGCAGCCGCATTAGTTGGGCTTCCTGGTCGAGCTCGGCAAGGACATATCGAGCGGCGATGGTGAGTTCGGTGCGCAGATCTCCGAGATTGGAAAACAGCCGGCGAATGTCGCGCAGCGCGGCGAGCCGGCTTAGCTGGCGTTGGACTCCAGCGGTCAACAGGGC
This sequence comes from Pseudonocardiaceae bacterium, assembly GCA_036378735.1. GTDB lineage: Bacteria > Actinomycetota > Actinomycetes > Mycobacteriales > Pseudonocardiaceae. Next base: position 3,691 of record DASUVX010000110.1, on the reverse strand, counting down.
TTCCTTGGAAGGAAAATGGTGGTAGATGCCGCCGGCGCCGGGGGACAGCCCGGCAGCTTGCTCGATCCGGGTGATGCTGGTACCGCGGTAGCCATGCTCGCTGAACAGCTCCATCGCCGCGTCGATGATGCGATCCCGGGTCGCCCCCGTGGTCCCAGCCAGCCCCGTGGTTCCAGCCAGCCCAGTCCCCACGGTCGCCGCGGTTGACAGATCGCCCATGGCACCAAAGTATTTACTTAGGCATCTCAAGCGTCAACTTCAGGAGCGGCGATGGCGGTCTTTTCCGAGCAGGGTCGCAGCAGGCTGGCCCGCACGATCCCGCTGGCCGGGCTGGCTGGCCGGACCGCCGGTGAGGCGGTGATCGCCGCCCTGCGCAAGAGGTTGACCGGCGAAGACAGCGCCGAGTTCCACGAGCGCACGAGTCAGCGCTACGCCGCGATGCTGGGCCACTCGAAGGGCGTGCTGATGAAGGCCGGGCAGGTGCTGTCCTTCGTCGCGCTCGGGTCGCTGGTGCCCCCGGAGCGCCAGCGCGTCTACCAGGCCGCGATGGCCCGGCTGCAGGCCGACGCCCCGCCGATGGCCCCCGAACTGGCCACCGCGGTGGTAGAGGCGGAGCTGGGCGCGCCCCCGGAGGAGATCTTCGCGGAGTTCAACCCGCACGCGTTCGCGGCGGCGTCGATCGGGCAGGTGCACGCGGCACGGCTGCTCGACGGGCGGCGGGTGGCGGTCAAGGTGCAGTACCCCGGGGTCGATCAGGCCATCCGAGCGGATCTGGACAACACCGAGCTGCTGGCCACGTTCTTGCAGCTGGTCGGAGCCATAGTGCCCGGCTCCAACCGGCTCGATGTCCGCACGGTGGCCCGGGAAGTGGCGGCCCGGATCGGTGAGGAGATCGACTACCGCATCGAAGCGAAGCACCAGACCGATTTCGTTGACGCCTACCGGGATCATCCATTTATCCGCATCCCCGAGGTGCTGCCGGAGCTGTCGACCCGCCGGGTGCTTACCATGGATCTGGTGGACGGCATGCGCTGGTCGGAGGCGGTGGCGGCGGATAAGCAGTTGCGGGATCGGTGGGGCGAAGTGATCTACCGGTTCGCGCTGGGCAGCCTGCGCATGGTGGGCATGTTCCACGCCGATCCCCATCCGGGCAACTACCTGTTCCACTCCGACGGCGCGGTGACGTTTCTGGATTTCGGTTGCGTCAACCGGTTCTCCGCAGACCAGATCACACTGATGCAACGGATCGTGGCCGCCGCGATGGCCGACGACGCCGCAGCCTTGTGGGACACCTTCGTCGAGATCGGCTTCCTGACCGCCTCCGACGCGCCCACGCCGGCCGAACTGCTCGAGTGGTACCGAGACAAGCTGCAGCCACTGGTGGCCGAGCAGCCATTCACCTACACGCCGGCGTTCGCCGCGTCCGTGGTGCAGGGTTACTTCGACCGCCGGGGCGCGACCGGGTCGGTGATCAGCCGCGTCGAGTTGCCCCGCGAGTACGTCTTCCTCACCCGCATCGATCTGGGACTCACCGCCTTGCTGGCCGAACTGCAAGCCACCGGTCCGTGGGCGGCGATCCGCAGCGAATGGGACTGCAACGGGCCGCCCGCCACCGAAATTGGCGAGCTCGACGTCGAACATTGGGCGCGGCTGGGGCTGCGACCAGGGAGCCGACCATGATGATCCCGACCACTGATCCGTACCCGGTCTACCGCGAGCTGCGGGAACAGCACCCGGTGTACTGGGACGGCGACGTGGACGCGTTCCTGGTCACCTCCTACACCGAGGCGAGCGCCGTGCTGCGCGGCCCGGAGTGGAGCAGTGACCCCAACCGGAACCCCGCACTGGCCGCACGGCTCGAGCGCGGTGAGTTCGGAAACCAAGCGCTGCGCGCGACCCTGCTGACGATGGATCCGCCCGACCACACCCGGCTGCGGCGGATGCTTGCCCCGGTATTCACTCCGCGGGCCATCGACGCGCTGCAACCCCGGATCACCGCGGTGGTCAAGGCTGCTCTGGCAGATTTCGGCGAGGGCAGTGACGTCGATGTCATCGCCGACATCGGCTACCCGATCCCGCTGGCCGTGATGTGTGAGCTGCTCGACGTCGACATCGAGGGCGCGCAGTTGTTGCGGACCGAGACCCCCAAGCTGGTGGGAATACTCGAGTTCGACCCCGACGAGGAAGCGGTCCTGGCGGCCGAGGAGGCCACCGCCAGCCTCGCGCTTTACCTACTGCCCATGCTCGGCGACCGCCGCGTCCGGCCGGGTGAGGATCTGGCCAGCCAGCTGCTGCGTCTCGGAGACGATCTCGGTGACGCTCTCGAACTCGACGAAGTGCTCGCCACCTGCATCCTGCTGCTCATCGCCGGGCACGAAACCACCGCCAGCTTGATCGGCAACGGTGTGCTCACCCTGATGCAACACCCCGACCAACTACGCCTGCTCCAGCGTGATCCCGCGCTGATCAAGCCAGCAATCGAGGAGATGCTCCGGTTCGAGTGCCCCGTCAAGATCGTCGGCCGGACCAGCCTCGTTGACAGGCAACTAGGCGGGCGCACCATCCGCGCCGGTCAACGGGTGCTCGTGCTGCTCGGGGCAGCCAACCGGGACCCGGCGCAGTTCCGCGCCCCCGAGTGCTTCGACATCACCCGAGTGCAGGCTCCGCACCTGGCTTTCGGCGCGGGACCGCACTTCTGCCTCGGCGCTGCGCTGTCTCGCGCAGAGGCCCAGGAGACCCTGCGGCAGCTGCTGCCGCTACTGACCGAATGGCAACTCGCGCCTGAAGCGCCCGCCTGGCGAGTGTCCGGCACCTTCCGCGCCCTGACCAAGCTCCCCCTCGTCAGTCCCTGACCCAACCGCAGTCTGGATGCAAACTGCGGTTTTGTGACCCCCGAAAACCGCAGTCTGCATCCAGACTGCGGTTGGAGGGTTCGATGGGCGAGTGGTGGTGCGAGGGGGTCGTTTACCAGATTTACCCGCGCTCGTTCGCGGACAGCGACGGCGACGGCGTGGGCGACCTGGCGGGGATCACCGCACGCCTGGGTTACCTGGCGGAGTTGGGCGTCCAGGCGGTGTGGATCTCACCGTTCCAACGCTCGCCGCAGGCCGACCACGGTTACGACATCAGCGATTACTGCGACGTCGATCCGCTGTTCGGCAACCTGCCTGCGTTCGAGGAGATGCTGCGCGCTGCGCACAATCAGGCGCTGCGGGTGATCGTCGATCTGGTTCCGAACCACTGCTCCAGTGCTCACCCGCTGTTCCAAGCAGCGCTGGCGGCCGCGCCGGGCAGCCCGCAACGCGCCCGCTTTCATTTCGCCGATGGTCGTGGACCGGATGGTGCGGTGCCGCCGAACAACTGGACAAGCGTGTTCGGCGGCCCGGCGTGGACGCGGATCAGCGAGCCCGACGGCTCATCCGGGCAGTGGTACCTGCACCTGTACGCCCCCGAGCAGCCGGACTGGAACTGGCGGGACCCCCGCACCGCCGCGTTGTTCGACGACGTGGTGCGCTTCTGGTTCGACCGCGGAGTGGACGGGCTGCGCATCGACGTCGCACACGGCCTGTTCAAGGCCGAGGGACTGCCGGATCTGCACGCGACGGCGACGGTGCAGCCGATGCGGCTGCGAGCCAATCCGCTCGCGTGCGACCGGGAGGAGGTGCACCAGGTCTACCGGTGTTGGCGGGCG
>DASUVX010000109.1:0-2372 GCA_036378735.1 Pseudonocardiaceae bacterium | reverse complement strand
GGCAGTCGGCAGTGTTCTCCGGTCCGGCCGCCAACAGTCTGCGCTTAGTGTGTCGGGCGAAATTGCCACCGATGTGTACGGCTCCACTGCCAGCGCAGGTTTGGCTGCGGATCGGTCCGGCGTGTTGGGCGGGGTTCTTGCTATGGCGCAGGTACGCGATCGCTTCGGCGGCCAGTTCCCCTCGCTGGGCAGCCCGTGGTGAGAGTTGCCCGGAGTTGGTCTGGTGGCCCTGGGCGTGTCGCGCAGGCCGAGGTTGTCGCCGACGAAAAGCAGCGCTAGGTGGCTGGTGTTTTTCGTGTGTCGGTGACCCGGTAGAGCTGACCGCCCTGGGATGATGATCATGTGACGTTGGGACGGTCGCCGAGACAGGCTGATCTGCTGCGAACGACGGTCAACTTCTGCGAGGGCCGGGTCGCGCCGGACTCGATCTATGGTGTGCTGCATCGGGAGTGTTTCAGCTTGTTCCCGGATGAAATGTTCGCTGACTTGTTCACTGATGTGGGCCGGCGCAGTGTGCCACCGATGCTGGTGGCGGTGGTGATGGTGTTGCAGCGGATCGAGGGCTGCTCGGATCGTGAGGCGGTGGACCGGTTCGCTTTCGACGTGCGCTGGAAGTACGCCGCGGGCGGGTTGGACTTCGACCACCCGGGCTTTGTGCACACGGTGCTGGTGGACATGCGGGCGAGGCTGGCCCGCTCGCCGCGTCCGGATCGGATCTTTGAGGTCACCCTGGGGGTGGCCAAGGCCGCGGGCCTGGTGGGGCGCAAGCGGGTCCTGGACTCGACCCCGTTGTATGACGCGGTGGCCACGATGGACACCGTCACCCTGATCCGCTCGGCGATCCGGGGACTGCTCAAGGTTGCCGACGCTGATCTGGAAACCGGCCTGCGCCAAAGATTGCGTCGCGATGATGACTACACCAGTTTCGGTAAGCCGGTCTGCGACTACGACGATCCGGCGGCCAGGCAGGCACTGGTGGAGGCGTTGGCTGGCGATGCGATGGCGCTGCTGGAGGCCCTGGATGGCCGCGAGCTCGATGCCGATGTTTCGCAGGCTGCCCAGCTGCTAGGCACCGTGGTGGGCCAAGACCTCCACCACGATGGGGAGGATGGAGTCCTGCGCATCGCCCGGCGGGTGGCCAAGGACCGGGTGATCTCCACCGTCGATCCCGATGCCCGGCACGGGCACAAAAGCGCTGCCCGCGGATTCGACGGCTACAAGGGCCACATCGGCATCGACCCGGACTCCGAGATCATCACCGCGACCACGGTCACCGCGGGCAACGCCGGCGACGCCGAACCCGCCGAGGACTTGCTCGCCGACGACATCCCGACTCAAGACAGTGCCAGCAGTGGCGAGGATGAGCGCGACGGCGACAGCGCGCACCACGTCCTCGATGACAACCACGACGATCCGCTGGCGGTCTATGGCGATGCCGCCTACGGTGCCGGATCACTGCTGGCCAGGTTGGAGCAGGCTGGCGCCAGCATTCACACCAAGGTTGCGTCGCCTGTCGCCCCGGGTGGGCGATTCACCAAAGACGCGTTCACCATCGATCTCCAGGCTGGCACGGTCACCTGCCCCGGCGAGGTCACCATCACCTTGCGCCAGACCCAACACCAGCGCCACGCCGCGGTCGCGAAGTTCGGTGACGCCTGCACCGGATGCCCGCTGGCCGCTCAGTGCACCACCTCACCGGCCGGGCGCACTATCACCATCAGCCCCTACGAGGCCGAACTGACCCGGGCTCGCACCGCGCAAGCCGATCCGGACTGGAAGACCGACTACAAAGCCACCCGCCCGAAAGTGGAACGCAAGATCGGTCACCTCATGCGCCGACGCCACGGCGGCCGACGCGCCCGGGTGCGCGGCCGGACCAAAGTCGCCGCCGACTTCTCCCTGCTCGCCGCCGCGATCAACCTGGCCCGCCTTGGCATACTCGGCCTACACCGCCACCCCGGCCAAACCTGGATCGCCACCACCAGCTGAGCCGGCAATCAACAGGCAAGCCACCCGGATCGCGCCATCAACCGACCCCACCAGCCCACCCACATGAGCTGACCCAGCCCATCACGATCACGACATCAGCACACGATCAACGGCACAGGCAAGGCCAGACATGGCAAACCCACATCAGCCGCGACGCATGGAACCGAACCACGCAGAGCCCATTCGACACCAGCCACCTAGGCCGAGCCCGGCCGAGGTCACCAGCATCGGGCCGAGCAGCTGGCCGACGTAACCGGCGTGCTCGCTCAGCCTGGAAAACCAGAGCATCCCGCCCGCGACCGCGGCGGCGCCGGTCAGGATCAGCGGCGGGGCGCCGATCCGCGCCACCAGCCGCGAGGCCAGCGCCGAGGCGATCACGACCC
>DASUVX010000108.1:0-15259 GCA_036378735.1 Pseudonocardiaceae bacterium | reverse complement strand
GAATCGAACAAACGATCGCGAACCTGAAGACCTGGAGAATCCTGCACACCGACTACCGCCGACCACTCGCCACCTTCACGGACACCATCAGCGCCGTCGTCGGGCTACAATTCTACCGGGCCGCCTGAATAAGCCTCCTTGTGTGCAGTGGGAAGCGGGCGTAACTCTTTGCTGCCATGCGCCATTCTCAACTTGTACAGACAGCTTCCCGCGCCGTGCAAATAAGTCAGCCCGTCATGCTCCCCCTCGTGCCGGGGCACCCCATCTGGTCGAACAAGTCGTTGTCAGCTGGGCATGACTGGGCCGGCACCGTGGACCGCTCAGTGGTCCTTAGCCGCCACCGCCGCGCCGGTACCGTCTGACCGTGGACGACATGCACGCTCGCCGGGCGCGCTGTTTCGGATCCGTGGCGGCCAGGTACGCGCAGCACCGGCCGGATTACCCGGAACAGGCGGTGGCGTGGGCGCTGGGCTTGCTACCCGACAGTGCCCGGGTGCTCGATCTCGCTGCCGGCACTGGCAAGCTCACCGAGGCGCTGCTGCGGTGCGGAATACCCGCGGCGGCAGTGCTGGCCATCGAACCAGACGACGGCATGCGTACCCAGCTGTCCCAGCTGCTACCCGAGGTGACGGTCCGTTTCGGGACGGCCGAGCAGATTCCAGCTCACGACGCAGCCGTAGACGCAGTCGTCGTCGGGCAGGCATTTCACTGGTTCGAGCCCGACCGGGCGCTCGACGAGATCGCCCGCGTACTGCGGCCAGGGGGTGTGCTGGCCGCGCTCGGCAACACCGAGGACGACTCGGTGGACTGGGTCACCGAGCTGACTGCGGCCGCCCAGGCGCAACGCTCGAGCGGCATGGTCGGACGGGGATTCGCCGACGTGCCCGAGCACCCGGCGTTCGGCGACCCGCAGCTGCGCGGATTTCGCTGGCGCTGGCCGCGGACCATCGACTCACTGCTGGACACCGTGTCGACCCATTCGTGGGCCGTCACCAGCTCACCCGATGAGCGGGCCGCTACCTTCACCACGATTCGCCGCTTCCTCGAAACCCATCCCCGGACCCGCGACGGTAGCTTCGAGCTCCCGATGCAGACGCTGGTGCTTCGCACCACCCGCCGCGCCTAGCGTTTCCTTCCGGCCGGGAGATGCATAAGTCAGCATGAAGCCCTCAGCGGCGCGCTGGAAGGTGCTCAGTCCATATGACCCGTCACGCCGGCGGAGCGCGACACGGTGCGCAACAGGGCGCGACACGGCGGGCACCAGGGCGCGACACGCCAGGGAGCCGGGAGCGGGGTCGGTCAGGGGGTGATGTTGCGGGCGAAGATCATGCGCAGGCCGCGCAGGGTCAGGTGGGGAGCGTGGTGGGTGATGGTGTGCGACTCGGCGATCAGCAATGGCGCGAGCCCGCCGGTGGCGACCACCACCACGTCGCGCTCGGCTCCCGGAGCCAGCTCTGCGGCGATCCGCCGCACCAGCCCGTCGACCTGACCGGCGAAGCCGTACAGCAAGCCGGACTGCAAGGCTTCCACGGTGTTCTTGCCGATCACCGATCGCGGCCGGATGAGCTGCACCTTCACCAGCTGAGCAGCTCTGGTCGCGAGCGCATCGATGGAGATCTCGATCCCCGGAGCCAGCGCCCCGCCGAGGAACTCCCCGCGCGCGCTGACCACGTCGAAGTTGGTGGAGGTGCCGAAGTCGACCACGATCGCCGGGCCGCCGTAGAGGGTGTAGGCGGCCAGCGTGTTGACGATCCGGTCCGCGCCCACCTCGCGCGGGTTGTCGCAGAGCAACGGCACCCCGGTGCGCACCCCAGGCTCCACGATCACCCGTGGCAGCTGCGGCCAGTACCGGCCCAACATCACCCGCAACTCGCGCAACACCGCGGGGACGGTGGACAGCGCCGCCACGCCGGTGATCTTGCTGGAGTACTCCCCCAGTAGCCCGCGGACGGTCAACGCCATCTCGTCGGCGGTCATCCTGGCGTCGGTGCGCGTCCGCCAGTCGTGCAGTAGCGCGGCGTCCTTGCCAGTACCGTCGAACAGACCGAGAACGATGTTGGTGTTGCCAATGTCTACGGTGAGCAGCACTCGGGTGCCCCCAGCGCCGGGTCACCGGCCACGTCAAGGTCACTGCCCTGGTGCACGATCCGGTTGTCGGCGTCGACGAACACCACCCGGGGTCGGTAGTCCCGGGACTCGGCTTCGTCCATCGTGCCGTAGGCGATGAGGATCACCAGATCACCGGGCGCTACCAGATGCGCGGCGGCGCCGTTGATCCCGATCACGCCGCTGGACCGGGCACCGGGGATGACGTAGGTCTCCAACCGAGCCCCGTTGGTCACGTCCACGATGGCGACCCGCTCGCCGGCGAGCAGATCGGCGGCGTCCATCAGGTCTTCGTCCACCGTCACCGATCCCACGTAGTGCAGTTCCGAGTGCGTGACGGTAGCCCGGTGGATCTTGGACTTCAGCATCGTCCGGAACATCATGAGCCTCCCATCTGCACGCAGACGTTGTCGATCAACCGGGTGCCTCCGACGGTGGCGGCGACCAGCAGCCGGGCCGCACCCCGCTGCGGGGCGGGACCGAGCTGCGGATCACGCAGCGCCAGGTAGTCCAGCACCACGGCAGGTTGGCCGGACAGCACCTGGTGGGCTGCGGCGAGCACCGCGTCGCGGCCATGCCGGCCGGCCCGTGCCCCAGCTGACAGCGCCGCTGGCAGTGTCACGGCTGCGGCCCGCGCCGCGCTGTCCAGGTGCACGTTGCGCGACGACACCGCGAGCCCGTCAGCGTCGCGCACGGTGGGCAGCCCGACCACCCGCACGCCGAGCCGCAGGTCGGCCACCATCTGCTTGATGAGCACGAGCTGCTGGTAGTCCTTCTCGCCGAACATCGCGCGATCCGGGCCGACGATGCCGAACAGCTTGGCCACCACCGTGAGAACCCCGGCGAAGTGCCCGGGCCGGCTGGCACCTTCTAGCTCGGTACCCAACGCCCCGGGCGCCACGGTGGTGCCGGATCCGGGCGGGTACATCGCCTCGACGGAAGGCGCGAAGACCAGCTTCACCCCTTCGGCCCGGCACACCGCGAGATCCGCATCGAGCTGGCGGGGGTAGCGGTCGAGATCATCGCGCGCGTCGAACTGCAGCGGATTGACGAAGATCGATACGACGACAGCTGCGCCCGCCGCGTCTGTGGCGTCCCTGACAGCCCGGGCAGCTTGGATCAACGCGCGGTGGCCGGCGTGCAGCGCCCCCATCGTCGGGACCAGCACAACCGGGCGGCCGGCCCGGCGCGCTGCTCGGGTGACCGCGGACAGCGCAGCGGGGTCGTCGTAGACAGTCAATTCGCGAGGGCGCGAGGCGGTCCCCAAAATAGTCACCGTGGCCCCTGCAGGGTCTCCCGGATCTGGGTGGCGGCCGCGGGCGCCAGTAACCCGGCCGCCTCGGCCCGGTCGGCAGTCCGGCTGGCCTGGCTGCGGTACGGGTCGAGCAACTCCGGGGCGGACTCCGCCAGCACCCGCAGGTGCAGCCGGACCGTGTCCAGGTCGCCACGGGCCACCGGGCCGGTCAGCGCGCGATCGCCGTGGCGCAGCGTGTTGTCCAGCGCGGCCTCCAGCAGCGGCCCTAACAGCCGTTCAGCGGGCACTACACCGGCGTTTTCCAGGGTGTCCACCGCGTCGCGCACCAGGGTGGCCAGATGGTTGGCGCCATGCGCCAGCGCCGCGTGATAGAGCGGTCTGGCCTCCGGCGGCACACGTACCGGCTCGGCACCCATCTCCAGCACCAGCGCTTCGCCGACGCTCCAGCCGGTCTCGTCGGCCACCGTGATGCCGACGCAGGCCCCGGCCAGCCGCGCGATGTCCTCCGCGCGCCCGGTGAAGGTCATCGCGGGATGCAGCGCCAGCGGCAGCACCCCGCGGTCGATCGCCGGTGCGAGCACGTCCACCCCACGCGCGCCGCTGGTGTGCACCACGATCTGCCCGGCCCGGAACGCTCCGGTCACGGCGAGCCCGGCGACCAGGTCCACCAGCACGTCGTCGGGGACGGCGAGCAGTACCAGATCAGCGCGGCGCACGACCTCGTCCGGTGGTAGCACCGGCGCGTCGGGTAGCAGGTCTGCAGCACGGCGCAGCGATGCCCGGGATACCGCGCTGACGCCGACCACCACGTGCCCGGCACCGGATAAGGCGGCTCCTAGCACGGACCCCACCCGGCCGGCGGAGACCACGCCGACGGCGAGCCGGGCTGGGCGGTCGGTCACGCCGCTGAGCGCAGCCGTACGGGACCGCGGCTTCCGTGGCGGCACTGCCATCGCCGTCCTCCCAACGTTCCAGTCCCACGCTGGCCGTGGGTACCGGACTGCCGCAGGTTAACCCCGCCGCTACGGGGAGCGCCGCTTTGGGTGAGCAGCTTCACCCTGGGAGGCCTGCGGAGCGCTCACCGCGCGGTTGCGGGCAGCCATCAGCTCGGCGATTGCCTCGTGATGCCAGCGCCGGGTGTCGGGGCTGGCCGTGCCGCGCTGCACGCGGTCGGAGAGGAACGCGAGCTCGGTGACCGCATTCTGGTAGTCGTGCACCGCGCCGGCGGCACCCTCGCCCGAGCGCCGGCGCACCTCGGCGCGCCACCCCCGCCGGCCGGACTGGCTGGCCAGCAGCGGGACCTCGGTGGGCGCGATCCATCCCGCAGTGGCGAAACCCGGTAAGGCCGCGGAGACCATGCGCTGCTCCCGGCGGCGCTGCCGGACCACCAGCGCGATCAGCACGCCGAACAGCGGCACCATGATCACCCCGTAGACGGCCGGCAGGTAGCCCAGACCCGCCGATGCGTTCCACAGCGCGTGTAACCCGACCGCCCCGAGATAGCCGGCCACGACATAGCCGACCCGGTGCACCAGCACCCCGCCGGCCAGATTGCGCCGGCGAGCTACCAAGCCGACGGCGATCCCGATGAGCCCGGTGAACACCGGGTGCGCGAACGGCGAGAGCACCCCGCGGATCAGGAACACGTCGGCCACCTGGCCGTTGACGGCGAAGGCGCGCCCGAAGTAAAGGATGTTCTCGGTAAACGCGAAGCCCGCAGCGACCAGACCCGCGTAGACGACCCCGTCCACGAGCCCGTCGATCTCGCGGCGCCGCAAGCACAGCAAACCGACCAGGAAGACGCCCTTGAGTGCCTCCTCGACAACCGGAGCGGAAATCACCGCTGCGACGACATCACCACCGCCGGTACCGAACTGATGCTCCCCGATCCCGGTCGCGGCGTCGTTGATCAGCGCCGCGCCGAGCACCGAGATCCCGGCACCCCACAGGAACGCGGCGAGCAACAGCAGCGGTGGCTCTGGTTCCCAGCGATCCACCCACAGGAACGCGGCCACCACCGGCAGCACCGGAAACACCGCCGTCATCGCGCCGAACAGCACGGCAGGCCCGCCGACGGTAACGCTGATCAGCCCGAGCGCGACGAGCACCGGGACGGCCAGCGCGACCAGCCCAAGCACCACCGGCAACGCCCGTTGTGGTCGCCCTGCACCACTCGCGGGGTCCGTTCCAGCCGCCATGGGCACGCACCTTATGCCCTCGCCCGGCCGTATCGGGCGACCCGCCTTCTAACCTGCGGTCATGGTTCCTCGTCATCGGGCCGGTCCGGCGTGCGGCAGCAATGCTCAAGCCACAGTGCGGCCGCGACCAACGCGGCAGCGCAGACCGTCCCGATCGACGCGGTGACGGTGTCTGACGCCGCTGAGGCCAATTCAGAGCGCAGTGGCAGCACGTAGGCGAGCACGCCCAGCCAGGCACCCCCGGTGATGGCGCCGGCCAGCGAGGAGGCCTTCGCGAGCACGACGGCCTTCGCCGCGGTGAGCGCCTGCACCGGCCGGCTGCCCGGTCGCCGCCGGATCCGGGCCCGCAGCGTGTTGCCCAGCACCACCTCGGCGATCGCGAAGATGATCAGCGTGGTACCGGCCGGCTGCGGCAACGTCGGCACCGCGCCGTAGGACAGCTGGAGCACCAGGTTCACCAGCACGCCCGCGACAACCGCGGCCGCGATCAGGTCTCGCGCTCTGGTGAAGGTCACGGTGACCGCAACCTCAAGTCATCCCGACGCTGCACCCCGCGCCGGTCCACGGCCGGCAGCGCGGCGACGAGGTCGGCCACTGCGCCGTGGCCGGCGAGCACCGCGTCGGGGGCCACTTCCAGCCAGGGCACCAGCACGAAGGCACGCTCGTGGGCGCGGGGATGCGGCAGGGTCAGCTGGGGGTCGTCCCGGCGAGTCTGCTCCACGTCGATCACATCGACGTCCAGCGTGCGTGGGCCCCACTGCAGGCTCCGGGTGCGCTGCGCGGCCGCCTCGCAGCGCTGCCCGCGACGTAGCCACTCCTGCGCGTCCGCGGCCGGGTCGTCGACCAGCAGGACAGCGTTGAGGAACTCATCCTGCCGGACACCTCCCCAGGGCGCCGTCGCGTATACCGCCGACACCGCCCGCACCGCTTCCCCCAACTCCGCAACACACCCCCGCAAGTACCCCAGCCGATCCCCCACATTCGACCCGATCGACAACACCGCCCTACTCACCCCGGACCTCCGCTAACCGCATTCTGCATCCAGACTGCGGTCATGACCTTCCCCGGACCAAGGTGACCGAGACGTCGGTGAAGGGCTGGGACAGGGGCGCGTGGGGTTTGTGCACGGTGACCTCGACGGCTTCCACGCGTTGGTCGGTCAGTATCTCGTTGGCGATCCGGCCGGCGACGGTCTCGATCAGGTCGCACGGCTGCCCGCCGACGATCTGAGCGGCCCGCTGGGCCAGCGCGCCGTAGTCCAGCGTCGCGGACAGGTCATCGGTGGCCGCGGCGGGGCCCAGATCCAGCCAGACCGTGGCGTCGACGACGAATTCCTGCCCGTCGCGCCGCTCGAAGTCGTGCACCCCGTGCCAGCCGTGCACGCGCAACCCGGTGAGGGTGATCCGGTCCCCGCCCAATTTCACCGCGCGCTCCGGCCCCAGCGAGCGGGCGCGGCGGCACCGGCCTGCCAGGCCGCGGCGACGGCGATGGCATCCCGCGAGGCCGCCGCATCGTGCACCCGGACCCCCCAGGCGCCGGCCGCGGCAGCCAGCGCGGACACCGCGGCGGTGGCGGTGTCCCGGCCGTCGCAAGAGCGCGCCTGGCCGCCGGCACCGGCCAGCAAAGTGCCCAGGAATCGCTTGCGCGACGCCCCTACCAGTACCGGGAACCCCAGTTCGGTCAGCACGTCGAGGTGGCCCAGCAGGACCCAGTTGTGCGCGGCCTTCTTAGCGAAGCCCAGCCCGGGATCCAGCACCAGCGCACCGGGATCCACTCCGGCGAGCACGGCGGCGTCCACCCGGGCCACCAGTTCGGCGCGGACCTCGGCGACGACGTCGGAATAGTTCGCCAGCTGGTCCATCGTGTCGCTGTGCCCGCGCCAGTGCATGAGAATCCACGGCGCCCGGCACCGGGCCATCGTCGTAGCCATCGCGGGATCGGCCAGGCCGCCCGAGACATCGTTGACGATGATCGCGCCGGCCTCCAGGGCTGCCTCGGCGACCGCCGCCCGGGTGGTGTCCACGCTGCACGGCACCCCACTGGCGGCCAGCTCACGCACCACCGGCACCACCCGGGCGATCTCGGTGTGCGCATCGACGCGACTGGCCCCCGGGCGGGTGGACTCGCCGCCGACGTCGATCAGGTCAGCGCCCTGCGCGCGCAGCGCCAGACCGTGCGCCACCGCATCGTCGCGGTCCAGGTAGCGCCCACCGTCGCTGAACGAGTCGGGAGTGACGTTGATGATGCCGATCACCGCGCATCGACCGGGATCGGGAATCGCGGGGTGCACCGATCACCTCCGCATCATCAGCTCCAGCGCCTCACCACGGGAAGAGGCGCTGGTCTTGAACAGCCCCCGGACCGCCGACGTGGTGGTGATCGAACCGGGCTTGCGGATGCCACGCATCGCCATGCACAAGTGCTCCGCCTCGATCACCACGATCACCCCCCGCGGCTCCAGCCGGCGCATCATCGCGTCGGCGACCTGCGAGGTGAGCCGTTCCTGTACCTGCGGGCGCCTGGCGTAGAGGTCGACCAGCCGCGCCAGCTTCGACAGCCCGGTCACCCGTCCTGCTGCGTTGGGGATGTAGCCGACGTGCGCCATGCCGTGAAACGGCACCAGGTGGTGCTCGCACTGGCTGTACATGGGGATGTCCCGGACCAGCACGAGCTCGTCGTGGCCCTCGTCGAAGGTCCGCTCCAGCACCTTGTCGGGGTCGAGGAACAAACCGGCGAACATCTCCTGGTAGGCCCGCGCGACCCGAGCCGGGGTCTCCCGCAATCCTTCCCGGTCCGGATCCTCCCCGCAGGCGATCAGCAACTCGCGCACCGCGGCCTCGGCCCGGACGCGGTCGAAGACTCGGTGCGGGCCGACCCTCGGGTCGGAGTTGACGATCCTGGTCACGGCCAGTCTCCGTGCGCTGGGAGCCCCACGCGCGGGATGTCTGATTGCGGGCTCAGCCGACTGTATCCAATCGCCGACTCAGCCGGCTGGCGGCTGATCGTCGGACCCGGCGTCCTCCGGCGGCCGAGCGACGGGCGGGCCCGGTCGCCAAGAGGAGGCGGGAGGCTCGGTGGCCGGGCGCCACCCCGGCGGTGCACCGTAGTTCGGCGGACCAGAATTACCGCTGCCCGGTCGCTGCGAGCTGCCCGGTCCTCGCGGTGGTGGGTAGGGCGGCGAATACGGCGCCGGCTGCACGGGCTGCCCCGGTGTCCCTCCGTTGACCACGCCCGTCGGGTAACCGCCTGGATGCGGCCCGGCGCCGTTGGGGCCGGGATGTCCCGGAGATGGATGCGGCGGGCCGCCCGGGAGGTCGTCGCCACCCGGCGCCACACCCACCGGCGTGGGCTCCCGCCTCGGCTGTACCGGCGGCCACGGCTCGCCGCGCTCCTTGGCCAGCTCGCCCGCCGTCTTGATCGGCGGCTTGTCCGACGGGGTGCGCCCACCGAAGTCGTTGAACGCGGTGATCCGCGGCCGCTTCTCCACCTTGCTGAAGACCCGTTCGAGGTCCTTACGCTGCAGCGTCTCCCGCTCCAGCAACTCGACGACCAGCTCGTCGAGGATGTCTCGGTACGTGTTGAGAATCTCCCACGCCTCGGTGTGCGCGGCCTCGATGAGCGCCCGGACCTCCTCGTCGATTTCGTGCGCGACTTCCAGCGAGTAGTCCGGCTGCCGGCCCGCGGAACGGCCGAGGAACGGGTCGCCCTGCTCCTGGCCGTACTTCACCGCGCCCAGCCGCGCGCTCATCCCGTACTCGGTGACCATCGCGCGAGCGATCTTGGTGGCCTGCTCGATGTCCGAGGACGCGCCGGTGGTCGGCTCGTGGAAGACCAGCTCTTCGGCCGAGCGCCCGCCCAGCGCGAACACCAGCCGGGCGATCATCTCCGAACGCGTCATCATCTGCTTGTCGTCCTCGGGGACGACCAGCGCGTGCCCGCCGGTGCGCCCGCGGGGCAGGATCGTCAGCTTGTACACCGGGTCGATGTCCGGCATCGCCCAGGCCGCCAGCGCGTGACCGCCCTCGTGGTAGGCGGTAATCTTCTTCTCGCGCTCGGAGATGATCCGGTTCTTGCGGCGCGGACCGCCGATCACCCGGTCGACCGCTTCTTCCAGCGCGGCGCCGTTGATGAGCTTGCCGCCTTCCCTGGCGGTCAGCAGCGCGGACTCGTTGATGACGTTGGCCAGATCGGCTCCGGAGAAGCCGACGGTGCGCTTCGCCAGCCCGTCCAGATCGACGTCGGTGGCCAGCGGCTTGCCCTTGGAGTGCACCTCGAGGATGGCGCGGCGACCGCGGATGTCCGGTGCGGAGACCGGGATCTGCCGGTCGAAGCGGCCCGGTCGCAGCAGTGCCGGGTCCAGGATGTCCGGCCGGTTGGTCGCGGCGATGAGGATGATGCCGCCGCGCGCGTCGAAGCCGTCCATCTCGACCAGCAGCTGGTTGAGCGTCTGCTCGCGTTCGTCGTGCCCGCCGCCGAGGCCGGCGCCGCGCTGGCGACCCACCGCGTCGATCTCGTCGACGAAGATGATGCACGGCGCGTTCTGCTTGGCCTGCTCGAACAGGTCCCGGACGCGGGAGGCACCCACGCCGACGAACATCTCCACGAAGTCGGAGCCGGAGATGGAGTAGAACGGCACCCCGGCCTCGCCGGCCACCGCCCGGGCCAGCAGGGTCTTACCGGTGCCGGGCGGACCGTAGAGCAGCACCCCTTTGGGGATCTTGGCGCCGAGCGCCTGGTAGCGGCTGGGGTTGGCGAGGAAGTCCTTGATCTCCTCGAGTTCCTCGACGGCCTCGTCGGCGCCCGCGACGTCGGCGAAGGTCGTCTTGGGCATGTCCTTGCTCAGCTGTTTGGCCTTGGACTTGCCGAAGTTGAGTACCCGGTTACCGCCACCCTGGACGTTGTTCATCATCCACAGCAACAGGAGGAGTAGCAGCCCCAGCGGGATGAGGTAGATCAGCACCTGGAACAGCAGTGACTGCTGGGTGACCTTGGTGTCCCAGCCGCTGGGGATCTGGGCGTCGCGCAGCGACTGGGTGATCTGGTCGGTGCTCTGCTCCGGGTACTGGGTCATCACCTTGGTGCCCTGCACGCCTTGGATCGGATGGTCCAAGGTGAGCCGCAGCCGTTGCTCCTTGTCCTCCAACGTCGCCTGCTTGACGTTGTGGTCGGTGAGCTGCGTCAACGCCTGCGAGGTGGTGACCTGGCTGTACCCCCGGGTGTCATCGAGCAGGAAGCCGAAGGCGTAGTAGAGCAGCAACCCGGCTACCACCCACAACAGCGGGTTGCGGAGTATTTTCTTGCGATCCATTCGGCTACGGCCCTCGGTGGCCTCGACCCTCCTGAGCTACGTGCGCTGAACTAGAGACGGTGCTGGCAGACCGTCACGCCAGACAGCAGAGCACTCCCGTCGCCCCCACCCTACCCGGCGGACCGGGTTGTCGGTTGGTGGATGATGAACCGGTAGTTCACGCTGCGCCAGCGGCGTAAACCCTCCCCACCTCGGTGCCTCACGCCGGTGTCACCAGCCTGCCCAGCAGCGCCACCAACCTTCCCGGCTTACACCATGGGCCGATGCTCGGGTAACCGCTAATCGGCGTAGACCTCGGGTGCCAGGGTGCCGATGTAGGGAAGATCGCGGTAGCGCTCGCCGTAATCCAAACCGTAGCCGACGACGAACTCCTGGGGGATGTCGAACCCGATGTAGCGCACCGGCACGTCGATCTGGATCGCGTCCGGCTTGCGCAACAGGGTGCACACCTCCAAAGTGGCCGGGCGGCGGGTCATCAGGTTGCGCAGTAACCAGGAAAGCGTCAGCCCCGAGTCGATGATGTCCTCCACCACGAGCACGTGGCAGCCGGCGATGTCGCGGTCGAGGTCCTTGAGGATGCGCACCACCCCCGACGACGAGCTCGACGAGCCGTACGACGACACCGCCATGAACTCCAGCTGCACCGGGATGGGCAAGGCCCGGGCGAAGTCGGTCATGAACATCACCGCGCCCTTGAGTACGCCTACCAGCAGCAGGTCACCATTGCCGTGTTCGGCTTGGAAATCGGCGGCGACCTGCTGCGCAAGCTCCACGATGCGGCGCCGGATCTGCTTTTCGGTGACCAGCACCGAGGCGATCTCACCCGGATACAGCCCCGTCCTATCCCGACCCGTCCCCTCCCGACCCGCTCCATCCCGACCCGCTCCATCCCGAGCCGCTCCATCCCGACATGGAGACATATCGGGATCATGGGCCGGTCGATCACCCCGATATGTCTCCATGTCGGGGTTGCGGGGGGGATTGTGTGGGGGATTGTCAGGAGACATGCAGCCTGCCCTGGGTGCGCGAGAGGTCGTGAGTGCCTGGTAGGCGCAGCGGGCCCTGGCCCGACCAGCGGCCGATGAGGTCATCGGCCGCACGCAGTTGAGCGTCGGTCAGCTCGGTCACCCCGGCATCGAGCAGCCAGCGCCGCAAGACACGGCGGCGCAGCGCGGCCGGCTGGGAGCAAAGCGCCGCGACGTCCAGTTCGGCACCGCGGCGGGCTGCCGCGAGCAGTTCGCCGGCCTGCCCGTCGAGCACGTCGAGATCCTCCCGGAGCTGCTGGGCCGTGCGTGCCAGCGCCTGCGCCACCCCGCCGGCCAGGACATCCTCCAGCAACGGCAGCACCTCGGTGCGCAACCGGACCCGCCGGAAGCGGGGGTCAGCATTGTGCGGGTCGCTCCAGGGCTGCAGATTCAGTGCGGCACAGGCCGCGGCGGTGACGGCCCGGCGAACCCCGAGCAGTGGCCGCCCCCACGGCGGGTCGAGCTCGCGCATGCCCGCCACCGACCGGGGTCCCGATCCTCGGCCCAGCCCGAGCAGCACCGTCTCTGCCTGGTCGTCCAGGGTATGGCCGAGCAGCACCAGCGCCCCGTCCGGCGCGGCATCCCGCAACGCCTGGTACCGGGCCCGGCGGGCCGCGGCCTCCAGCCCCCCGCACCCGGCGGCGGCGTTGACGGTGACGGGCAGCACCTGCACCGCCGGGTAACCCAGCTGCCGTAACTGCGCGCCGGTGGTCTGCGCCACCTGCGCCGAGCACGGCTGCAGCTGGTGGTCGACAACCAGGCCGTGTACCGGCAGTCCCAGCGCAGCGGCGCAATGCGCGGCGGCAGCGGCCAGTGCCAGCGAGTCAGCACCGCCGGAACACGCGACCGCAACGGTGCCAGCGAACTCGTGATCGACCAGGAACCGGCGGACCGCGGTACGCACCTGCTTGACCGCCAGGTGACAGTGCGGTCTCAGGGAGCCAGGCGATACAGCCACGCCGCCGGATCGGCGATCTCGGCGCGGGTGGGCAGCGTTTCCGGTGACGTCCACACTGTATTGAACCGGTCCATGCCGACCGCATCCACCACGTACCGGGTGAACGCCGCGCCCTCAGCGTACTGGCGCAGCTTGGCATCGATGCCCAGCACCGCGCGCAGCACCCGCTCGGCGAGCGTGCCGCCCTGCCGCCGGGCAGTGAACCGCTGGCGGATCAGCCGCACCGACGGCACCACCGCCGGTCCGACCGCGTCCATTACATGGTCGGCGTGCCCCTCCAGCA
Organism: Pseudonocardiaceae bacterium; assembly: GCA_036378735.1. Lineage (GTDB taxonomy): Bacteria > Actinomycetota > Actinomycetes > Mycobacteriales > Pseudonocardiaceae. The sequence continues at coordinate 2,126 of DASUVX010000108.1, read as the reverse complement.
GGGTGGCCAGCGCGATGAGCCGGTCCAGCGTCGCGCGCTGCTCGGGGTTTTGCAGCAACGTCAGCATGCCCAGCGCGTCCGACGCCTCTCCGCGCCGTGCGCCGCGCAGCGCCGCGGGCAGCCGGCTGACCATCTTGGCCAGGGTGTCCGGGTCTTCGGTGGCCGCCATGAACGACCGCACCTGGGTGGCGAAATGCTCGCGCAGCCACGGTACGGCGTTGAACTGCAGCCGGTGGGTGGCCTCATGCAGGCAGACCCACATCTGGAACTCATCAGCCGGGACGTCCAGCGTCTGGCCCACGGTGACGATGTTGGGGGCCACCAGCAGCAACCGCCCCGGGTCTTCGGATGGCCCACCGAAGGGGTCGTACTGCCCGAGCACTCGCGACGCCAGGAACGCCAGCGCGACGCCCACCTGCACACCCGCGGTGGTGGACAGCATGCGGCGGGCCCGTCCATCCGGGATCCGGTAGTCGGCGAGCAGCCGGCACAGCCCCTCGGTGGCTGCGTCCACCCAGCCGGGCCGGTCTACGACCTCGGCGGCCGGCGGCGCCTTGCCGTCGTCGAGCCCGGTCAGTTCCCGCACGTGCGTCTCGGCAGTGATCGACAGCAGGCGGAGCCGCCGCACCGTCGTCGCCGCCTTCTCAGGCGGTACTGCAGGACCGGCCGGCAGCAGCCGTTGCGCGGTGACCGCGGCTACCGCCCAGTCGATGGGGGCACCGGCTGGACCGATCCTGGGTGCCTGAGGTGTATCGAGCACGGGTTGTCCCATACCACAAAGTAACCCGGCTTAATGACAGCCGCATGACCGCAGTTGGGCTGCCAGCCCGTCTAACCGCGGCCGAACCGAGGCCGGATTGGGGCCATTGGACAGCAGGGCGAAGACCAACATCCTGCCGTCGCTGTCCAAAACCGTGCCGGCGAGGCTATTGACGCCGGTCAGCGTGCCGGTCTTGGCTCGAACCCAGCCCCGGCCACGCGCGGAGGCGCCAGCAGGGTCACGGTAGCGATCGGCCAGCGTGCCACTGCCACCGGCGACCGGTAGCCCCACCAGTAGCGGTCGTAGCGCCGCGGTCGGCGGTTGTTTCACCCCATCGGTGGCCTGATTGCCGGTTCCTCCGGCGGTTGCCGGATTGCCGGCTCCGCCGGCGGTTGTCTGATTGCCGGCTCCGCCGGCGGTGCCCGACTGGTCCGAGGCTGACTGGTCCGGGGCTGACTGGTCCGGCGCGGCGGCTGCACCCAGCAGTGCGGTGAGCAGCGTCGCCGGAACGGCGTCGCTGGTGGACAGGCCGCTGCCGTCGACCAGGGTGGCTCCGCGGACGTCGAAACCGTGGCGCACCAGCACGGTGAGCACTGCCTGCGAGGCCCCGGCGAATGATGGTTGCGCACCGGTCTTGCGGGCCACCTCCCGGGCGAGCGTCTCGGCGAGCACGTTGTCCGATTCCTGCAGGGCCGTGGTGACCAGGTCGTGCACCGGTGGTGAGGAGACGTCGCCGAGCACCGCGGCACCGGGTGCGGCGCTGCCGAGCGCGACGGTGTCCGGGTCGGCGCCCAGCCGGCGGGCCAACTCGGCTGCCGCGGCGGTCGCGGGTTTCGCGGCCCGCGGCGAGATGTCCTGGTGGGGATCCGCGCGGCCGCCGTCGAGCATCACCGGCTCGATCGGTGCGATGTACCCGCCGGCCACGTCGGCCGGCTGCCAGCTCGGCGCCAGGGCGTCACCGGTGTAGCGGCTGACATCGACGAGCACGCGGCTTATCGGGCCATGCACCGCCGCCCGGACCTGGCTGGCCAGGTCATCGAGCCGGGCAGCGCCTGGGTACCCGGTCTCAGTGCCCTGGGCCACCCCGGACAGCGTCGGGTCACCGCCGCCGCGCAACACCACAGTGCCGGGATCTGCCCCGGCCAGCACGGTGGTGTGGAACCGTTCCTGGTGATCCAGCGCGAGCAGCGCAGCCGACGCGGTGAGCAGCTTGGCGGTCGATCCGGGTACCAGCGCTGAGGCCGGGTTGCGTTGCCAGAGCACCGCACCGGTCGCAGGGTCGACTACCTGCCCGGATAGCGTGCCCAGCCCGCCGGCTGCAATCAGTGGGTTGAGGACGGCACCGACCCCCGCGGGGGTCGGTGCC
>DASUVX010000107.1:0-22985 GCA_036378735.1 Pseudonocardiaceae bacterium | reverse complement strand
TCGTCCAGAGCAGCCCGGATCACGCCGACCTGCCCGTCCATCATCCCGCTGGGTCCGACCAGGTGCGCGCCGGCCTGCACCTGCGCGACGGCCATCTGCGCGTACACCGCCAGCGTCGCGTCATTGTCCACCCGGCCGGCTGCGTCCAGCAGTCCGCAGTGGCCGTGATCGGTGAACTCGTCCAGGCAAGTGTCCGCCATGATCACGATGTCGTCGCCGACCTCGGCGCGCACGTCGCGCAACGCCGTATTGAGCACACCGTCCGGATCGATCCCGCCGGAGCCGGTGGCGTCCCGGGTGGTAGGCACGCCGAAGAGCATGATCCCGCCCAGCCCGGCGGCGACCGCCTCGGCCGCGGCCTTGCGCAGCGAGTCCCGGGAGTGCTGGACGACACCGGGCATGGACGAGATCGGAACCGGCTCCTGGGCGCCCTCCTTGACGAACACCGGCAGCACCAGCTGCCGCGCCGCCACCGAGGTTTCCCGCACCAGCCCCCGCATCGCCGCCGAAGTACGCAACCTCCTAGGCCGCCCACTCGGGTACATCACGTTCCCTCTCCCACCACAGTCTGGATGCAGACTGCGGTTTTCAGACCCCGAATAACAGCCAGTCTGCATCCAGACTGCGGGAAGGTGGGCGGGCTAGCGGCGGCGAGTTTTGGCTTTGCGGGGTGGGGGGAGGGCGCCCGCGGCGCGCAACTGCGCGGCGTGGTCGGCTAGGGCATCCACTAGCGGGCCGATCTGGGCTACTTCGGGTTGGACGTCGACCCGGAGGCCGAACTCGACGGCCGTCTCCGCTGTGGCCGGGCCGATGCAGGCGACGATCGTCCTCGCGTGCGGTTTGCCGGCGATACCCACCAGGTTGCGCACGGTGGACGAGGACGTGAAGCATACCGCGTCGAAGCCACCCGTTTTGATCATCTCGCGGGTCTCGGCGGGCGGTGGGGCGGCCCGCACCGTGCGGTAGGCCGTCACGTCGTCGATCTCCCAGCCGCGCTCGCGCAACCCGGCGGCCAGTGTCTCGGTGGCGATGTCCGCGCGTGGCAACAGCACCCGGTCCACCGGGTCCAGGATGTCGTCGAAGGGCGGGAAGTCGGCCAGCAGGCCCTCGGATGACTGATCGCCTGACGGCAGCAACTCAGGAACGATCCCCATCGAGCGCACCCGCTCCGCGGTGGCCTCCCCCACGCAGGCGATCTTCACGCCGGCGAAGGCGCGCGCATCCAGCCCGAACTCGGCGAACTTGTCCCACACCGCACGGACGGCGTTGGTGGAGGTGAACACCACCCACTGGTAACGACCGTCGACCAGCCCCTTGACCGCGCGCTCCATCTGCGCCGGGGACCGCGGCGGCTCCACCGAGATGGTCGGGACCTCCACCGGCACCGCCCCGTGCACGGCGAGCCGCTCGCTCATCACCCCGGCCTGCTCCTTGGTCCGTGGCACCAGGATCTTCCAGCCATACAGAGCCCGCGACTCCCACCAGGACAGCTTCGTCCGCTGCCCGACCACCGCACCGACGGTGACCACCAGCGGACCGGTGAGCTCGCCGGCCTCGCTGCCCAATGACGCCAGGGTGGTCTCGACCGTGTGCTGAGTGGGCATGGTGCCCGCAGCGGTGATCGCCGCCGGAGTCTGCGGGGCCAAGCCGTGCTCGACCAGCGCCGCGGCCGCCTCGGCCAGGTGCGACGCGGTGGCGTGCAGCACCAGCGGGCCCGGTACCGCCGCTAGCGCCGCCCAGTCAACGCCCGCACGGACGTCGGCTTCGGTGTGTCCGGAGCCCAGCGGCACTCCGGCGAAGGCCGGCACCGCGGTGCCCGCGGGCACCCCGGGCACCACTTCGAAGGGCACCGCGGTGCGGGCCGCCGCTTGTGCCTCGGCGACCACGGCGTCTGCGGTGAGCGGATCTCCGGCGACCAACCGCACCACCATCCGGCCACCCTTCGCCTCGGCGATCAAATCCTTGGCGACCTCGGCGGGTTCCCCCACCGCGGGGCGGACTTCGGCATCCGCGGCTGACCCGACGTACACGTCGGTGGGTACGTCGGGGTCGATCACCAGCAGGTCGGCGCAGCTCAGCAGATGCTGCGCTCGCACGGTGAGCATTCCGGCACCGCCGGGACCGGCACCGACGAACGCGATCCGTCCGATGGTCTTGCACACACGGCTCATTTACCTACTCGTTTCCCACTCAGGCCGTCGGACCCGGTCGGCGCGGCGCTGGGCTGACCACCCAGCCACCCAGCGCGCCGCCAGCCAGGTCCAGCAACTCGGCCGCAACCTGGCGGCCGAGGTTCTCGGCATCGGTCAGCTTCCCGAAGGAATGAGGCCCACACGAAACAGACGCACCGGAATACGGCGCAATGGCGGATGAGCGGACCAGGTCATCATCCGCCGTCGCTGCGACTCCCCGCAGATACAGCCGCAGCACGACCCGTCCGTCATCGTCCAAGTCCTCGACGACATCGGCGAGTGCACCGACCGCGGCACCGCAGTCGCCCCCGACCGCGGCGAGCAACGCCCGCTCAGCAGTGACCGCAGCACGCGAAGGGGCATCATCGAGCAGCGACCCCAGCAAGTGCTCGGTGTCCAGGTCGTCGACCCGGCACTCACATGCCAGTGCTCCCTGCCCAGGCGCGGGCAACATCTGCAACGGGTCGAGCAGCTCGGTGGCTTCATCGAGCCGGCCGAGGCGGGCCAGCCCGGCAGCGGCAATCACCACTGCGTCACACTCACCGTCGACGACCCGACGGATCCGCGAGTCGACATTGCCACGGATCGGCACCACGTCCAGTCCCAGGCCCAACGCCTGCAGTTGGCTGGCACGCCGCGCCGACCCGGTGCCGACCACGGCGCCGGGTGGCAACTCGCCCAACACCATGCCGTCCCGAGCCACCAAGGCATCACGCGGGTCAGCCCGCTGTGGGACGGCGGCGACGACCACTCGGGGATCAGCCTCGATCGGCAGATCCTTATAGGAGTGCACCGCCACGTCGATCTGGCCCGCTACCAGGGCGGCGCGCAACGCCGAGTAGGCGTCGCCGCCGGCCTGCACCGGTATCACCCGCGCCGCGAGCCCGGCCGCACCCAGCTGCTGTAGCACCCACTCGGTCTGGGCGAGCGCCAGCGCACTGCCTCGAGTCCCCAAGTTCAGCACCGTCATCACGGGCTCCCGGACGAGTCGGCGGCCGACGCCGGGCGGATGGGAGCAGCGATCGCGGCAGCGGCCTGCGGGTCGAGTTCGAACAATTCCCGCAGGGCGTCGGCGTAGGCCGCGCCGCCACCGGCCTCGGCGAGCTGCTTGACTCGCACAGTGGGAGCGTGCAGCAGCTTGTCCACCACGCGATGCACGGTCCGGGACAGCTCCTCGCGTACCGCGGCATCAAGTCCCGGCAGCCGGCCCGCCAACCGCAGCAGCTCCGCGTCCACCACCTCAGCAGCTCGCTTGCGCAACGCGGCCACCGTCGGCGTGACCTCCGCGGCACGCTGAGCCGCCAGGTAATCGCGCACTTCCTGGGCGATCACACCGTGCGCCGCGCTGACCGCACTGGATCCCGAAGTCTGGTTCTCCAGGCGCTGTGCCACCGTGCTGAGATCCAGCAAGGTGACGCCGGGCACCTCTCCCACCCCGGGCTCGACGTTGCGGGGTAGCCCGAGATCACACACCACCAGCGGGTTACGGCGGGCGGCGGCGACCCCGGAAATCTGGTCCACGCGCAGCACTGCCCCGGTGGCACCGGTGCAACACATCACCAGGTCCACCTCGGCCAGCACGCCGGTCACACCGTCCAGCCCCACGGCCCGGGCAGGGGTTCCCTCGGCCTCGCACAGCGCGGCCAACCGCTGCGCGCTGAGCTGGGTGCGGTTCGCCAGCACGATCTCGCCCACCCCGGCCCGGCGCAGCGCAGCGGCGGCCAGACCACCCATGGAGCCGGCACCGAGCACCAGCACCCGCCGGCCCACCAGCCCGGCACCGTCGGCCGCGGTGAACTCGGCGGCCACCGCGGCAAGCGCTTCGGTCACCACCGATGCGCCGGCAGCATCGATGCCGGTCTCGGCATGCACCCGCTTGCCGACCCGCAGCGCCTGCTGCACTACTTCGTGCAAGGTCCGGCCGATGCTGCCGGCCTGTTCAGCGCCGGCGTACGCACAGCGCAGCTGGCCCAGGATCTGCGGCTCCCCGACCACCATCGAGTCGAGCCCCGCCGCTACCGAGAACAGGTGCTCCACACCGGCCGCGGCGTAGTGCACGTACAGGTGATCGGACAGCTCATCCAGCGCAGCCGCGGACTGGCTAGCCAGCACGTCGGTGATGTCGGCCAGCCCGCCGTGGAAGGCGGTCACCACCGCGTAGACCTCGACGCGGTTGCAGGTGGACAGCAGCAGCGCCTCAGCGACATGCTCCCGTTCCAGCAGCTGGCCCAGCACCTTGCCGGCGTCCGCAGCGGGCACCGCGACCCGCTCCAGCACCTCGACCGGCGCGCTGCGGTGGGACATCCCGACAACCACCAAGCTCATCCGATCACCGCAATCGGATCAGTGACCGGCCTGCGCCCATGCGATCGGCGGGCCTGGTAAAACGACAAGATCTGCAGTTCCACCGCAAGATCTACCCGGCGTACCTCGACGTCCGCGGGCACCTGCAACACCACCGGAGCGAAATTGAGGATGCACCGGACACCGCCGGCAACAAGCAGGTCACAGACCCATTGCGCGGCGGCTGCCGGGGTACAGATCACCCCGATGGTCACCTCTCGCTCGGCACATACCGCGGGGATGGTATCGACGTGGTCGACAGGTAGCCCGCCAACCGGAACCCCGACCAGGTCCTCATCGAGGTCGAACAGCGCGGTGACCGGGAAACCGCGGTCCGGGAACCCGCCGTAGTTGGCCAGTGCATGGCCGAGGTTGCCGATCCCGACCACCGCGACGCTGTGGTGCCGGGTCAGCCCAAGTAGCTGCTCGATGTGTTCCACGAGCTTCGCGGTGTCGTAGCCGACCCCGCGAGTGCCGTAAGAACCCACATAGGACAGGTCCTTGCGCAGTGTCGCCGAGTTCACCCCGGCTGCACCGGCGAGCTCTTCACTGGACATCGTGGTGACGCCCTGCTCGATCATCGACGTGAGTACCCGCAGATAGATCGCGAGCCGTCCGACCGCCGCCTCGGGTACGGCGCGAGACGGTAGGTCGTCGACCGGCGTGCTGTACCGACCGTGCTGATGCACCGTCACGCGTGGCTTCCTCTCGGATCTCACCGGTCTTGCCGGCGTCAAACCGGGTCTGAACTAGGCACCGCTGTCCTGCCCGGCGTTCACGGTAGCCGTTTGTGAACGCAGGAACAAAGTTGCGATCTTGCTCGGATCCCGGGTACGCGTCAGGGGCGGCTCCGTGCGGGAGCCGCCCCTGATCGAATCGGTAATCGCCGCGTCAACCGACGCCGGTGTAACTAGGTGGCCGGCGGCGTGAGCACCGACGAGATGACGAACACAGTGGCGTTCTTGGTCGGGATGTTGCCGCACAACACCTGCGCGCCGTTCACGGTGGGAGCCGATGGCGTGCCACCGATGTTGACCTTGGCGCCTTCCAGGGTCTGCACCGTGCCCGCCTGAACCAGGCCCGCAGCGTCGTAGCGCTGGCCGACCACGTGGTACTTGAGGGTCTTGGCCAGTTTGCTGTCCGGCGACCCGGCATCCGGCGCGGTGGTCAGCTGGTTGACCGTGCCCGGGTTCTGGGCGTCGAGCTGCTGGAAAGCCGAATCAGACGGGGCGAACACCGTCAGCGCTGGGGCGCTGTTCAGCGTGTCAGTCAGATTGGCGGCCTTCACCGCTTTGGTCAGCGTGGTCAGCAGGGGGTTGTTACTGGCCGCGGTGGCTACCGGGTCGCCCACCATGCCCTGCGCGGAGCCAGGGCCTTGCTTGGGAACCTGATCGCAGGCCGGCCCGAAGATGTCACCGATCTGGGTGACCCCATTGTTGCTAGGAGCCGTGGCCCCCGTGGTCGGAGCGGCCTGCGCGCTGGTTGTGGGCGCCGCGCTGGTCTGATTTCCGGTGGCCGGCCCTTGCCCGTTGCTACAGGCACCGGCTACAGCCGTGACAGCCGCCAGAGCGCCGACTGCAGCCAGTCGCTGGATCTTGCTCACTCGGTCTCAACTCCTCAGGAATTACGTACAGTAACCTCCGCTAATCCGAGTCCACCCGAGTCCATCTGGCGGAGGCGAATAGCAGCTTCCCCAAGCCGAGCAGCTGAAACGATTACCTGGTCGTCCTATGCGAAATCGTTATGAAACGAAGGTCAGGGGCGGCTCCATCGGCGGAGCCACCCCTGACGAGTAGTAGCTGCGTTGCGTTAGGATACGAAGCCGTATACCCGGTCCTTACGACGCAGGCGGCGACAGCACCTGCCCAATCACAAAGACGGTGGCATTCTTGGTGGGAATGTTGCCGCACAACACCGTTGCGCCATTCACCGTCGGCGCCGCAGCAGTGCCGCCGACCTTGATCTTCGCGCCTTCCAGGCTGTCCAGCGTGCCCGCCTGCACGATGCCCGCGGCGTCGTAACGCTTGCCGACCACGTGGTAGGTCAAGATCTTGGACAACTTGCTGTTCGGCGATGCCACGTCCGGAGCGGTGGTCAGCTCCTTGAGGATGCCCGGATGCTGGGCCTCCAACGCCTGGAACGCCGGGTCGGCCGGCGCGAAGACGGTCAGCTCCGGGGCACTGTTCAAGGTGTCCACCAGGTTGGCGGCGGTCACGGCCTTGGTCAGAGTGGTCAGCAGCGGGTTGTGGCTGGCCGCGGTGGCCACCGGGTCGTTGACCATGCCCTGCGCCGAACCAGGGCCCTCCTTGGGTACCTGATCGCAGGCCGGCCCGAAGATGTCGCTGATCTTGGTGACGCCACTGCCCGTCGGCGCAGTCGCCTCGGAGCTGGGCGTCGCCGGCTCGCTGGCTGGTGCGGAAGCTTGATTCCCGGTAGCCGGCGCCTGCGAATTGCTACATGCGCCCACCACGGCTGTCAGCGCTGCCATGGCGCCGACCGCGGCCAGCCGCTGGATCTTCCTCAACTCGATCTCAACTCCTCATCGCACCAAGCCCGGCTTGTCCGGGCCTCACGGCTAATTCTTCGGTAATCGGCGAGGTTGGGTTCACCGCTGCAGATTACGAATAGGACACATCTTCGCTGTACTGGGCTTGTCCTCATTGGACACTGATCTTATTGGACGCTGAACTGTACCGAGTGCCATCCAGTGGCGCCGTCGGGGATGGGTGCGGCCCGGTCGGCAGTCTGGGTGTATCCGTTTTTGTCCGTTGCGCGGACTTCAGCCACGTGAGCGCCCGGCGTCAACCGGACCCGCAGCCGGAACATCCGCCAAGTGTCCTCGCTGACTTCCACCGACAACTCGGCAGGTCGCCACTCACCGTGGTCGACGCGTACCTCGACCTTGTCGATGCCTCTGGTCTGCGCCCAGGCGACGCCGGTGATCGGCGTGTCGGGGCTGACCCGTTCGAATGGCCCGGGACTGTCGATCCGAGACATCGTCTTGATCGGGGCCCGCCGGCTCCAGCCCCGCTCCAACCAGTAGGCCTGCCGCGCCTGGAATGTGGTCAGCTCCAGGTCGGTGATCCACTTGGTGGCGGACACAAAACCGTACAGCCCGGGGACCACCATCCGGACCGGGAAGCCGTGCTCGATAGGCAGCGGCTCCCCGTTCATGCCGATCACCAGCATGGCCTTGCGGGCCGGATCGGTGAGAGCAGCGGTTGGCGTGCCGCAGGTCCACCCGTCGACGCTGGTGGTGAACGCCTGGTCGGCGCCGCGCTGCACGCCGGCGTCGGCGAGGATGTCGGCAAGCAGTACGCCGGTGAAGTTCGCCGTGGAGATGTAGGGTCCGCCGATCTCATTCGATACGCACGTCATCGTCAGGGGGCGTTCGATGAGCGTCCGCGACGTCAGGTCTGAGAACGACAGCGTGGTTTCCCGGTCGACCATCCCGTGGATACGCAGCCGCCAGTCCTCGGCGCGCAGCCGGGGCAGCGTGAGATTGACGTCCACCCGGTAGAAGTCGCGGTTCGGGGTGATGAAGGTCGGCGAGCCGTCGGCGGCGAAGTCTGCCCCGCGCGGGATCGGCGGCGCGGGCACCGTGGGCACGATCCGTCCCACCGCCTGGCGAGACGCTTCGACACCACTGCGCCCCGCCAGCAGCTGACCACCGGCCGCGGCGATCCCGGCACCCGCGGCGACCACTGCCGAGCCGGCCAGCAGGGCGCGGCGGGGCATTCGCGCCGAGCCGTCGCCGGTCGGCGTCGCGCCGCCGGTTTCCGAATGGCCCCCGGTTGTCGAACCCCCGGTTGTCGAATAACTCAGCCGGGCCAGGCGGTGCAGCGCCGCGAACGTGCCCGCACTGGTGATCAGCGCGGCCAGCGGGGCAAGTATGTCGAACGACCCTGCGGTGGGACGGGACAGCACCGCGACGCCGGCAATCACGCCGAGCACCGCGATCAGCACCAGTCCCGGGATGCGGGACCGCCGGGATATCAGCCCGGCGACAGCACCGATCACTGCGATCACCACGGCCATGCCCGACAGCAGGACAACCTTGTCGTAGGTGCCGAAGGCGCGGACCGCGAAGTCCTTCAGCCAGGTCGGGGTGAGATCAATCGCGCTGCCCCCCACGGCGAGCAACGGCGAGGCGCTCGGCGAGATGAACGCGCCCACCAGGTGACCCACCGCCAACCCCGCGGCCATCGACAGCAGCCCGACCGTAGCCGCCGCGGGGGCGGCAATCGGGGCGGATAACCGGGTGGAAGTCATGACTGCCCGTTCGGGTACGACCGTCGCTAGGTTCAATCACCGCATTCGCATCGTGATGGTGCTTACCCGCCCAGCGCAGCCCGTAAGCGTTGCTCCTGGACCGTCCAGAACCCGTGTTCGCGCCCGTCGACGAGGATCACCGGCACCCGGTCGCCGTACTCGGCCCGGAGTTCGGGGTCGGCGTCCACGTCGGTGGTGTGCCACGGCACATCCAGCTCGGCGCAGATGCGGGAGATATCCTCCTGCGCCGCTGCACAGGCATGGCACTGCGCCCGCACCAGCAGGGTCACCTCGTGCCGCATCCGGCCAGCCTGCCACCTGTGCATCCGCACCGCGCCGGCAGGGACTGCTCGCGGCACTTCCGTCGCAGCAGGTGGCCTTTTACACCAGTTACCTACTGTGCGAAGCCTAGGAGGTGCGTGCCGTAGCGTGTCGCCGTCGTATGCTTCCGCACGCCTGAAGCCGAGGAGATGACCCGAACGGTCCGTACGAGCGATCGAGGAGTGGCTGATGCCGCAACCGAGATGGTCCTCAGAACTCCGGGGCCGACCCGCGATGGGCCGCCGTCGAACGTCCAACCTGATCGCGTGAGGTTCGCCCGCCCCAACACGCCGATCCCGGATCAGAGCGCACCAGGCCCGAGCGCTACGAACCTGGATCAGGTCGCGGGGAGTGCCAGCACCGCGGAGCCCGCCGCAGAGGTCGACACGGCGGCGTGGGAGCTCGTCGCGGCCGCCCAGCAGGGCGACCAGGCTGCCTTCGGGCAGCTCTACGACCGGTACGTCGATGTGGTCTTCCGGTTCATCCTGTTCCGAGTCGGTGATCGGCCGCTGGCTGAAGACCTCACCAGCGAGACCTTCCTGCGCGCGCTGCGGCGGATCTCCTCGGTGAGCTATCAGGGCCGCGACGTCGGGGCGTGGTTCGTCACCATTGCGCGTAACCTGGTTCTCGACCACGTCAAGTCCAGCCGGTACCGGCTGGAGATGACCACGGCCGACATTCTCGACTCGAGTGCAGATGACCGCGGCCCTGAACACGAGGTGGTGGAAGAAGCCACCGCCACTGAGCTCATGCGCTGCGTTGCTCAGCTGGGACGGGATCAGCAGGAGTGCATCATGCTGCGCTTCATGCAGGGCCTGTCGGTCTCGGAGACCGCCGCGGTGATGGGCCGCAACGAGGGCGCGGTCAAGGCACTGCAACATCGCGCGGTTCGCAGGCTGGCGCAGCTGTTGCCAGAGGGACTGCGATGACTATCACATTCACCCCGCCTGCTTGGCGCCCGGGCGTAACTACCGGCAAGACCGCTCGTTGCTCCCAGGGACATGGCCCCAGGGCCCGAAGGCGGTGAGGACGACGCGCACATCCGGGGGACGACCCAGCGACGGTCAAGAGCATGAAGCTTTCGCCCGCGCTGTAGATAGTGGCATGCGCGATGTCTCCGATCTTGCCTTGCAGCGCGAACTTACCGTCGCTGCGACGTTGCGCCAGGTAGGTACCAGCGTCGGTCCCACTCCGAGTGAGCGGGAGCGGATGCGTCGGCGTGTGATGGCGGAATTCCACTCCGTGGTCCACGAAGGCAACAGCCCGGTACTGCCGATGCGGGTGTCCAGCCTGTCCAGCCGGCGGCGGTGGATTCCCGATCAGACCCGGGGTCGGCTGGTGGTGGCCGCGGCGGCGGCGTTGTGCCTGTTGATGTCGCTGTCGGGAATGAGCCTGTTGCTGTCCCGCGACGCGGTGCCCGGGGATGCGCTGTACACCTTCAAGCGCACCGCCGAGTCCGCTGAACTCGGACTGACCTTCGGTGATCAGCCCAAGGCGCTCAAGCACCTGGAATTCGCCAGCGCACGGGTCAACGAGATCGAGATCATGGCGGATCAAGCCGACTCCGCCGGTAATTGGTCCGCAGGCCAGGCCAAGTTCCTTCGTGCGCTTGACGATTTCGACTCGGACGCCACCGCGGGCTCGCGGCTACTCACCGGCCTGGCGCTTAGCGGTCATCCCAGCAGCTTGCCCGCCTTGCGGGGTTGGGCCGAGCAGCAGAAGACTCGACTGAGCGCTGTCCGGGCCGCATTGGCGCCGCCGACCACTGCCCGGATGGACAGCACACTGGCGCTGTTGGATCGGATCATCATGCGGACTTCGGCGCTGAGCCAGCGGTCCGACTGTGTCACCGTCACCACCGGTACCCGCGATGACTTGGGCCTGCTACCTGCTCGGGACGCCTGCAAGCCAGTCCCGGTCGACGGAGCGGTTGCGGCAGTCCCGCTGCCGCCGGAGATCCCGATGGCGCCGTCGGTGAGCCAGCCCACCGATGTCACACCGCCGAACCTGGTGCTGCGTCCGCCTGCAGCGAACGCAGTGCCCGTGCCCACTCAGACGGGCACGAACGGCGGCCCCAAGCTGCCCTCCACCAGGAATCCAGGCAGCGTGCTACCAAACCCGAACCAGCCCGGATCAGAGCCGTTGCAACCGGAGCCGTGGCGGCCCTTGCCCGGTCACGATTCCCCGAAGCCCACCGCGCCACTACCACCATGGATTTTGCAGCCACGCCTGCTGCCTCCTGGATAGGCTGTCAACGCCCGTCCACCTCACGGATATTAATTAGATCCTGATTGTTTGGTTGCTCAGCAGAAGCCGTCAGGGCAGTCTAGTGACCGCCTTCCGCTCGAGCCTTGAGCGGAATTGATGAGGAAGGACCAGCAACTCCGATATCAGGGCAGGATCCCGTGTCACGACAGTGCCATCAGGACATCCGAAGTGAGAAAGCCGCCCTGGATGTCCTTGCCGGGGAAGCCGCTGCAGCATCAACTCTCGTGGGCGTGACTACAGCTGGCGTGACTACAGCTGGCAGCGAGGCGCATCTCACCGCTGCCGCCTTCTTCGACGTCGACAACACCATGATGCGGGGCGCGTCGATCTTCTACTTCGCGCAAGGTTTGGCGGCGCGGAACTTCTTCCCCGCCGGGGAGCTCACCTCGTACGCCTGGCAGCAATTAAAGTTCAGAGTGGTCGGCAAGGAACTCAGTGCTGCTCAAATCCGCACTCGCCGCGAGCAGGCCTTGTCATTCGTGGCTGGTAGATCTACCCGGCAATTCGTCGACGTCGGTGAGGAAATCTACGACGAGTTGATGGCTGACCGCATCTGGTCTGGGACGCTGGCATTGGCCCAGATGCACCTCGCGGCCGGCCAGCGGGTGTGGTTGGTCACCGCGACCCCGGTGGAACTGGCCACCATCATCGCCCGCCGGCTCGGGCTTACCGGTGCGCTGGGCACGGTGGCGGAGACCGTCGACGGGGTGTACACCGGCCGGCTGGTGGGCGACATCTTGCACGGAGCTGCCAAGGCGCAGGCCGTGCGCGCCCTGGCAGCTCGAGAGGGACTGGACTTGCATCGCTGCACCGCCTACTCCGACTCAGCCAACGACATCCCGATGCTTTCGGTGGTTGGCACCGCCGTCGCGGTGAACCCCGATCCTGATCTTCGAGAGGTCGCTCGTGCGCGCGGCTGGGAGATCCACGACTTCCGCGCCGGCCGCCGAGTCGCAAAAATCGGCGTACCGTCGGCGCTCGGCCTCGGAATGGCGGCCGGCGCGGTCGCTGCAGGCCTCGCCTACCACCGCCGCCCCCGCGCCTGACCAACCCCTCCCGTGTGTCGTGCTCTCCTGCTCGGTGTGTCGTGCTCTCCTGCTCGGTGTGGCGCGCTCAGCTTGAATCGGGGAGGCGGCGCGGGCAGGCGCAGGCGGACCTGAGTGCCGGCCAGAGCCGGTGCGCTAGGACATCGGTAGCGATCTGCGCAGAGAGTCGCGATCGAAGGCCTGGTGTCACCACGCCGCGGTGGAGCGGTATTCCCTAACCGGTTCGGCGGCGGATACCGCGTGGGCCAGCTGGTGCACTGCGTCAGTCGGCAGCCAGGCAGCCGTCGCCGGATAGCCCCGGGCAGCCAGTACTCCCAGCTGGCCGGCCGCGCCACCCAGGCCACCACCGCGGCAGCTCAGCAGCGTGGTCGCGGACGACGTGGCGACCTTGGTGAGACGGGCAGCACCGACAACGCCGCGACGAGCCGGGTGACGCGTTCGCCGGTCCCAGTTTGCGACATCGCCGCAGGCCAGCAGCACGCCACTACAGCGACTGCCGGACCAGGTCGGTCGCGTATTCCCGAGCGCGTTTTTTCAGCGGCCGGCGCCTCCAGCTCTGGATGTCTAGCTCCTGCGAGACCGCCAGATCGTCGTTGAACTGCCGCTCCAGCTCGGCCACCACACGAGCGTCCTGCATGGACATGTTGATCTCATCGTTAAGCGACAATGAGCGATTTTCGAAGTTGCTGGAGCCGACGTTCGCCCAGACCCCGTCGATCGTGATCACTTTGGCGTGCAGCTTGGCCTGCTGGTATTCGAAGATGCGCACTCCGGATTCGAGCAACTTCTGGTAGGAGCGATGGCCCGCATCGCGCGCGAGCTGCTGGTCCTGGTGGGGACCACCGGTAAGGATGCGGACGTCCACGCCCCTGCCCGCGGCGTCACACAGCGCGTCGACGAAGGCGCGGCGCGGGGCGAAGAAGGCCGTCGTCACCCAGAAGCGCTCCTTCGAGCCGGCCACAGCGGTCCAAAGCATCTCCTCCAACCCGCGGGTCACGTCGGTCGAGACTGTACGAGCCACCTGGACCGTTGTCCCATCCTCGAAGGTGTCGATGTCCGGGAAATGCGACGCGGACAGCAGCGCCGACGTGCCCTCCGCCCAGTTCTCGAGAAAGGCTCCTACCAGGTCCCGGACCGCCGGTCCCGCAACGCGAAGGTGCGTCTCCCGCTCATGCTCGGGGTCCTCGGCGTCTCCAGTCCACTGCTCGGCGATCCCGACGCCCCCCATGAAGCCGACCTTGCCGTCGACGACGAGCAGGCGCCGGTGCATGCGCTTGTTGAGCTTCTGCACGTTGTACCAGCGGGGTGGGCGAAACCAGACGACCGTCGCTCCGGCCGTCCGCATTCGCTCGATGAGCCCCTCGTCCATCTTGGCGCAGCCCTGCGCGTCGAGTAGCACGTTGACCTCGATCCCCTCGGATGCCTTGGCGGCCAGCGCGCCGGCGAATTCCGGCGCGATCTCTCCCGTCCAGTAGATGTAGGTGGAGAAGTCGATGCACTCTTTCGCTGACTTGATGGCCTCCAACATGGCGGGGAAGATCTCGCAGCCGTTGCGCAAAACCGTCAGCCGGTTGCCTTTCCGGCGGGGCGCTTGGGCCAAGGCCTCGACAAAGGCCGTGAACTCGCTACTGCCCACCGCCGGCGGGTCGGAAAGATTGAATCCCTCACCTGCATCGCGCCGGTATCGAGCCACGTTGTAGGCGTAGATCCCGGCCAGACCCAGACCGGCGCACGCAACAGACCGCCGGATCACAGACGCCTTGTTCACATCTGGTATCTCCGTCTCGAAAGAGAGAAGCGCTGCATGCCCACCGCTAATGCTACGAGAAAGATCGACCCCCGGTGCTCGCGGGCCGGGCGGCGCGACACACCGTGCACCGGAGCGCGACACGCGGGACGGTGAGACGCGACACGCCGGGAGGGGGTTAGCCGAGGAAGGGGTTCCGGCGCTGGGTGAGCAACCGGTACAAGGCCTGCTGGATGGTTTCGCGTATCTGGTCAGTGAGGTCGAAGATCAGCATCGGATCGTCGGCACAACCGGGTTCGGATTCGTCGGTCCGTACCGGCTCACCGAACTCGATGTTCCACTTGGACGGCAACGGCACCATCCCCAGCGGTCCCAGCAGCGGGAACAACGGTGTCACCGGGAAGTACGGGGTGCCGAGCAACCGAGCCAACGGCTTGACATCGCCGATCATCGGATAGATCTCCTCCGCGCCGACGATGGCACATGGGATGATCATTGCCTGGCTGCGCAACGCGGCGGCGACGAACCCGCCTCGGCCGAACCGCTGCAGCTTGTACCGGTCGCGGTAGCTCTTGCCGAGTCCTTTGAATCCCTCCGGCCACACCCCCACCAGCTCGCCAGAGGCCAGCAACCGCTCGGCGTCGGGTACGCACGCAAGGGTCTGGCCGGATTTACGCGCCAACGAGCCGAGGACCGGCATCCGGAACAGCAGATCGGCACCGAGCATCCGCAGATGCCGCCCGGCCGGGTGCTCCTCGTGCACCGCCATCGCGGTCATCACGGCATCT
This sequence comes from Pseudonocardiaceae bacterium, assembly GCA_036378735.1. Taxonomy (GTDB): domain Bacteria; phylum Actinomycetota; class Actinomycetes; order Mycobacteriales; family Pseudonocardiaceae. The sequence continues at coordinate 8,008 of DASUVX010000107.1, read as the reverse complement.
AACGGCAATGTCCCGGAATGGTTGGCGACCACCAGCGCGCGGCCCGTGGCGGGCAGGTGATCGATACCGGTCGTCTCGACGCGAAACCAACTTCGGTACAACGGCCGCAACAGCGGCAGCAAGACGTGATCGGCGAGATCCGGGTCGAAGCCGAATTCATCGACGGCATAGTCCCCGGTCAGGCGCCTGCGTGCGAATGCCAGTAGATCGGACAAGTCCCGGTACCACTGCGGCTCGGCTGGATCCTGCTGCGCCGATCCGACCGGTGCCACCGCCTGCGCGAGCGCCCGGTCACCTTGCGCGCGGTGCAGCGGGATTACTCGTGCCTCCGGCATCCTGGCCACCGCCGGCTACCGCAGCCGGGCCGCAAGCTCGAGCACGCAACGCTGCGCCGTGGCGGCCCACTCCGGATCGATGGTGGGACGCAGCGCCCGGCCGTGTACATAGTCGTCGAACGCCTGGGCAGTCGTCCACCGGGGCGTGAAGCCGAACTCCGCGCGTAACCGGGTCGTGTCGAGCACTCGGCCGAAGTTGAGCAACTTGATCTGCTCGGGCGAATAGTCGACGAGCTGGGCGCCTCGCAGCAGCCGCGCGACAGTGCCTACTGCCGGCCCAGGCACCGGGACAGCGATCGCACCCATCCGCCGGATGGCTTGGGACACCAGCAGCACTCCATCGCCACCGACGTTGAACACGCCCGGCAGCCGACTACGGGTTGCCCGCTCGAGTACCGCCAAGGCGTCCTCTTCGTGCAACAGCTGCAACCGGCCGTCGTAGCCCAATACGGTAGGCACCATCGGCAACCGGAAATACCGGCTCAGCGCGGTATCGATGCGCGGCCCGATGACGTTGGTGAAGCGAAATACCGTGACATCCACATCTGCGCGTCGCCGAATGAAACCACGGATGTAGCCCTCGACCTCCGCGGCGTCCTTGGCATATCCGGATGGCGGAAGTCCGTTCGGTTCGTCGCGCTCGGTGAAAACAGCTCGATCGTGCGAGCTCATCCCGTACACCGCGGCGGTGGACTTCACGACCAGCCGGGTCACCGTCGTCGAACGCTGGCAGGCCGCAAGGAGCTGCATCGTGCCGATGACGTTGAGCTCTTTCATCGCACTGCGTCCGTTTTTGCGGCCGCCAAAGCTACCCGGAGTGGCACTGAGCGACGCGTGCACCACGGTGTCGACCTTCGCGCCAGAGATCACCTTGCCGATCGCTGAACTGCGCAGGTCGACAGGGACGAACTTGGCACGCCCCAGCCGTCGCGAAAGCTCCGGGCGCGGCGGCACGGCATCGACAGCGAGAACACGATCGACGGTGGGATCGGCGGCGAGCCGGGCTGCCAGCTGGCCGCCGACGAAGCGGCTCGCCCCGGTAACCAGAACCGTGGACGGCGACATGCTGCCTCCTGCGCCCGCCGAGGCGCTGAAACCTACTTCTTCAGCTTGCGGCGCTGCACCCGAGTCTTGCGCAGCAGCTTGCGATGCTTCTTCTTGGACATGCGCTTACGGCGCTTCTTGATCACCGAGCCCATGCTCGGCCTCCTTGCTGGTCGTCGTCGTGAGATGCGCGTACGCGGAGCCCGTTATCTGGGCCCCGACAGCGGGCGCGATTCGGCCGCCCAGGTTACCCCTGATCGGATTTGCGACCAGCACCCGTCCCGATCATCTCATCCCGCATCGAAGTATGCGTTCTCCAGGTAACCATGCACGGCCACTTCCGGGACCCGGAAGGATCGACCGACTCGTACCGCGGGCAGCTCACCCGCGTGCACCAGCCGGTAGACCGTCATCTTCGATACCCGCATCATCGCGGCTACCTCGGCGACCGTGAGGAACTGCACCTTGGTCGGCCCGGCTTGGTCGTTCATCAGCATGGGTCATCGCGTCCTCACCACGTCGCGCGCCGCTGGGCTTCCCCTCCCGCGGTCCGTGACGCATTTGTTCTGATGAGAGTAGCGGGACTGGTGGTGGCCATGCGACTCCGATTAGTTGAAGTTGACCTCTGGGGTTAGTTGACCTCAGAAGTTAGTTACCTCAGTCGCGGTGAGCTGCTCCGAGTTCGACCGATCGATCCCGGGCCGCTTCGATAGCCGCCAGCAGGGCCGCCCGCACCCGGTGGCGCTCCAGTTCGCGGATCGCCATGATCGTCGTGCCGCCCGGGGACGTCACCGCCTCGCGCAGCAGCACCGGGTGATCCCCGGTCTCGCGCAGCATCCGGGCCGCGCCGACGGCGGATTGGGTGATCAGTTCGGTGACCAGCGGGCGGGGCAACCCGAGCAGGATCCCCGCGTCGATCATCGCCTCAACCAGGTAAAAGAAGTAGGCCGGTCCGGACCCGGACAGCGCGGTGACCGCGTCCTGCTGGCTTTCCGGCACCCGGACCACCTTGCCCACGCAGCCCAGGAGTTCCTCAGTCAGCTCCAAGTGGACGTCCGTGGCGAAGCGGCCGGCGGATATCACGCTCATCGCCTCGCCGACCAGCATCGGAGTGTTGGGCATCACCCGCACCACCGGCACCCCGTCGGGCAGCCGGCGCTCGTAGAGCGCGGTCGGCAGGCCGGCGCACAGGCTGACCACCAGTGTTGCCGAGCTGACCGACTCGGCGAGCTCGCCTAGCAGCGGGTCGATGTCTTGTGGCTTCACCGCGACGACGAGGATTTCAGCCTTGCGGGCGGCCGTAGCAGTGTCCACTGCGCGGACCCCGTAGGTCTGCTCGAGCTGCGCAGCCCGATCCGGATAGCGCTCGGTGAATATCAGCTCCTCCCGGCTGCGGCCACCGTTGAGCAGGCCCGACAGCAGGGCTTCACCGATCTTGCCGGCGCCCAGCACAGCGATCGTGGTCATGGCCGCAGGGTGCCAGACGCGGTGCGGCTGATGCGATACCCCCGGATGCGATGTCCCGGATCCGATGTCCCAGCTGCGATGTCCCAGATCCGATGTCACTGGGGCAGCAAGGCACGGAGGAAGAAAGCGACGTTGCTGGGCCGCTCGGCGAGCCGCCGGGTCAGGTACGCGTACCAGTCCGAGCCGTAGGGCAGATATATCCGGACCATGGCGCCGGCTGCTGCTAGCCGCCGCTGCTCGGCCGGACGCACGCCGTAGAGCATCTGGTACTCGTAACTGCCCGGTGCGCGCCCGTACCAGCGGGCCCGCTGCCCCACGATGTCGATCAGCCGCGGATCGTGGGTGGCGAACATGGGATAGCCAGGCGACGCCAGCAGGAGATCGGCGCAACGCACAAAGCTGCGCGCGACCTCGTGCGAGGTCCGGAATGCCAGTGCTGGCGGTTCGGCGTAAGCGCCCTTGCACAGCCGCACCCGGGCACCCTGAGCCGCCAGTGACCGGCAGTCGTCCAGAGTGCGGTGCAACTGCGCCTGCACGACAGCGCCGGTCAGCGGCCAGTTGCGGCGTAGCTCGGCGTGCACCCGTAGCGTGGAATCGGTGAGGGTGTGGTCTTCGGCGTCCAGGGTGACGGTCGTACCGGCCTGGTGCGCCGCGGCGCAGATCCGTGACGCGTGACCCAACGCGAGGTCCTCATCAAGCCGCTGGCCTACCGCGGACAGCTTCACGCTCACCTCGGCCCTGCTGGTCAGCCCGGCGGCGGCCAAGCGGGCCAGCAGATCCAGGTAGGCGCGCACGGTGGACTCCGCACCGGCGTCGTCCACGACGCTTTCACCCAGGTAGTCCAGGGTCACCGAGAGGTTGTCGGCCACCAACGCGGTGGTGGCGGCCACCGCCTGATCGGTATTCACTCCCGCCACGAAGCGATCGACCACATAGCGGCTGACCGGTGCCGTGGCGACCAGCCGGCGTACCGCTGGATTGCCGGCAGCGGCCAGGATGAGCGAGCGCAGCACAACACGCACGCTAGCCCGCGCCCACGACGGGGTGGCTTCCCGTGCTCGATGTCATGATCGCCGAACTGAGGTGTCACCGTGCGGGGTCGCACGGTGACCGCTCAGTTCGGCGATCACTGCCGCGTCAGCTGGTTTCGGTGGAGCCAACCGGCTCCGCCTCCTGACTCGCCTCCTGACTCGCCTCCTGACTCGCCTCCTGCTCTGCTTGGGGCGCGCTGCCGCCTACTGGCACGTGCGTTTCCGCGGGTTCGACTTCGGGCTCCGCAGCGGCGCTGCGCTGCCGGGCGTCCCGCACAGCGAACCGCACAGCCGCGGCAAGCACGACGATGCCGACGACGATCTCGATCACGATGATGGCGCTCATGGCAAGCGTTCACTCCTCGATCGGTGCTGATGTTCCCCCGCTGCATTCAGGCCCCGGTTGGGTCGCTCACAAATGCAGGCGCGCAAAGAGTAGCGCCTCGATTAGAAGGGCTCGTCGCTCCGGGCGGGTACGGGCCCGGCGGGTGCTCACCTCGACCACGACAGAGCCGGCAAAACCACCATCTGCCAGCGCCACGCACACTTCTGCACAGGGTTGGCTGCCCCGGCCGGGCACCAGATGCTCGTCACGGGCCGCGCCGGTGCCGTCGGCCAGGTGCAGGTGCACCAGCTGTGATCCCATCCGCTCCGCCATCGCCAGGGCGTCGACTCGGGCCGTTGCGGTATGCGACAAGTCCAGCGTGTAGTGCGAGTATCCGGCGTCGGTGGGGTCCGGGGACGGTAGGTAGCTGGACATCTCCAGACCACCCCGCCGCACCGGGAACATGTTCTCCACCGCGAGCATGATCCCGGACGACGCTTCGAGCGTGGCGACCTGATCCGCAAAGCCCACGGCGTAGTCCCGCTGCCAGCGAAACGGCGGGTGTACCACCACGATGCTCGCACCCAGCTCGACGGCTGCGTGCACCGCGCGATCCAATCGAACCGACGGATCCGCCGCCCATACCCGCTGCGTGATCAGCAGGCAGGGAGCATGCACCGCGAACACGGGCATCTGGTAGCGCACCGCCAACGCCGCGACGGCAGGGACGTCCTGGCTGACCGGGTCACCCCAGACCATCACTTCAACGCCGTCATAGCCGAGCTCGGCAGCCAGCTCGAAGGCCACCGAGATGGATTCCGGCCACACCGAGGCGGTGGACAGCGCCACCCGGATCGAGTCGGCCGCAGCCACCGGCTATCGGCTGACGAGCAACAGCGCTGCCGGCGATACCGTGACGAAGAGTCCGACCAGCACTGCGATCACCGTTGTCTGCAGATCCTCGGCACGCCGGACCCGGCGCACTACCCAGACCATTCCGGTGATCAAGCCGAGCGCCACCACCAGCGCGACCACCGGGATCCGCTGCCAGAGCCACTCGCAGATCAGCCACAGCGTGGCCCCGCCGACGACGCCTAGCCCGACCTGACTCACCATCGCGGCCCACTCCCACATGGGGGAACGAGACTCCGCATCCTCGGTGTCCACCTCGGTGGTGGCCGTCCCAACCTGCTCGGGAATGGCCCGGACGGTGGCATTCAAACCAGCCGGCGCCTGCGCGCCGGCTGGTTGGGCCTCGGCCGGCGAATTGATCTTGGCCGACTGGGTGACCTTGGCTGGCGCGGTTACCTTGGCTGGTTGGTCGTCTTTGGCCGGTTGGTCGACCTTGGTCGGTTGGGCGACCTTCACTGGTTGGGTACTGATCGGCGGTGCATTGACCGGCTGGGCGCTGGTCGGACGACGGCTCGGCGAGGTTCCGGGCTGGGTCGACGCAGGATTGTACCGGGGTAACTGCTCGGTGATCGGTCCGTCGGTAACCGAGGTCGCGGTAAGCGGCGCACGTCGTGCGACGACCGGCGGGGTCACCGGCGGGGTAACTGGCGGGCGTGGCGCCGCCCCCGGCGGCGTGGTCACCGCCGGAGCCCAACTGCGGGCGGTTCGACCGTTGCTGTTCGGCTGCCTCGACGGTCCGTCCGGTGCCAGCAGCGGGGCTGACGGTGGAGTCGTCGACTCGCGACGTGGGGCTCTGTTCGGGTGCGTGATCGGCGGAGCAGCGGTTTGGGTGGGCGTGCCAGGCTCCTCCGCGGCTCGGCGACGCCGTCGCCCAGTGTTGGCCGGGGCCGGCTCACCATACCGGGCCAGCAGCTCAGCCACGGTGAACTGCGCCCGCTCCTCAGGCTCGCTACTGCGCCTCATCGTTGCCTACCGTGCACCTCGGGCCACCGTGCGTCCAGTCCGTCGAGGTGGGCGGCGGGTCAGCTGCGCCGTCCGGTCAATTCCATCCAGCCAATCCAGCCAGTCCAACTTGCGCAAGATGACCCCTTCCCGCAACGCCCACGGGCAGAGATCGATTTCCTCGACGTCCAGCGCGTGCATCGTTGCCTGGATCACCAGCGCTCCGGCGACGAGCTGGTGGGCCCGGCTGGCGCTGACTCCCTCTAGCTCGGCCAGGTCATCGGCGCTCATCCGGGAGATGAAAGCGACCACTTGGCGGAGCCCGGCAGCAGTGAGCGTACGGCGCACCCGCGGACCCGCTGACGAGGGGGCGGCGCCACTGAGCCGGGCCAGCGACCGGATCGTCTTCGAGGTACCCACTACCCGGTCCGGGATGCCGGCCTCACGCAGCTTACGAGTCGGTTCTACCAGCTGCTCGTCGATATGCTCGCGCAACGACTCCAGCTCGCGGCGGCGCGGCGGGTCGTTGGTCAGCCAAGTCCGGGTAAGCCGGCCGGCGCCCAGCGGCAGCGACACCGCCACATCGGGCTCCTCGTCGAGCCCCACAGCAATCTCCAAGGATCCCCCGCCGACGTCCACCATGAGCAGCCGACCAGCCGACCAGCCACACCAGCGGCGGACCGCCAGGAAGGTGAGGATGGCCTCCTCCTCGCCGGAGAGGACTTCGAGCGCCACCCCGGTCTCGTCAAGCACCCGGTTCAACACCGCACCGACGTTGGACGCATCCCGAACCGCTGACGTCGCGAAGGCCATCACATCCTCGCAGCCCATCGCCGATGCCGACGCGACGGCATCGCGCACGGTGCGGATCAGGTGATCGGCTCCCTCGCGAGTGATCTTCCCGCGGGCGTCCATCTGCTCGGCCAGCCTCAGCACCGACTTCTCCGACGTTTGAGGCAACGGGTGAGCGCCGTGGTGGGCGTCCACCACCAGCAGATGGACGGTATTGGAACCCACGTCGAGCACGCCGAGCCGCATGACAGGCCAGGCTACGGCAGTGCGGTCAGGTGTCGTACTTGTAGCCAAGGCCGCGGACGGTGAGCAGGTGCCTAGGCGAGGAGGGATCTTGTTCGATCTTGGAGCGTAACCGCTTGACGTGGACGTCGAGCGTTTTGGTGTCACCGACGTAGTCCGCTCCCCACACCCGGTCGATGAGCTGGCCCCGGGTGAGTACCCGACCGACGTTGCGCAGCAGATATTCCAGCAGGTCGAATTCTTTGAGTGGCAGTCCCACCTCCTGGCCGGCCACGGTGACGATGTGCCGCTCGACATCCATCCGTACCGGTCCAGCCTCCAACACTACCGGCCCAATCGTGGCGGTGCTGGACACCGGGCCATCGGGGACCTCGGCGCCGCGGCGCAGCACGGCACGGATCCTGGCGATCAGCTCGCGGGCCGAGTAGGGCTTGGTGACGTAGTCGTCGGCGCCCAGCTCCAGGCCGACCACCTTGTCGATCTCGCTGTCCCGGGCCGTGACCATGATCACGGGCACCGCCGAGCGCTGGCGCAGCGCCTTGCACACGTCGGTGCCGCTCATGCCGGGCAGCATCAGGTCGAGCAGCACGATGTCGGCGCCGTTGCGGTCGAATTCCTCCAACGCCTCGGATCCGGTCGCGGCGACCGCCGGCGAGAAGCCCTCCTTGCGCAGCAGGAAGGCCAACGGGTCGGCGAAGTCTTCCTCGTCTTCCACGATGAGCACTCTGATCATGGCGACCCTCTCGCGTACTCGGGTGTCGGTAGCGTGCGTGTCGGGTGTTGGGGGTTGTCGGGGTGGGCGGGGATGCGCAGGGTGAAGGTGGAGCCGGTGCCGGGTTTGCTCCAGAGGTGGACTTCGCCGCCGTGGTTGGCGGCGACGTGTTTGACGATGGCCAGGCCCAGGCCGGTGCCGCCGG